>DASQUK010000019.1:0-7994 GCA_035641315.1 Acidimicrobiales bacterium | reverse complement strand
GTGGGCCAGTGCCTCTGGCACGGCAAGCTCTTCCACATCGACCTCAACGCCCAGCGCATCGGCAAGTTCGACCAGGACTTCCGCTTCGGCAGCGAGGGGATTCGCGACGCCTTCTACCTGGTGAAGCTGTTGGAGGAGTCCGGCTGGGACGGGATGCGGCACTTCGACGCCCACGCCTACCGCACCGAGGACGCCGACGGCGTGTGGGACTTCGCCCGGGGCTGCATGCGCACCTACCTCATCCTGCGGGAGAAGGCCCGCCGCTTCGCCGAGGACGCCGAGATCCAGGATGCGCTCCGAGCCGCGCAGGCCGACCGGCTGGGCGAGCCGACACTGCCCGGCGGACCGACACCCGAGGGCATCTCCCGGCTGCGCGCCGACGTGGCGGGCGACGACGAGGACGCGCTCGGCGGCCAGGGCTACGGGCACGAGCGCCTCGACCAGCTCGTGACCGAGTTGCTGCTGGGCGTCCGCTAGCGCGGCCGGGCCGCGTCCAGCGTCCGTGGCGCTCGTCCTGGGAGTCGACAGCTCGACCCAAGCGACCAAGCTCGAGCTGCGGGACGCGACGACCGGTCGGCTCCAGGCTTCGGCGCGGGCGCCCCACCCGGCCGTGTCGCCACCGCGCAGCGAACAGGACCCCGGCGCGTGGTGGGCAGCCCTCGGCCGGGCCGGTGTCGAGCTCGGTCGGCCCGCCGTCGCCGCACTGGCCATCGCCGGTCAGCAGCACGGGATGGTGGTGCTCGACCCGGGTGGTGCGGTGGTGCGCCCGGCGAAGCTCTGGAACGACACCGAGTCTGCGCCGGATGCCTCGGCCCTCGTGGAGCGGCTCGGCGTGAAGGGGTGGAGCCAGGCTGTGGGCCTCGTGCCGGTCGCGTCGTACACCGTGACGAAGTTGGCGTGGTTGCGCCGCTGCGAGCCCGAGGCATGGGCCCGCCTGGCGCGGGTGCTCCTGCCCCACGACTGGCTCAACCTGCGGTGCACGGGCCGGGCCGCCACCGATCGGGGCGACGCCTCGGGGACGGGTTACTGGTCAGCGGCCGCGGGCGAGTGGCGTCCCGACCTGCTCGCGCTGATCGACGACGAGCGCGACTGGCTGGGCTGCCTTCCCGAGGTCCGGGCGCCGGCCGAGGCGTCGGGTCACCTGGTGGGCGAGGCGCGCGACCTGTTCGGGCCTGCCGTGGTCGGTCCGGGCACCGGCGACAACATGGCGGCCGCGCTCGGGCTCGGGCTCGCCTCCGGCGACGTCGCCATCTCGGTGGGCACGTCCGGCACGGTCTACGGCGTGAGCGACAGCCCCGTCGCCGACCCCACGGGAACCGTCGCCGGATTCGCGGACGCGGCCGGTGGGTTCCTCCCGCTCGTCTGCACCTTGAACGCGGCCAGGGTGCACGACACGGTGGCCGCGCTGCTCGGGGTCGACCATGACGGGCTCGACGAGCTGGCCCTCGGCGCGCCGGCCGGGGCGCGGGGGCTGACCCTGCTGCCGTACCTCGACGGCGAGCGCACGCCGAACCGCCCGGATGCCACGGGCACCCTCGCCGGGCTGCGGACGACCCACGAACGCGCCGACCTGGCCCGGGCCGCGGTCGAAGGCGTCATCCACGGGCTCCTCGACGGGCTGGACGCACTGGAAGCGCAAGGGGTGGCCGCCGATCGCCGGTTCCTGCTGACGGGAGGTGGTGCCCGGTCGCGCGCCGTCCGGCAGGTGTTGGCCGACCTGGCCGGGCGTCCCGTCGAGGTGCACACGGACACCGAGATGGTGGCCAGGGGTGCCGCCGTGCAGGCGGCCGCCATCCTTGCCGGTGGCCAGCCCGGCGAGGTCGCGGCCGCCTGGCGGCCGAGGCCCGACGCGGTGGTCGAGCCCGACGATCGACACGACCGGGCGGCGCTGCGGGCCGCCTACCACGAGCTCAGGGATCGCGATGCGGGGTGAGGGTCCGGTCCTGCTTACCTACGCGCGCGAGGCGTCGTCGGTACCGGTGTCCTCGACGAGGTCGTCCACGAAGTCGGCGACGGCCCGCAGGACATCTCCCGAACCGGCCAACGCCGGGTCAGACCCTGGCGTGGTGCCACCGTCCGGGTCGGAGGGGGCACCGGCCCCGACGGTGTGCGGCGCCTCGTCACCATCGCGGTGCTGATCGTTGGCTCGCCGACGCTCGCTCACCGTCGCACCGTAGGTTCGACCGCCCGCCCGGGCGTCAGTAGTCGCTACGTACTGCGTCGGGCCGTGAGGAACCCGGCACGATGCCTAGGGCCTCGGCGAGCTGTCGCCGGCCATCCACCATCAGCTTGCGGTAGACGCGGTGGAGGTGCGTGTCGACCGTTCTCACCGAAAGGTAGAGATCGGCAGCAATCTCCGGGCTGGTGCGCCCCCTGGCCGCGAGCAAGGCCACCTCACGCTCCCTGCCGGTCAGGTCTTGTCCCGCCGGCACGAGGGGCTCCAATCCCGGGGAGCACGCGTCGCCCCCACGCCGCAGGAGGTCGTCGACCCGGCGGCCCTCTGCCGCCGCGGAGGCGCCCCGACCCTGCCGTCGGTAGGCGTTCGCCGCCGACCGGTGGGCCTCGGCGGCGAGCAGATCGGCTCCATGCTCCTCGAACTCGGATGCCACGGCAGCCAGGAGGTCGGCGTCCGACTGCGCCAGCGCCCGGGCGTGACGGGCGGCAACGCCGGCGAATGGACCGTCGACCGCGTCGCCGAGACGCTCCATCGTGTCGACGGCGTCGGTGGCGCGCCCCAGCCGAACGGCGGCGTGGAGCACCTCGACGGCCAGCGGCTTGACGACGTGCTCCAGGGCCGTCGCCAGCGTCAGGCACCGCTGGGCGGCCTCGGCGACGTCGCCCTGCGCGGCGAGGAGCCACGCCCGCGACAGCTCGATGTACGGCAGGGTGCGCGCCCCGCGCAGGGTGTCGGCGGCAAAGGCGACGCCGGCGGCGCGGATGGCTTCGTCCGCGACGTCGAGATCGCCCGCGAAGACCGCCGCCCGGGCGCGCATCGCCTCGGCCAGCGGCCGCTGGCCGAACCAGTCGGACTCCGCCAGCGTGCGCGTCGAGCGTTGCAGCTCGGCCAGGGCGGCGCCGGCGCGGCCGCGGGCCAGCAGGGCACCACCCCTGAAGCCGGCGAGGATCCCGCGCAGCGACGGTGGCGGCTGCTCCACGTCGAGGCCCAGGTTGTCGGCGGTGTAGCTGTCCAGCTCGCGCCACCGCCCGGCCCAGTGGAGCGCCTGGAAGCGGGCCATGCGGAGCTGGACGTCCCCGAAGGGCACCTCACGGCGGTGCCGGTGCGCTGACGCATGGATGTCGTCGTCGAGCAGCGACAAGGCGGCATCCAACCGCCCCTCCGCACCCCGGGCGGTCACGGCGACGCTGACCGCCCGCACGCGAGCGGTCTCCGGCGTGGCGGGGTCGCTGAGCAGGTCGTCCGCCACCTTGCCGGCGTCGGCGAGGCGCAGCGAGAACATGAGCATCTGGGCCAGGACCGACCGGCATTCGGCGCGCCAGTCCGGATGGTCGGCCAGACCGTCGTCGGCGGCCTGCAGCACCTCGAACGCCTCGCCGGACCGGTCGAGGTGCAGGAACAGATCGCTCGCCCGGGCGATGGCGACCCGCGCCACCTGCTCCGGGTCGGCGGGGCGGAGCCCGCCGAGCACCGCCTGGGCGTCGTCGATCCGACCCTGGCCCGACAACGCCTCCGCGAGGACCAGGCCGGCGTCGGCCCGGCTCGTGCCGCCCGCGGCCAGCGCCAGCCGCTCGGCCAGACGGTGATCGAGCCGGCCCAGGGCCTCCTGCGCCAACGGCAGCAGCTGCTCGGGGTCGCCGGGTGCTCCGGAGTCGAGCCGCCATGTGGCCAACCGCAGCCGGTCGAAGTGATCCAGTTCGTCGACCGCCTGGACGAGATCTCTGAGCAGGGCTCGGCGGCGCAGACGGGGAAGGGCCTGAGCGAGAACCTCGCCGTACAGCGGGTGCGTCATCTGGACCGTGAGGGCCCGCTCCGCACCGACGATCTCCAGCAGGCCCCGCCGCTCCAGCGCCTCCACGTCCACCACGTCGGCGATCCGCTCGAGGGCCTCGAGCGGCACCTGTTCGGCGGTGGCGACCAGCTCCAGAGTCCGCCGCAATCGGGGGTCCAGGAGGCGGAGTCGCTCCTCGACCAGCTCGCGCAGCCTCTCCTGCGGCCCCTCCGCCGGGAGCAGCACCCGGCCGCCGGCCCCCGTCTCCCGGCGCTCGACCGCCGCCGTGATCAGCTCGCGGACGAACAGCGCGTTGCCACGGCTCAGCCGCCAGATCCGATCGAGGAGCGACGCCGGCACCCGGTCACCGACCACGGTGAGCACGAGCTGCTCCGTCGCGTCGCGGGTGAGCGGCGCCACGTCGAGCCGTACGAGCAACTCGTCCTTCCACAACCCGACGAGCCCGGGCGGCAGCTGCTCCCCCGTCCGGACGCTCACCAGCACCCGGACCTGCGACTGGGCAGCCGCCAGGTGCAGCAGGGCGATCGACCAGTCGTCCAACAGGTGCCCGTCGTCGACCGCGAGGAGGAAGTCGTCGGCGTCGGCTCGCTCGCGCAGGCGGGCCAGCGCCAGATAGAGAAGGTCGTCCCGGTGATGGACGTCGTCTCCGGGCACGAACAGGTGAGCGAACGACCCCAGCGCGATGCCCTTGGCCGCTTCCGTCGCCCGGACCCTCTCGACGGCTTGGCCGTCCGCGCGGTGCGCATCGACCACCTCGGCGACGAGGCGGGACTTGCCAACCCCGGCGTCGCCGAACAGCGCGACCCCCCTCGGCCCTCCTGCGGAGCCCAGCAGCCGCCGAAGCTCCGCAAGCTCTTCGCCCCGCCCGACGAGGGGCCACCGTCCCGCCACTGGGAGGGATGCTAGAGGAATACGTAGGTGCTACGGATCCCCCGTCCGGGTGCGGCGCCTACCGTCCGTCCTCGCCGCGCTGGACCTGGCTCCGGGGCGCGGCACAGCCAGCGGTGGGGCAGCCGGAGGGAAGGCGGAACCCTCCGGCTGCGGCCGCGCCCGCCAGCGCCGGCGCCCGCGCCCGCCCGGCGAACCGGCATTCGCAAACCGCCGGAATCGCAGCAATCGAACGCCGGAACCTGAGCCGGCCCGCGAGGATGGCGGGATGCGGTTCCACGCCGAGCACCGGTTCCCCGGGCCTGTCGGTGCCGTCGCCGCGCTGCTGCTCGATCCCGGGTTCCACCGCCAGCTCGAGCTGCCGGACCTCCGGCTGCTGGAGGTGGTCGACGGCGGCACCGACACCAACGAGTCGCACCTTCGCCTGCGCTACGACTTCGTCGGGCACCTCGATCCGCTGGCAAGCCGGCTGCTGGCCGGGCGCCGGCTGACGTGGATCCAGGAGCTGCGCCTCGATCGGTCCAGCGGGGTGGGACGGCTCTCGTTCGAGGCCGAGGCCGCGCCCGACCGGCTCCACGGCGTGGCGGACATGGTCCTGGAGCCGGTGGACGATGTCACGGTGCGCAGGCTCGACGGCGAGCTGGTGGTGGCGGTCCCGCTGATGGGCCGCCGGGCGGAGGGCCGGATCGTGCCCGGGCTCCTGCGCCGTCTCGACATCGAGGCGGCCGCCCTGGCAGAGCGGCTGCGGGCGACCTGACCAATGGTGAAGGGAGTGATGCGATGCCTCGGGCTGTCAGGTTCGACGAGTACGGCGGGATCGACGTCTTGCGGGTGGTGGAGGTCGAGCCACCCGTCCCCGGTCCTGGCCAGGTGCTCGTCAAGGTCGAGGCGGCGGCGATCAACCCCGGCGAGGCGGCCATCCGCCAGGGGCTGCTGCACGAGAGATGGCCGGCGACGTTCCCGTCCGGGCAGGGCAGCGACCTGGCCGGGATCGTGCAGGATCTCGGCGACGGCGTCGGGGGCTTCGCAGTGGGCGACGAGGTTCTCGGGTTCACGTACGCCCGAGCCAGCCATGCCGAGCTGGTGGTCACGGAGACCGACAAGCTCGTCCACCGCCCGGCCGGCGTGCCCTGGGAGGCGGCAGGCTCGCTGTTCGTCGCCGGGACCGGGGCCTACGCCTCGGTCCGCGCCGTCTCGCCGAGCGCCGGCGACGTCGTGGCCGTCGCCGGCGCCGCCGGTGGCGTCGGTTCGATCGCGGTGCAGCTCGCCCGCAAAGCGGGAGCCACGGTGATCGGTCTGGCCAGCGAGGCCAACCGCGGCTGGCTGGCGGACCACGGCGTGATCCCTGTGGCGTACGGCGAGGGTGTCGCCGATCGCATCCGGGCCGCTTCCGGCGGGCACGTCGATGCCTTCATCGACGCCTTCGGTGGCGGCTACGTCGAGCTGGCGCTCGAGCTCGGCGTCCGGCCCGACCGGATCAACACCGTCATCGACTTCCCGGCCGCGGAGCGCTACGGCGTCAAGACGCAAGGCAACCGCAACGCGGACAGCCCGGCGGTGCTCGCCGAGCTCGCCGGGCTCGTCGACCAGGGGCGCCTGGAGATCCCGATCGCCAAGGTCTATCCCCTCACCGAGGTCCAGCAGGCCTTCCGGGAGCTGGAGGAGCGCCACACCCGCGGCAAGATCGTCCTCCGGCCCTGACCCCCTGGCCGGATCACGGCTGGTACGGCGGCGCCTCGCCCCAGCCCCAGTGGGGCACGGGCGCGTGCTCGACGACGGCGGCGCCCGGCTGGGAGTTCTGCAGGGCCAGCCGCGTGCCCCATTCGAGGTAGGCCACCAGGGCGGAGCGGAACTCGGGGTCGTCCGGCAGCCCGGCGTCGTCGGCCGCCATGCTCATGAGCGTGGCGAAGCGCAGGCGCTGCTCGGGGGTGATGGCCAGGTTGCGATGCTTGCCGACCATGCGGGGATAGCCGCCCAGCTCGTCGGTGTAGCGGGCCGGCCCGCGGAACACCTCGCACCACCACGTCGTCACGTTGGTCCGATGCGTCTCGCTGACCCCTCCGGGGAACAACGGCGACAGCAGGTCGTCGGCCTCGACCCGGTCGTAGAACGCGTTGATCATCCGCTCCAGGCCCGGGCGCTCGCCCGCCCACTGGTAGAGCGTCGGCTGCTGTCCTGACTGCTCGTCTGCCATCGGGCCATCCTGCCGGCCTTGCCCGGAGTTCGGCAGGGTCCCGCCACCGAGGTGGAGGAAATAGCCCCCGTCCAGCGGCAGCCATCTACTCGACCTCTGAGTCGACCGCCCCCGCCCCGCCCGACCGCTCCCGTCAGTCGGGGGTCCAGGCGGGGTCACGGCCGGTGAGGCCGATCACCCGGTCGAGCAGCGGGGCGTCCTCGGGCACCTCGACCTCCGGGCCGAACAGCCCTTCTCGGGCCGCCTCGCGCTCCGGCCCCGAGAACTGCGACACGAAGCCGTGCACGGCCTCCAGCGACTGCGGGTCGCAGTCGTAGTCCTGCCCGCTGGCCCGGGCGACGTCCCACCCGTGGATGACGAGCTCGTCGAGCGCCACGAGACCGGCGACCTCGCCCGGCAGGTCGAAGCCCCCGGCCCGGGTCATCCCCGTCCACGCCGCCGGGTCGCGCCACGCCTCGGCCAGGGTCTCCAGGTCACGGGGGATGCGGGTCCGCCAGTCGGCAGGCAGCCGTGACGCATCACCCTCGGCCTTCCCCGTGGCGTCGGCGGGGGTCGTCTTGGTGGCGGCGGCGGTGAAGGCGGGCGTCAGCCCGCCGATGTGGTCGATGAGGTCGCCGAGCGTGTACGCCGGGCACGGTGTCGGCCCGCCCAGCCGCTCGTCGGGCACGGCCCTCAGCAGGTCGGACATTCGCTGCGCAGCCGGTCCCAGGTCGACGGTCATCAGACGGTGCTCCCCTCGTTCTCGAATCGGGTTCATGATGGCCCATGCCGCCGGTAGCGTGCGTCGGCCGGACGCGCTGAAATTCGGAGCCAGAGAGCGTCGATAAGAGCATGGAGACCGACACCGACCGCAAACCCATCCTCCTGACCGTCGATGACGATCCGGGAGTGTCGCGCGCGGTCGCTCGGGACCTGCGCCGGCAGTACGGCGAGGACTACCGCGT
>DASQUK010000018.1:0-5196 GCA_035641315.1 Acidimicrobiales bacterium | reverse complement strand
CTCGCCGGCTGAGGGCGGTCGGCACCCCGGGGAACAGCCGAGGCAATAGGTTTCATCGACCTGAGGGCGAGCTCATGGGTGCCGAATCTGAAACCTATGACCTCGGGCCCGAGGCCACGGAACCTACGGCCTCGGGTACGGCGCCTCCGGCTCGCCCGGAGGTCGCCACGATCACGACCGAGCCGATGGCCGCTGCCAGCAGCGAGCCGCCCAGGATCGCCACCTTGGCCTGATCCTCCAGGGCGGTGCCACCGAAGGCCAGTCCCGTCACGAAGATCGAGACCGTGAAGCCGATGCCGGCGAGCGCGCCCACGCCCACGATCCCCGACCAACCGGAGCCCTCGGGCAGTGTGGCGATCCGCAGCCGGGTCGCCAGCCAGGTGAAGCCGGTGATGCCCACGACCTTGCCCACCACCAGCCCGAACACGATGCCCCCGGCCACCGGGGAGCTGAGCGCGTCGCCGACCGTGTCGCCGCTCAGCGCCACGCCGGCGTTGGCCAGCGCGAACAGGGGGACGACGACGAAGCTGGTCCACGGGTGCAGCTGGTGCTCGAGCCACTCGACCACCGACACCGCCTCGCGCGCCGCGGTGGCCGTCTGCCGAGCGGCCCGGTACGACGACACGTCCGCCAACTTGGCGGCGTCGACGAGCTCCGGCCGCCGGATCGGCTGGGTCGGTGTCATGAGGCCGAGCACCACGCCGGCGAGCGTGGCGTGGATCCCCGACTCGTGCAGCGTGACCCACAGCACCACGCCCACCACGACGAACGCCGGGACCGACCGAACGCCCAAGCGCCGCATGGCGGCCACCGCCACCAGCAGCCCGAGGGTCGCCAGCAGGGCGTCGCCGTGGATCTCGTCGGTGTAGAAGACCGCGATCACGAGGATGGCGCCGATGTCGTCGACGATCGACAGCGCCAGCAGGAACAGCTTGAGCGACGCCGACACCCGGCTGCCCATGAGGCTCAACACGCCGACGGCCATGGCGATGTCGGTGGCCATCGGGATGCCCCAGCCGTCGGACCCCTCCCCGCCGGCGTTGAACGCCGCATAGATGAGCGCCGGTGCCACCATCCCCCCCAGAGCGGCGCACGCCGGCAGCGCCGCCTTCCGGGGGTCGCGCAGCTCGCCGTCGACCAGCTCGCGCTTGATCTCCAGGCCGACGACGAAGAAGAAGATCGCCATCAGCCCGTCGTTGATCCAGTGGCGCAGGTCGAGGTCGAGCCGGCGGTCGCCCAGCGCCACGGTCAGGTCGGTGGTCCAGAGGTCGCGGTACGAGGCGTCCCAAGGGGAGTTGGCCCACGCGAGCGCCACGATCGCGGCGATCACCAGCGCCACGCCGCCGGCCGCCTCGGTGTGGAGGAAGTCGACGAGCGGACGGATCAGCCGCAGGCGATCGGTCGCGTCCCGCTGTGCCCGGTTCTCGGCCATGCCGGCTCCTGCTGGGGTCGACGACAGAGTCTCGCCGACCAGACTTCCCGGCACGCCGGTGCGGAGGTTAGACGCCTCCGTGTCGAGCTCTGGCATCTCTCACGCTCGGGACCTCGGCGTGAGAGACGCCCTGCTCAACCGGCCTCAATCGGTGGGCAGCTCGCCCAGGGTCACCTCGGTCGTCCGCTCGTCGCCGTCCCGGGTGTAGGTGATCGTTACCCGGTCGCCCGGTTGGTGCGAGCGGATCGCGGCCGTCAGCTCGGAGCCGGTGGTGATCTCCCGGTCGTCGACCCGGGTGATCACGTCGCCCTCCTTGAGGCCGCCCTCGGCGGCCGGCTGGCCCTCCTCGGCCTCGCCGATGATGGCGCCGCCGCCCGACTCCGCGTCGGCGATCCGCACGCCCAGGTAGGCGTGGGTGACCTCACCGTCCTCGATGAGCTGCTCGGCGATCTGGCGGGCCGAGTCGATGGGGATGGCGAACCCGACGCCGATGTTGCCCCCCTGCGAGCCGATGCCGCCGCCACCGGCCAGCGAGGCGATGGCGGTGTTGATGCCGACAACTTCGCCGTCGGCGTTGATGAGGGCGCCACCCGAGTTGCCGGGGTTGATGGCGGCGTCGGTCTGGATGGCGTCGATGACGGCCGACGGTGCCGGCTCGGTCTCGCCGTCTTCACCGAACGGCGGCTGCTGGTCGTTCGACAGCGTGATGGACCGGTCGAGCGCGCTCACGATGCCGGCGCTCACCGACCCGTCGAGGCCCAGTGGGCTGCCGATGGCGAGCACGGTGTCACCGACGTGGAGGTCGCTGCTGCTGCCGAGCGTGGCCGGGGTCAGCCCGTCGACGTCCTGAGCCTGGATGACCGCCAGGTCGGTCGCCGGGTCGCGGCCCAGGACCTCGGCGTCGGCCCGGGTGCCGTCGGAGAACGTGACCGACAGCTCGCCGCCGTCGGCCGCCTCGGCCGCGACGTGGTTGTTGGTGAGGATCTGGCCGTCGTCGCTGATGATCACGCCGGAGCCCTGGCCGGTTCCCAGGTCGGCCTCGAAGGTGATCGACACCACGCTGGGCAGCACGGCGTCGGCGGCCTGCGACAGGGGCTCGTCGGGCTCGCTGTCCTGGTTGCCGCTCACGGGGTCGGCGTCGAGGCTGGTCACGCTCGGGCCGGAGTCGTCGTCGTCCAGGCCGAGCGCCAGCAGGGCGCCACCGGCGCCCGACGCGGCCATGAGCCCGGCAGCGGCGAGCACGGCGACGGCCCGCCGCCCCCGCCGAGAGGGAGCAGGCGGGGACGGCGAACCGACGGGCGCAGCACCGGACATGTCTCCCGCTCCCCCGGCCGCTCGGGCCGCGGGCGGGGCGGGGGGGAGTGGGGGCGCTCCCCGACCGGCGGCGCCCGAAGCATCGAACGGATCGGACGGGTAGGGCGGATAGGTCGGATTCGCCGTCTCCGGGCCCGGCTCGGACACGGGCGGCTGGGGGCCGGTCGGCGGTTCGGCGCTCAACGCGGGGGATTCGGGCCCGGTGGACGGCTCGGCGTTCAGGTCGGGCGGTGGGGGGACCGGAGGCCGAAACTCTGGAGATGCAGGCGAATCCTGTGATCGGGGGAAGGCGGGGGGCGGCGCCGCTGTGGGCTGCTCGCCATCGGGTGCGGGTGTCCTCGTCGGCGGCTCGTCGGGCGCCGCGGGCGTCGTCTGGTCGTCGGTCATGGACCCAGCATGCCCACCAACGCTGCAGGCACCCTGGGTGAGCACTGAGAAGTTCCTGAAAGTGGCTCTGCTCCCCGTGCGTTGCCCAGCCGGTGTCCAGGATTCACCCAGCCGACGCTCAGGTCGAGACCCCATGCTGAGGCCGTGACCAGCGGTGACGGCGATACCGTCGCGGTATCCGGACACTCGGGCGAGGCGACAAGCACATGACAGACGTCCTTCCCCCCACCAGCGGCCGCACCGCCGAGGCCCGCCTGCTGGTGGTAGACGATGAGCCCAACATCGTCGAGCTGCTGTCGGCCAGCCTGCGCTATGCGGGGTTCGAGGTGGTCACGGCCATGACCGGTGCCGAGGCGATGTCCGCCGTCGAGCGCCACCGCCCCGACCTGGTGGTGCTCGATGTGATGCTGCCCGACGTCGACGGGTTCGTGGTGCTGCGGCGGCTGCGCGCGGGGACCCACCCGTTGCCGGTGCTGTTCCTGACCGCTCGCGACGCCAACGACGACAAGGTCACCGGGCTGACGCTGGGCGGGGACGACTACGTCACCAAGCCGTTCAGCCTCGAGGAGGTGATCGCCCGCATCCGGGCCGTCTTGCGCCGCACGCGGGCGGCCACGGCCGACGCCGGCGCCCGGCTGTCCGTCGGCGACCTCGACCTCGACGAGGACAGCCACCAGGTGTGGCGGGGTGGGCGTGAGGTCCAGCTCTCCCCCACCGAGTTCAACCTGCTGCGCTACCTGATGATCAATGCCGGCCGGGTGTTGTCGAAGTCGCAGATCCTCGATCACGTGTGGAGCTACGACTTCGACGGCGACGCCAACATCGTCGAGTCGTACATCTCGTACCTGCGACGCAAGCTCGACGACGGCAGCGGGCCGCTGATCCACACCGTGCGGGGCATCGGCTACGTGCTCCGGCCGCCGCGACCGTCGACATGAGCCTGCGGCCCACGAGCGTGTGGCGACGCACGCCGCTGTGGCTGCGGCTCATCACGACCGTGTTGGCGCTGTCGATGGTGGCGCTCACGGTCATGGGGATCTTCGGCGCTCGCCTGCTGCGGGGATATCTGGTCGAGCGTGTCGACGAGCAACTGGTCGCCGACGCCAATCTCGCTGCCGACGCGTTCAACGAAGGCCGGCCCGGGCTCGTGGTGTTCGGCGAGTACTACTTCACTCTCCAGGACAACGGTGGCGCCCCTGTGCAGCACTGGGCGAGCAAGCTCCTCGGCGAGGCCACTCCTGAGCTCCCCTCGCTCACGCCGGCCGACGCCGCCGACCGCGGCGGGCGGCCTTTCACCGTGGGTGCCACACGGGGCAACAGCTCCTGGCGGGCCGTGGCGATCCCGTTGAACGACGGGGCCCGCACGATCGTCGCCGCCACCAGCCTCGACGAGGTCGACGACACCGTCCACCGGCTCACGACCATCAACCTTCTCGTGGGAGGCGCCGTACTCGCCGGGCTCGCCCTGGCCGGCTACACGATGGTGCGGGCCGCCCTGCGGCCGCTCACCAAGATCGAGCAGACCGCGGCGGCGATCGCCGGCGGCGACCTGTCACGCCGGGTCGACGACGACGACCCGAGCACGGAGGTGGGGCGGCTGGGCCTGGCGCTCAACAGCATGCTGGAGCAGATCGAGACCGCGTTCCGCGCCCGCCAGTCGTCGGAGGCGACCGCGCGGCGCTCGGAGGAGAAGATGCGGCGCTTCGTCGCCGACGCCAGCCACGAGCTGCGCACGCCGCTCACCTCCATCCGGGGCTTCGCGGAGCTGCACCGGCAGGGCGCGGTAACCGATCCCGCCGAGGTGTCGCGGCTTCTGGGCCGCATCGAGGATGAGTCCAAGCGCATGGGCCTGCTCGTCGACGACCTGTTGCTGCTCGCCCGCCTCGACCAGCAGCGACCGTTCGAGCACGCCCCGGTCGACCTGCGGGTCCTGGCCGCGGACGCCGTGGAGGCGGCCCGGGCCACCGCGCCGGAGCGGGACATCCGCCTCGACCTGCCCGTCGACGGGGAGGGCGACCGCGGCGAGCGTGACGGCGACGATGCCGGGCTCGTCGTGGCGGGCG
>DASQUK010000017.1:0-37090 GCA_035641315.1 Acidimicrobiales bacterium | reverse complement strand
CTTTCCGCGAACGAACCCGCCGAACGCGATGAGTCCGATGAGCACGACAATCAGGCCTATCCACAAGCTCCAGAAGAGCATCATCACGATCCCGACAATCACGATGATGCCGCCGACCGATATGCCGGCGATTCCACTACGACGTTCCGGTGTCGCCATCTTCCTCCCCCCTTGTCAGTTCCCCTGGCGCTCAGCCCGGTGAAGTTCCCCGCCACCATTGGTCCGCGAGGATTGCTCCGACGACACTAGCTGTGACGCGTTCATCGCCTCCCAGAGGATCGACCACCGCGTGCCGCACGCGGTTGCCTGCCGTCGGCTGAGGCGCGTCAGTTGTGGTCAGCGTCGCCGCTGCGGCCGTGCCGCATCTCAGTGTCGAGCTCGAAGGCGCCCACCGAGATCCTCGAGCAGGTTGGCCATCCACTCTCGAACCGTGCCGATCACGTGGTGATACTGCATGTGTGTGCCCCCCAACGACGGCGTCGTTGCCGTCATTGGCCGTTGTACCACGTTCGCTCCCCCCTGGCGCGGCGCTCCAGGAGTAACCGGGAGCAGGTGTCGAGCGCTGCCCACCGGGGCGGTCCGCCTGCTTCGGCCGGGCGGGGCGTCCCGCCCGCCCCCGCCGGCCCCCAGATCCCGTTCCAGCTGGCGATCGACAGCTCGGCGTCGGTCCACCGGCGCAGGCTGGCGCGCTCGGTGTGCCGGCTCGGGCCCGAAGCCGAGCCGGGACGGCAGCGAGTCGCCGTCGCTCAGGCCCCGGTAGACGCTGATGGCGCACCACGAGTCGTGAGCGAAATGCGGCAACCGCCCCACCGGACGCCATCCGCTGTCCGGTGTGGCCGTTGACGCTGCCTGGGGGTCGAAGCCGTCACCGAGGAGTGGGGCGTCACCGAGCGTCGTAGCGTCAACCCACCCCGCGGCCACGCAGGCGTTCCCGGGCGGTGAAGGACACCGTGTCTCCGCAACGACGCATGCTGTGATCGTCGGTCACGACCCCAAGGATCTGGCGGCTGAGGCGCAGCCGCTCGTCGTCGAGGACCCCACCGGGCGCGGCTGTGGTGGTGCCGACCACGACCAAGGCGTCATCGGCGAGCTCGAACGCCAGCCGCACGGCATCGCCGTCGCTCAGCTCAATGAGCGCGGAGCACAGCTCGTCGATCGCGATGCGGAAATCTTCGACCTCCTCGAGCGGGAGGCCGCACGACGTCGCGACGCCGCTGGCCATCAGCCGGGCCAGCCGCATGTAACGGCTCTCGGATGGCACTGACAGCCCGATGCGACAGCCGCCGTCGTCGTTCATGGCCCTCCATCACACACCGACAGCACCCTGCTACCCGGGTGGGCGCCGCCCGAACACGACGGCCGGCGTCGCGCCCTGAACCGCCCCGGGTTCGTTGGAGGCGTTGGGGTCGAGATCACCCGCCAAGCGCTCAGACGCCACGAGCAACGCCGCAACGCCCGCCCGATCCTCCATCAGAGGTCGATCTGGGCGCCCGCCCGGCTTTCGGCCTTGAGCGCCGTGTACGCCCTTCCCTCGATACGCCGGGACCAGGCCCGACCGGTAGGGCTGATCCCGTGACCTCGCCGAGGTGGGTGTGTCTCGCGTGGGCGTCGGCGCCCGTGGTGTGGCGGCGAGTCCTACCTCACGCTATGGCGTCGGCCGGTACCCGGAGGGTCGACAGCGCCGCCACATGACGAACAACGTTCGCGGTTGACAAATGTGTCTCACGCCACGTCGAGCGCCTGGGGAACGGGATCGATGCTGTAGCGGTGATAGCGGCCGCCGTGGCCGGCGCCGCGGCCGAAGTAGTGCCACTGGGGGAAGTTGAAGTCGGCCGTGATCGAGCGGGGCAGCATCAGCACGGCGCGCAGGAACTGCTCCAGGTCGGGCACGGCGTAGAGGTTCACTTCGTAGGCCCAGCCGTCGAGCTGCTCGAGCAGATCACGGCCCTGGCCCTGCGCCCACGCCACCGAGAACCGGCTGACGCCCCAGCCGGTCAGGGTCCGCAGCAGCCCGAGGGCCTCAGTGGGCATGGCGATCGCGAGGGGGGCGACGAAGTCGATCGGGCACTGGACGGTCGCTCCAGGATGTGCGGCCCGGATCGCCCGCACGCCGTCCTCGCCCAGCACATCCAAACGACCGTTGAGCCACAGGTCCTCGTCGGTCACGCCGGAGCGCGCGACCACGGCAAGCACCTCATCGAGAATCCCGGCCTCCTTGACGTCGATCTTCACGCCCTTGCCCGCGTCCCGCAGCTCGGCGAGCGCCTCGTCCAAGCTCAAGAGGCCGTCGCCGGCCCCGTTCGTCCCCGAGCCGTTGGCTGCCGCCTCGGCCATGTCGAAGGCATCGTGGCGCAGCACGAGCCTGCCGCGCGGGTGGCGGCGTACATCCACCTCAGCCCAGCCGACCGGTGAGGCGAGGAACTGGCGGAGGTTGGCGTCGTCGTTGACCCCATGCCACACCAGCTGCACGTGACGGGGCAGCTGGCGCTCGCTTACCAGGGACGTGATGTCATAGCTGCACCCCCCGACCGTGCGGGGCGTCGACCGTCGTCGCGATTGGTAGAGCGTCTGCGCGTGCAGGAACAGGATCTCCTGTGACGTGTCGGCGGCGACCAGGGCCTCGATGACCTCGGGCTCGTTGTCGACCGCGGCCACGACGCGATAGCCGGCCTGTTGGAAGTGTCGGATGCCGGCGACCTTGTGCTTCGCGACGTCCACCCCCCAGCCGTCCGGGTTCATGACGAGCAGCTCGTCCGTGAAGGCCACCTTGTACTCGCGACCGAGCTCGTTGAGGCAACGCAACGTCGCGTCCCGCAGCGTCTCTGGCCGGCCGGTGTTGAGCGCCACGCTGGTCCGGGGCTGGATCTGGAACCAGCGGATGACCTCGAGCACGCCGCGGTAGGGGCGGTGCGCCATGAGGACCGACTCTGGCGCCCAGCGACAACTGCGGTACCAGGCCAACACCTCCACCCGGGTCGCGGCGAGAACGCGTCGCCGATCGAGAAGGGTTTCGATCTCGTTCTCGTGTACGTCGACGTCCTCGGCTCGCAACCCGTCGAACAGCTGAGTGCCGTGCACGCGATCGAACTCGTTCAGCACGTGGCTCACCAGGTGACGCATGTCGAGGATCGTCCCGTCGATGTCGAACACCACGAGCAGGTGATCCTCGGGGTGAGCGATGCGGCTGTTGACATAGTGCCCGGCCAGGCTGCGCATCCAGTCAGACATCCGCGTGAGCCCTTCGTGCCGGGCCGCCTCGCGGTCGCGGTGGCTCCCCTATCGATCGCTGGCGACATCGCCCAGCTTCACGCATCATGGCGAAACTACCCACGTTCGGTGAACGCTCGATGTGTCCGCGCTATCGCCGAGATGACACATCAGTGGCGTCGAGGTGACACGATCGACCAAGCGGCGTGCGTCGAATCACCCGTCGCTGACAGGCCGGAACACGAGGACACTAAGCGGCGTCGTGATGATGCGCGGCGACGGGGACCGGGCGGCCGCGGCTCGGAGATCGCTCAAGCCCTGCTCGAACTCGTCGTCGTCGATGATCTCGAGGGTGGAGATGGCGCGTTCGCCGACCCGGTCGGCAAGCTCCCGGAGATCGCGGGCGACGGGCTGATAGACGGTGGAACGCGACTCGAGCTCGAGGCCCGCACGCCCAAACGCCGTGACGATCTGGTCGACCGTCGGCACGCGCTGCGCGTCGACCGCTCGGGCAGAAGGGAACCAGCGCATCCACTCGGTCTGCTCGAACTGGTCCGGGAACGTACTCCGGACGACCACACGGCCCCTGGGCTTCAGCGCCCGGCGGGCCTCCCGTGCCGCGTCGTACAGGTCGAGGTAGTGGACCGCGTCGGAGATCCAGACCAGATCTGCGACCCCGTGGCGCAGAGCAAGCTGTTCAGCCCGGGCTGCCATCCAGCTGACCCGCTCCCGAGGCTGGGCCTGAGCGCGCATCGCGGCCGCGGGTTCGACCGCCACGACACGAGCCGAGAACCAGTCAGCAAGATGGACGGCGAACCGACCGATACCGGCACCGACGTCCACGACAAGGCTCTCAGGTCGCACAAGCGGTTCGAGCGCCCGCCGCCACTCGGCGGCGGCTTCCGGCAGGAGCTCGCGACCCCGCCGGTAGACCCGCGCCATGTGCCCCTCATAGCTGAGCCCGCCGAGGTTACGAATACTGCTCTTCCCCATGACAACAAGTATCGCCGTTCATCGCCCACCACACAGGTACTTCTCTCGTCGAACTCGACCCAGCGGACCGTCACGGCGCTGACCGCTGCACGGTTCTCACTCAAGATGATCTCCACGATCACCCCTACAGGCGCCGTGCGGTTCCAGTCGATCGCCAGCACCGCGACCGCTCCGTGGTTCACCGAGCGCGCCAAACAGCTCCTACACGACAGCAGCGATCGCCCCGCGTGCCTGACCCCTGGGCGGCCACCCCGTCCACCGCGGCGAAATGTCCCCTAGCGTTGTTCGGTGCGGGTTCGAAGGCCTCAACCGACGACAGAGCGTAGATATGCCGAGCCCTGTCGGCCGAGTGCTTGGCATCCGGTGCACACGTCATGCATGCCCGCGACCGGCCCCTTCGGAGCAGGTTCGTCGGTCACTGGCATCTCGAATCAGATCCGCCATCCACCACAGGAAGACGCCTGCCATTTTCGAGGTGAGATGTCCGGGCCCGTGAAGGCCATCCGGTGGCGGGTGGAGCCCCCTCGGCAGGTGGTCCGGTCAGGAACTCAGCCCTTCGACGGACGGGGATCGTTGCCGTAGCTGCTGCGACTCCCGATCTCACCGTCCTTCTTGTGGATGATGTGCTCGGTCCGCTCACGCCTCGCCGTTTCGCGTCCGGCGGCCTGCGCAGCCGCCTTTGTGGGAAAGACCTTGCTGACCCGGGCAGCGCCTTCGCGGCGGTTGGCCCAGCCGCCGCCATGGGGCACGGTGTGAATGGCCGGCTTCCTCGCCATGGTGAGCCTCGCTTGGAAATGGTTCCGATGCGGAGATTCTGCCCTGTAGACGTGCCTTCCGCTCGCACCACCGTGCCGATAACGCCCTTGCGTTGACACGCGTATCCGCACATCGGCCGTTCGGGTGACGTATCCGCAGCGACCAGGGCCGCCCAGGCGGGCTGGTGCTGTTCGTAGGTCGCCACCGATAGCCGATCCCTCTCAGCCTCCGAGTTCGTGTGCGGGGTCGCCAAGTTCCTCGGTCCCTCCACGGCCGGGAGTCACCTGACCCGAATCGCGGCCCGGATCATGAAGTGCGGCGTCGAGCTGGCCACCTTACGGCGGGATGTGAGCCCCTCGCGGCCCACCAATCGACGGTGACGGAGACCCGCGGCGAGCGTGCAGCTTCGACCCGGCAGGGCGTTGCGCGTGGGGGTCGGGCGGATGAACCTGCAATTCAGTACGTTCAACCTGAGCGAACTCTCCGACCAGTGCAACCTCGAGGCGGATCTGGATGCCTTGCCCGCCGAGGACCGCGACATTCCAGACCATCTATCAGTGGGTGTTCGTGGCGCAGGGCGCCGGACCCGACGACCCACCACCGCAACTCGACGGCCCCTGGTCCTCGACACCGGTGGTGCGGATCCGAAGGGCGCACGCCGCGAACTGATCGTGGTTGCGAGGGACCCGGCCGAGGTGACGGCCGCCGACATCCCAGCGGGTGCCGACGAGCGGATCAAGCACGGGAACAAAGTCATCCCGCACACTCTCAGCTCCCAGCAAGATGCACCGGAATGCAAGATGGATCACCCGCGTATTCGGCGTTCTGGGGCACGCCTCCCCAGTGTCGGCAGCAACGAGGCGTCGACTCGTACGATCCGAGGGTAGGTGTCGTCGTGGACGCGCTTCTCAACGACCGGTCACGAAGGGATACGTGCACGTGAACGTGCGAAACACGGTCCCGCGGCGATGCCGCTAGCTGGTGAAGGACTGGCTGGCTCGGCCGGTCATGGACGGCTCACCGTGCGGCGAGCACTTCCTCGGTCCACGTCAGGCCGGCGATGGCCGTGGGAAACCCGCTGGTCGTGATCGCGAGCAGTGAGACGTGGCGGACCTCGTCCACCATGACTCCCGCATCGAGGGCTCTTCGGACGTTCGACCTCACGGCGCCCTCCGCGAGGGCGCCGACTGCGATGCCGAGATGCACGAGCCGTTGGGTCCGTTCATCAAGTGGCCCTGCGCCGGCAGAAGCTTCCCCCAGCTGGTCAAGAGCAGCCGCGACTCTCGGGTAGCTCGCTCGAAACTCGCGGTACGCAGCCGGCAAGTAGTCGCTCATGCTGGTCCTCCTCGGTCGATCCCTCTCAAGCATGACCCAGTTCGGCTTGGCCTTCACCAGCCTGGGCGTGCCCGGCGAACAGGTGCCCTTCGGCATCCACGATCATCTCGTCGATCAGGAGGAGCTCACGCCGCATAGAGCAGACGGGCCTCCGCCAGCACCGCCTCACGCAGTCGCTCGTGCAGCGCCCGGCGCGACACGAGATCGACCGGTCGCCCCAGAACCTCCGAAAGCTCGTCGGTGAGGTCCTCGACCTCCCAGCCCAGTCGAGCACCAGGCGCCAGCTCGTAGAGAACGTCGACGTCGCTGTCCGAGCGCTCCTCACCCCGGCTGACAGAGCCAAACACCTCGAGGCGCGCCACGCCGTAGCGCTGACAGATCTCTGCGATCTGATCGAGATCGACGTCCAGCCCGGTGAAGCTCACGACACAACCCTACGGCAGCGGGGCCGACGAGCGTCCGACGTCGGACGGGTCGCACGACTGAAGCGTCGAGGATCTGCCGCGCGGCGGGAGGCAAGCGCTCGGGATCCCCGCGGAACCTCTCCACGGGTGGGCGCTACCGATCGCGTTCCACCGGTCAGCGTCTTGCTCGACCGGAGTCAGTCCCCGGCGGCGCGGGGGTGGCCGACGAGGGCCTGGAGGCCGCGGAGCGGGACGACGATGCAACGGCCCAGGCGCACTGATGGAAGCTCGCCGCGGCGGACGAGCTCGTACGCGAGCGAGCGGGAGATGCCCAGCGCCTCGCTCGCCTCCTCCACGGACGTCGTCAGCCGTTCCGGTCGCATCGTTGCCTCCTGCAGCACTCGGTGACTGCAGTGCTAAAGCACCGCGAAGGCCGGATCGTCTCAGGCTCTCTTGCCGGACGGCGCGGCAGCGGAGCCGCGGCGGTGGACGACCTGGCCGAGGTGCTCGGCCGCCCTGCGGCCGGCGGACGGGCGCGCCTTGGCGTAGTGCTTCACGAGCACCTGCGGGCCGTGGCCCTGGCGCTGGGCCACCGCGGACAGGTTGAAGCCGGCGTCGAGGAGCTCACTGGACGTGAACTTCCGTAGGGCGATGATCGAGCCGTCGAACACCCCCGCCGCACCGGCGCGTGCCGCCGCCTCACGGCGCGCGGCGGACGCGACCGCCAGCTGCGCCCAGCGTTCGCTGCGGTTCAGGCGTCTGCCGATCTCCTTGTAGGAGATCGCTCCTGCCGGTGGCCGACCTGACCGGCCCGACCGGCTCGGTGCCGGCTCATCGCGGTACAGCCGCAACGCCTCGTACTCGAAGGCGATCGTCGCAGGGCGCTTGTCGGCGATGCCGAGGTGATCCTTGAGCCTGGCGACCTGCTTGGTGACATAGTCGGCCTCCATCGGCCGCGAGCAGTCCGGCTCGAGGCTGAAGACGAACCCGTCGGCGGGCACGGTCACGCCGCACACCGCGGCCCGCTCGTCCATCCGATCGCAGTGCCGCTGCAGCATGGCCATCGTCGCCTCGTCGATCGCGAGCTCGCGCTCCTTGCGCGTCTTAGTCGTCTTCACCCGGCCCCCGCTCGTGTAGGCGGCATCGACCACCAGCTTCCCGGCCGTCGGGAACAGGCGCGACCGGCGCAGGCCGACCAACTCGCCGCGCCGCATCCCCGTCACCGCCCCGAGGGTGAGCACCGCGGCGACGTCGGGGACCAGGTCCACCGCCACCTCGAGATAGGGGCACAGCTGGTCGACCTCGGGCGGCACGTGCTCGCGGGAGACGTGGCGGCTCGTCGGTAGCTCGAACTCGACCATCAGGCTGCGGGCGACGATCCGTCGGCGCTTGGCCCACCGGAACAGCGGCGCGTACAGGCTGCGGGCATCGCTCATCCGCGACGCGCTCAGCCCCGCCTTCCGCATCCGCCCGAACAGCCGGTCGATCGTCGCCTCATCGATGTCGCGCAGGCGGCGTCGGCCGATCTCCGGCGAGAACCACCTGCCGTGCACGCTGCGGTAGTGGGCGACGGTGCTCTCCTCGCGGCCCTTCTCCCCCACCAGGTGCTCGACCAGGAACCGCTCGACCGCCTCGTCGACCGTGATGTCGCGGTCGTCCTTCCCGTCCGGCAGGGACCCACGGCGCACTTCGGCGGCAAAGTCGGCCAGCGCGGCCGACGCCTCGGTGTCCGTGCCGGCACGCACCGTTCGGAGCACTCGCCGCGGCGAGCCGTCTGCCCAGCGGCCGGCCGTGACCGTGAGCTTCCAGACCCCGCGGCGGACCTGGCGCTTCGTGCCGGAGCCGCGCGGCGCCCGCTTCTTCGCCGGCTGCGGCTCGGCAGACGGTTTCCCGCCGCGCACCGACAGATGGTCGAGCCGCACGCAGGCCGGGTCGGCCGGGCAGCCGAGCACGCGGGCACCCGACGGGAGCGAACCACGCGCCAGTTCCCAGGCGACGCGTCGGGCCGTCGTGACCCTGCCGTTCACCCGCAGCTGCCCGGAACCGTCGGCAAGGCGCGACCCCGTCCAGAGATGGTGCTGCCCCGAGCGATCGATCTTCGCCTCGAACCGCATCGCCAGATCGGCCACGCCGGAGTCTAGGAGTGGTGTCTAGGAATGGTCTAGGACTCCCGCGACCGTCCAGGAGTCAGACTCCTAGACTCCTGGCTCCAGCTGCGAACTCGTCACCCGGACTTTCGTCGTGGGCCCGGTGGGGATCGAACCCACGACCTAGCGATTATGAGTCGCCTGCTCTGACCACTGAGCTACAGGCCCAGCCGGTAATGCTCCGGGGGTGGGACTCGAACCCACAACCATCGCCTTAACAGGGCGCCGCACTGCCAATTGTGCTACCCCGGACTGCGAACGTCGCAGGATAGCAGCCCACCTACGAGACCCATGATCGCCCGATGCGTCTTCGAGCACGAATACCGGACCCCGGGGCAGCCCATCGGATGCTTCGAGCGCCTGATCGAGGGATCGGCAACGGCGCGGTAGGGCTTCATGAACTGCTCCGGCGGAGTGCCCGTGACGCTGGCCCACAGCCGGGAGGCCTCAGCGATGTCGAGGCCCTCAGGAAGGTAGAGGCGCAGCCGCAAGCGGGACTCGTCCCAGATGTAGCCCGCTGGCCGCTTCGTCCACGCCAAGCCACGCCCATTGACCCTGGAACGTGTTCGCCCCCTTATTAGATGTCGGAGACGACCGCCTCGATCTCGTCCAACGTCCCGGTGCTGACCACCCGGCCGGTGCGGAGGTCCACGACCTCGTAGGTGGCGCCGCCGACCTTGTGGACGCGGAGGTTGCGGTCAACCGCCCGACGTTGGAGTGCGCCTATACGCACCCCGGTATTGGTTTCACCGCCCACGCGACGGCGCAACCGATCCAATAGCGCAGTCTCCATGCCCTAGATGGTGCCGTCCCAACGGCGGCGTGGCGGTGATGGCGCGATCCCTGAGGGTCAACGGCCTAAACGGTCACGGGTCCCCGAGGCGGATATAGGCCTCTGTGACCGGGGCAGCCCGGTAGAGCTTCACCGCCGCTTGTCTAGCCGGGCCTCGATGTGTCGGGCGTCGTGGCCGCGGTCCGGGACACCTGGTCTAGTTCCTCCGTGCACGCCACCGTGTCTGACCTTCCCGATGAGACGTTCGAGGAGTTCTGCGAGCGGCTGAACGTCACCACCGAGGAGCTCCCGCACGCGTTCGCTGCGTGGCTGGGCCGCAGCTTCGACCTGCGACGGGCGACACGAGCGCGTCGAGCAGGACGAGGACAGCTTGCTGGTGCTGTCGATGTGGGCGACGACGCAGCGGTCGGCTTACTCGGGGGCCCGCCGGGTAGCCAAGACGCATGATCATCGCCATAGTCATCGGCTTCTGCGTGCTCCTGCTGATCTGCGCGTTCGTCTTTCCGCGCCTGTCCCGCCACCCGGAGCGCGGCGGCCAGAAGGTGATCGGCGTCGGCAGCCGGGGCGCCGGGAGGGCGCCCGGCCCGCTCGGCCGGCTGCTGCAGAAGCCATTCACGCAGTCCTCGAAGGCCGTCTCGAAGAGCGGAAGCGCTGGCCGGCGCGGCCGCTCCAAGGCTCCGTTCTAGACGAGCTGGCCGGTCAGGCGTCCAGATTGGTGGCGATCATCCCGAGCCGCCCGATGGCTCCCACGTGGCGGTGGAAACCACCTCACGTCGAACTCGATCGGTTGCTCATCGTGCCGACTCGGCTCGCCAGATGGCTCACAAGGCCAGCACCAACGAAACGGCGCCTATCACGAGCCCCCACCCGGTCCCGTCCCAGCTGTATGGCACGTCCGCCAGACGAATGGCTACCAGGTGACCGGGTGCGGCGTCAGTGACCCTCTGCATCGACGTTGGCGACGACGTGCCTGATCGTCCACGCCTGCGCCCGCAGCTCACGCGCCCGCTCACGTTCCGCCAGCTTGCCCCGGTATCCCATCGCCCCATCATTCCGATGGGGTGTGGTGACAGTTAAGCCCTACTCGCCCTCGAGGTAGTCGCGGAGCTTCTGCGAGCGGTGGGGATGACGCAGCTTGGCCAGGGTCTTCGACTCGATCTGGCGTATGCGCTCGCGGGTCACGCCGAACTGCTTGCCGACCTCTTCGAGCGTGCGGGCCTGCTCGTCATCGAGGCCGAAGCGCATGATGACGACCTCCTTCTCCCGCTCGTTGAGCTCGTCGAGCACCTCCTTGACTGCCTCTTGCAGCATCTGCCGGGTGGCGGCGTCGAGCGGCTCCTCGGCACCGTCGTCCTTGATGAAGTCGGCCAGGTACGAGTCGTCCTCCTCGCCCACCGGCGCGTCCAGCGACAACAGGTCCAGCGAGATCCGCTGGATCTCCCGCACCCGCTCGGTGGTCATGCCCACGGCGTCGGCCAGCTCGTCGACCGTGGGCTCACGCTCCAGCTCCTGCACCATCTGGCGCTGCATCCGGTGGACCCGGTTGATCGACTCGACCATGTGGACCGGGATGCGGATGGTGCGGGCCTGGTCGGCGATCGAGCGGGTGATGGCCTGGCGGATCCACCAGGTGGCGTAGGTCGAGAACTTGAAGCCCTTGGTGTAGTCGAACTTCTCGACCGCCCGCATGAGCCCCATGTTCCCCTCCTGGATGAGGTCGAGGAATTGCATGCCGCGGCCCACGTAACGCTTGGCGATCGACACGACCAGCCGGAGGTTGGCTTGGATGAGCGCGCTCTTGGCCTCGTCGCCGTCGTCGGCGAGGCGCTGCAGGGCCCGGGACTCGTCGGCGGGCAGGGCGCCCAGGGCGCCGACGGCGTCGAGGTCGGCCAGGCGCTCGGACGCCTCGGCGCCCGCCTCGATGCGGCGGGCCAGCTGGACCTCCTCGGCGGCGGTGAGCAGCGGGACCCGGCCGATCTCCCGCAGGTACATGCGCACAGGGTCGGACGTACCCGCGCCCCGCTCGACGCCCCGGTCGGCGGACAGGCGGCTGCGCCGGCGCAGCGTGGCCGACAGCCGCCGCGCCCGCGACCGGCTGGCGGCGGCATGGTCGGCGCTGAGGACCACCACCTTGGGCACGGTCCCGTCGCCGACGATCAGGTCGGCTCCCGGCAGGGCGCCCGCCTCGCCAAGGTCGTCGACAGGGCGGCCACCCAGGTCGTCGAGGTCATCGAACACGTCGTCGATCTCGATGCCCGCCTCCCGGCACCGGCGGAGGATCTCTTCGACCACCTCGGGCGTGAGCTCGACGTGGGGCAGGGCACGCACGACGTCGTGCTGCGTCAACCGGCCGCGGGCGCTGGCCCGCTCGATCAGCTTGGTGAGACTGTCTTCCACCGAGCCGTTCCAGGCGTCGAGCGTCGATGGCGTGTCGGTCATCCCCCGTCTCCAACCCGTTGCCTGAGCCAGGCTAGCAACCGATCCGCCGATCCGGCCGCGGCCGACGGATCGCGCAGCTCGTCGACGGCGCGCGTGAGGAACGCCAGCTCGGACAGCGACCGGGCAGGATCGTCGGCGGTTGCACCCACCAGGCGGAGCGTGCCGATTTCGCGGCGAGCCACCTCGGTGAGCAGCCGGCGGACGGCATCGAACGGCTCGGACGTCGGCTCCTCGACCAGCAGGCGCGCCAGCAAGCCTGCGACCGGGGGCGGTGCCGTCGTCAGGGCCGCGGCGTGCGTGTCGGACCCCAGCAGGGCCTGGTAGGCGTCGACGTGCATGGGATCGTCGAACAGCTCACCGGCCAGCCAGCGCGACACGGCCTCCGGGTTGTGCACGGCGTGGCGCAGCACCTCGACCGCCGGTCCCTCCCGCTCGGGGCGGCGGGCACCGTTCCGGCCGGTGGCGGACGGGGCCGGCACGGCCGACCCGGCCGCCCCAGCCATCCGATCGTCGCGGGGCAGATCGGGGGGCTCGTTGGGGATCACGCGGTCGCTCGACCGGCCACCGCCCCGGCCACCCCGGGAACCCCGGCCATCCCGGGCCGGCCCACCAGCCGGGCGCGCGCCGGACCGAGGCCGGGCACGCAACCGGTCGAGTTGGCCTCGCAGCCGGTCGGGCTCGATGCGGCAGCGGGAGGCGACGTCCATCACGTACTGGTCGCGCACGAGGTCGGTCGGGTGCTCGGCGATGACGGCCAACGCCCGCTCGGCCGCCCGGGCCCGGCCCTCGTTGCTGGACAGGTCGGCGGCTGCGAACGCCCGGTCGAGCCGGAAGCGCAGGAACGGCGTCGCTCCCTCGACCGCCGCCACCAGCCGCGCCGGATCGGACTTGGCGACGTCGGCGGGGTCCTTCCCGGGCGGCAGGTCGGCGACGGCCACCTCGAGGTCGTGCTCGCGCTCCCACTGGTAGAACCGCTCGGCCGCAGCCTGGCCGGCGCTGTCGGCATCGAACGACAGCACCAGCCGGCGGGCGGCGAAGCGGTGGAGCAGCGCCACGTGCTCGTCCGTGAGCGCGGTGCCGCAGGTGGCCACCGCGAGGGGGACCCCCGCCCGGTGGAACCCGATGACGTCGGTATAGCCCTCGCAGATGACCGCCGTGCCGTCCCGCACGATGGCACCCTTGGCCCGGTCGAGCCCGTAGAGCACCCGGCTCTTGTTGTACAGCGGTGTCTCGGTGGTGTTCTTGTACTTGCCCTGGTTCCCCGGGCCCTCGCCGCCAGGCAGGATGCGCCCGCCGAAGCTGACCGGGTGGCCCTCGGCGTCGTGGATGGGGAACAGCACCCGCGCCCGGAAGTGGTCCTGCAGCCGGCCCCGCCGGTTCATACGGCCCAGGCCCGTGTCGCGGGCGTCACGCTCGTCGAGGCGCAGGGCCCGGCACAGCTCGTCCCAGGCATCGGGCGCCCAGCCGAGCCGGTAGTCCCGCACCACGTCGCCGTCGATCCCCCGCTTCCGCAGGTAGCTGCGGGCCGCGCCGGCATCGGCGCCCGACAGCAGCCGGTCGTGGTACCAGTCCACGGCCTTGGCCATGATCTCGATGAGCCGGGACCGGCGCTTGCGGCCCTCGGTCTCGTTGTGGTCGGAGTAGCGAAGGGTGATGCCGGCCTTCGCCGCCAGCCACTCGACCGCCTCGGGGAAGCCCAGGTGCTCGACCTCGCGCACGAACGTGATGACGTCGCCCGAGACCTGGCAACCGAAGCAGTTGCCGGTGAGGATGTTGTCCTCGAGGGCGAAGTTGTGGGTTCCCTCGACTTCCGCACAGAAGACCTCTTCGATGCGCTCGGTCTCTTCGACCGACCGGACGACCCAGCCACGGCGGAGCCATGCCTTCTGCGCCCCGGCGAACCGACGACGGTGCTGGTCGATCAGGAAGAACCGCTCGTCGAGATCCTCGGTGATCAGGTGGACGCGATGCAGCGCTGATGGTTCGCGACCGTCGAAGCCCGTCCGCACCTGGGTGGTGACCCCGTAGGTGCCGATGCCAAGGCGAGTGCAGACCTCGCGCACGAACTCGAGGTCGCCGCGTTTCGCGGAGCTAAGCGAGACGGTGCCTTCCGCATCCACATGACCATCCGCAGCGAGGTACCCGGCCAGCCATCCGGCGAGGTAGGTCGCCGCTTCGTCGAGCGACGGCGGTTCCTTGAACGAGATTGGCAGATCGAGGACCTTGACGAATCGAGAGCCGTTAGGACGGCGACACTCCATAGTGCGGCTCAACGGGAACCACTTGAGCAGTTGTGCGTCCTTGTCTCCGTGGAGGTCGACCGCCACGAACCCGTTGAACCGGGTGCCGTCGCCGAAAGCGATCCCATGCGCGACTCCGAACGGAGACAGGTCGCCCATGGTCCGCGTCCGGTTCTGGGGGAAGGACCAGGAGAGGGCGTGACCGGTCGTGAGCTGGCGGGTCGTCCGCTCGTACCTGGCCGTCCCCCTGCCGCGGACGAGCCAGCGATGCTCAGGGGTCGCGTAGACCTCCTTCTGCTGCTGATTGCGGGTCAACGTGACCCGCATGAGTGGTTGCACCCCGAACGAGCGGAAGGGGGCGTCCACCCAACGGCCCCGCTCGGTGAGGATCCGAGCCGTTCTCCCGGCGAGATCTCTGATCTCGCGTATACCGTCCCACGTGATCACCGGGGTCTCGCCAGCGAGGCAGTAATAGACACCCTCGTTGGCGTTCACCGAGAACGACGGGGTCTTCTCGCTGTGGAAGGGACACAGGCCCTGCCAGCGTTGGCCGACCCGGCGCAGCTGCACATGCTGGCTGATCACCCCGACGATGTCGGACGCGGCCCGTACCGCAGCTACGTCCTCGTCGAGGATGCCCATCGGGGCGGAAGGTTACCGGTGTCCCCGCTCCGGCCTGAGCCGGATTGGACCGAGTTAGCGGCGCCGGCCCCGTCCCTTGACCTGGGCCGCCGCCCCGCGTGCGGCCGCCTTGACCTCGGCCTTGACCTCGTTCTTCGCCGCCTTCGCCTCGTCCACCGGGCGGCGGGCCTGGGCCTGCACCTCGGCACGGACGCGGTCGATCTCGAGCTTGAGCCGTTGCAGCTCCTCCCGGTGCTGCTCGAGGTGGGTGCGCCAGTCGTGGCTGCGCTCACGCCCCCGACCCTCCCCCTTCGCCCACTCCCGCGTGCGCTGCTGGGCGATGCGCCGCATCCCAGCCCGCACGTCGGGGTCGTCGAGCAGCTGCTCGTCGTAGGCCGCCTGGGCGGCAGCCATCTTGCGGAGCAACTTGGCCAGCGTGGCCTGCTCGGTCGGTGTGAGCGCCAGGAACCCGGCACGCGGCCCGTACACGGACCCGAGGGCCCGCTCCCGGGCCTTGACGCCCTCGGCGGTCAGCTCCACGGTCTTGATGCGCCGGTCATGGTCGGCGACCCGACGTTCGACCAGGCCCCGGCGCTCGAGGCCGTCGACCATCACCGTCACGAACGACGCGTCGCAGCCCCACAGCTCGGCCAGGCTGCGCATCGGCAGGCCGCCCCCAGGTTCGAGGTCCAGCATGCCCTTGAGCATGGGCGGTGTGACCCCCAGCTCGTCCGCGGCGCCATGGAACCGTTGCTGGTTCTCGGCGGAGAAGAACAGCTCCGTGAGCGCCTGCGTCACCTCCTTGGCGACGGCGGCAGTGGCTTTCTCGTCCACACCCCGATGGTACCGGATGCAACTACTCGTTGCCCAGGCTCAACCTTTCATCCCAAATATCGTTGACTCGAATCAATGACCTGCGCGAGCATGCGCTCCATGTCCCCCCAAGCTGCCGTCCGGGCCGAGGCGTTGACCAAGAGCTTCGGTCCGATCCACGCCCTGGCCGGCATCGACCTCGTCGTCCCCAGCGGCACGGTCTACGGACTGCTCGGCCCCAACGGCGCGGGCAAGACCACGGCTGTCCGCATCCTGACCACCATCCTGCAGCCCGACGGCGGTCGGGCCGAGGTACTGGGCCTCGATGTGACCCGCCATCCGCAGCAGGTGCGCGAGAGCATCGGCCTGGCTGGCCAGTACGCCGCTGTGGACGAGAACCTCACCGGCCGCGAGAACCTGCGGCTCGTCGGGCGGCTGACCCACCTGGCCAGCGACCAGGTCGGTCGGCGGGCCGACGAGCTGCTCGAGCGCTTCGGTCTCAGCGACGCCGCCAACCGGCCGACCCGTACGTACTCGGGGGGCATGCGCCGCCGGCTCGACCTGGCGGCGGCACTGGTCCACCGGCCACCGGTGCTGTTCCTCGACGAACCGACCACCGGGCTCGACCCCGCCAGCCGCAGCGACCTGTGGCAGGTGATCGACGAGCTGGTCTCCGAGGGCGCGACGCTGCTGCTCACCACCCAGTACCTGGAGGAGGCCGACCGGCTGGCCGAGCGCATCGCCGTGGTGGACCACGGCCGCGTCATCGCCGACGGCACCCCGGCGCAGCTCAAGTCGGGGCTCGGGGGCACCGTCATCGAGATCGAGCTCGACGATCCGGCCGCGGCGGTGCGCGCCGCGGTGCTGCTCGGGCGGTTCGCCACTGCCAGGGCCGCCACGCCGGCCGGCGACGGTGCCGTCCGCCTCGACGGCAGCTCGCTGGAGCTCACCGTGGACGACGGCGCCCGGACCGTGGTCGAGGTGCTGCGCGCCCTCGACGGCGCCGGCATCGCGCCGGCCGGGCTCGGCGTGCGCGAGCCCAGCCTCGACGACGTGTTCCTGTCGCTCACGGGCCGACCCGCCGGCGACACGCCCGATGCAGCCGAAGCCACCAACCACCAGGCGGACCAACTGACACGAGGTGCGGCATGACCTCGACAACCCTGTCCCCCACCGTCTCCCCCACGGCGCCCCCGGCGGCGACGGCGTGGCGCATCCCCCGGCGCCACGCCGTCGCCGACGCCCTCACCATGACGTGGCGCAACCTGCTGACGTACGTGCGGCTGCCGCAGCTGCTGGTGTTCGCGACGATCCAGCCGATCATGCTGGTGCTGCTGTTCCGTTACGTGTTCGGCAACTCCATCAACCTGTCCGACCCGACGATCGACTACGTCGACTACCTGATGCCCGGCGTCTTCGTGCAGGCGACCGTGTTCGGTGCGCTGGGCACGGGGGTCGGCCTGGCCGAGGACCTGCAGAAGGGACTGGTGGAGCGGTTCCGCTCGCTGCCGATGGCCCGCTCCGCCGTACTCGCGGGACGCACCATCGCCGACGCCACCCGCAACGCCTTCGTGCTGGTGCTGATGACCGCGGTCGGCATGCTCGTCGGCTTCCGCATCCACGGCGGCGTGCCCGCCTACCTGGCGGCGCTGGCCCTGGTCCTCCTGTTCACCTACGCATTGTCGTGGGTGGCGGCCACCATCGGCCTCGGTGCCTCCAACGGTGAGGCGGCGCAGGCGGCCATGTTCCCCATGGTGTTCCCGTTGGTGTTCGCCTCGTCGGCGTTCGTCGACACGTCGTTCATGCCCGGGTGGCTGCAGGCGTTCGCCAACCACCAGCCCGTGACGGTGACCGTCGACGCCGCCCGCAACCTGGTGCTCGACCAGGCCATCGGGTGGTCGGTGGTCGGATCGATCGCCTGGTCGCTCGGCATCATCGCGGTGTTCGGCCCCCTGGCCGTGCGCCGCTACCGCCGGGCCTCCTGAGGCGGCACCAGTCCCCCAGGTCCCCGAGGGGCGGTCGCGGTGGCGCGGCGGCGACCGTGACCGTCCCTCGCTGGTCTCAGCGCTCCCAGGTGGCTCTGTCGGTCTCGCTGCTGGCGTCACTCGGGAGGTGGGCGACCGGCTCGGCGCCGTTACCCGCGGCCGCAGCCAGCTCCTCCTCGCGAGCCTCCTTGCGCATCGACAGCCAGATCGCGACCAGCAGCACGACGGCGATGACGCCGAGGCTGACGAAGGTGTCGATGTGGTACCACTCCGAGACGATCATCTTGACGCCGACGAAGGCGAGGATGACCGCCAGCCCCTCCTGGAGGTAGCGGAACCGGTCGCGCAGGTCGGCCAGCAGGAAGTAGAGCGCCCGCAAGCCGAGGATGGCGAAGGCGTTCGAGCTGAACACGATGAACTGCTCGCGGCTGACCGCCAGGATCGCGGGGATCGAGTCGACCGCGAACACCACGTCGCTCGACTCGACGACGATCAGCACCGCCAGCAACGGTGTGGCCAGCAGCTTGCCGCCGTGCTTCACGAAGAGGTGCTGGCCGTTGTACTCGGTGGTCGAGGGTATGACGCGCCGCACCAACCTGAGCACCGGGTTCTGCTCCGGATGAACCTCCTCCTCGCCCTGCCGCAGAAGGCGGAACGCGGTGACCAATAGGAACGCCCCGAACACGAACAGCAGCCACTCGAACTGCTCGAGAAGGGCGACGCCGGCGAAGATGAAGATGAACCGCAGCACCAGCGCGCCGAAGACGCCCCAGAACAGCACACGGAACTGGAACTGCCGCGGCACTGCGAAGTAGCTCATGATGAGCGCCCACACGAAGACGTTGTCGACGCTCAGGCTCTTCTCGATCAGGTAGCCCGAGATGTACTCGCCGGCCGCCTGACCCCCGTGCCAGGCGAACATCGCTCCGGTGAACGCGACGCCGATGCTGATCCAGACCGCCGATTCGATGGCGGCTTCCTTGGTGGTGGGCGCATGCGGCGTCCGGTGGACCAGCAACAGGTCGATGATCAGCAGCGCCGAGACCAACGCCAGGAACCCCAGCCAGATCCAGATGGGGACGTCGAAGCTGGCGAAGTTCTCCCTGCTACCCGATGACTCCGACGCTATGACGGCGAGCGACACCTGCTACCTCCGGCTGGCAACGTGGACTTCCAGCCGAAGGTCTCGCCCGCCACGGGGGCCGTGCTCGCCGGGCCCGTGAAAGGCCGTATTGACGATCAAGCACGTCGGGGCTACTCCCCTTCGGTCTCGGCCAGCCTATCCGCGTGCGTGGAACACCCTGCCCGATCGAGATACAGTGCGATCATGGTTCGAGAATCATTCCCAATCAATGATCCTGGCTCGGCGGGCGCATCACCGTCCGGCGCGGCACCCGCGCTGGATTGGGCAGGCGAAGCCGGACGTCGGTGGCTGCAGGTCGCCGACCGGCTGGAGGCGCAGCTTGCACCCGTCAGCGACCTGCTGTTCGCCGCCGCGGACCTGACGCCCGGCGAGCGGGTGCTGGACGTCGGCTGCGGCCTCGGGTCCACGACCCGCCGCGCCGCCGCCCTGGTGGGCCCGACGGGCGCGGTGACCGGCATCGACGTCGCCGTCGACCTGATCGACGAGGCACGCAGGCTGACCGTCCCCGACGGCGCGCCCCTCGAGTGGATCGCCGGGGACGCCCAGACGACGGCGCTGCCCGCCGATCACTTCGACGCCGTGATCTCCCGCTTCGGGGTCATGTTCTTCGACGATCCCGTCGCCGCGTTCACCAATCTCGCCCGGAGCACCCGGAGCGGGGGACGGCTGTGCGCGGCCGTGTGGCAGGCGCGGGACCGCTCCCCCATCCTGCAGCGTGGCCTGGACGTGGCCGCTGCCGTGGCCGCCGCCCACGGCCACCCCATCGAGGTCGGCGCGCCCACGGACGGCCCCTTCGCCTACGGCGATGCGACGTTCGTGCGGCCGCGGCTGGAGGCAGCCGGATGGGTCGATGTGGCGCTGACCGCGCACACGCTCGACATGTACCTGTTGGGCCCGGGCACCGTCGAGGACGCGGTGGAGGCGGGGCTCACGTTCGGGCCGGTGCGCACGGCGCTCGACGACGCTCCCGCTGCCGTCGTTGATGCCGTCCGGGACGCCCTCGTGGACGACCTGGCGGCGCGGTACGACGGCACGGGGGTGCGGATGAGCGGCGCCATGAGCATCCTGAACGCCAGGGTTCGTTAACGGGTGTCGGACCCGCCGGCGCCGATGATCGCCTGGGCCGCGGCCAGCCGGGCCACCGGCACCCGGAACGGCGAGCACGACACGTAGTCGAGCCCGACCCGCTGGAAGAAGGCGATCGACGCGGGGTCGCCCCCGTGCTCGCCGCACACGCCAAGCTTGATCTTGGGGTTGGTCGACCGGCCCCGCTCGACCGCAGTGCTGACCAGGTCTCCCACGCCGCCCTCGTCGATGGTCTCGAACGGGTTGCGGCGCAGCAGTCCATGGGCCAGGTAGGCGGGCATCATCCGGGCCTCGACGTCGTCGCGGCTGAACCCGAACGCCATCTGGGTCAGGTCGTTGGTGCCGAAGCTGAAGAAGTCGGCCACCTGGGCAATCTCGTCGGCGCACAGAGCAGCCCGCGGGGTCTCGATCATGGTCCCGATGGTCACGTCGAGGTGGCGTCGCGAGCCCTTGAGCGCCTGGGCGATGGCGTCGGCGATCCAGCCGCGCGCCTCCTCCATCTCTTCGCGGGTCACGGTGAGCGGGATCATGATCTCGACCACCGGCTTGCCGCCGGCCTTGGCCCGGTCGAGCGCCGCCTCCATCAGCGCCCGCACCTGCATGGCGTACAGGCCGGGCTTGACCACGCCCAGCCGGACGCCGCGGGTGCCGAGCATGGGGTTCTGCTCCCGCCAGGACTCGGCGGCCGCCAGCAGCTTCTTGTCCTCGTCGGACAGGCCGGTGGTCGCCTCCCGGATCCGCAGCTCCTCGACGCTGGGCAGGAACTCGTGCAGCGGCGGATCGAGCAGCCGGACCGTCACCGGCAGGCCGTCCATGGCCTCGAGGACCTCCACGAAGTCGCTGCGCTGCGCCGCCCGCAGCTTCTCCAGGGCCGCCGCCTCGCCGTCGGGGGTGTCGGCCAGGATCATCTCCCGCACGATCGGCAGCCGGTCGTCGCCGAGGAACATGTGCTCGGTGCGGCACAGGCCGATCCCCTCGGCGCCGCGGGCGCGGGCGTTGGCGGCGTCGGCACCCGTATCGGCGTTGGCGCGCACGTTGAGCCGGGCCCGTGCCGGATTGCGGCCGTGGCGCACGGAGTCGGCCCAGCCGAGGATGACGTCCAGCTCGGGCGGGGCCTCGCCGACCGACAGCTCCACCGCGCCCAGCACCACCTGGCCGGTGGTGCCGTCGAGCGAGATGACGTCGCCCTCCGACACGGTGACGTCGCCCACGGTGAACGCCGGACCCTTGATGCGCAGGGCGTCGGCGCCGACCACCGCCGGGATCCCCCAGCCCCGGGCGACCACGGCCGCGTGGCTGACCAAGCCGCCCCGGGCCGTGAGGATGCCCTGGGACGCCTGCATGCCGTGGACGTCCTCCGGGGACGTCTCGTTGCGGACCAGGATCACCTTCTCGCCCCGCGCCGCGGCCTCGGCGGCGCCGTCGGCGGTGAAGTACACCTTGCCGACCGCCGCCCCCGGCGACGCCGCCAGGCCGGTGGCGATCACCTGCACGTCGTTGGACGCGAACTGCGGGTGCAGCACCTGCTCGACGTGGTCCTCCTTGATCCGCAGCAGCGCCTCGTCGCGCGAGATCGACCACCCCCGCTTTTTCGGTCTGGTCATGTCGACCGCCATGCGCAGGGCGGCCCGGCCGGTGCGCTTGCCGACCCGGGTCTGCAGCATCCAGAGCTTGCCCCGCTCGATGGTGAACTCGGTGTCGCACATGTCGCGGTAGTGCGCCTCGAGCCGGGCAAAGATGTCGAGCAGCTCGTCCTTGATGCCCGGGAAGTGGTCGCCGAGGTCGTCGAGGTCGAGCGTGTTGCGGATTCCGGCCACCACGTCCTCGCCCTGGGCGTTCACCAGGAAGTCGCCGTAGGGCTTGTCCTCGCCGGTGGCGGCGTTGCGGGTGAACCCCACGCCTGTGCCCGACTCGTCGTCACGGTTGCCGAACACCATCGCCTGGACGTTGACCGCGGTGCCGAGGTCGTGCGGGATCTTCTCGCGGTCGCGGTAGGCGCGGGCCCGGGGGCTGTCCCAGGAGTTGAACACCGCCTCGATGGCCCCGTGGAGCTGGCGCTGCGGATCCTGCGGGAAGGCCCGGCGGGTCTGGTCCTTGACGATCCGCTTGTAGGTGGCGCACAGGCCCTTGAGCGCATCGGGCTTGAGGTCGGCATCGCTGTCGACGCCGACGGCGTGCTTGGCGGCCTCGAGCTCGTCGTCGAAGGGGGCGCTGTCGAGGTCGAGCACGATGCGGGCGTACATGGCGATGAAGCGCCGGTAGGAGTCGTAGGCGAACCGCTCGTCGTCGGTGACCTGCGCCAGGCCCTTCACGCTCCGGTCGTTGAGCCCGAGGTTGAGGACCGTGTCCATCATCCCCGGCATAGAGAACTTGGCCCCCGACCGCACGCTCACCAGCAGCGGGTCGGACGGGTCGCCGAGTCGCCGCTTCATCTGGCGCTCGAGGTTGCGGACGTGGCGGGCAACCTCGTCGTTCAGCCCCTTGGGCCAGCCCGAGCGCATGTAGTCGCGGCAGGCGTCGGTGGTGATGGTGAACCCGGGCGGCACGGGCAACCGCAGCACCGACGTCATCTCGGCGAGGTTGGCGCCCTTGCCGCCGAGGAGGTCCTTCATCTCCATGGGCGGGCGCTTGTGGCGGTGGTCGAAGGCGTAGACGTAGGGCACGGCGTTTCCTGCTTCTTCTGCTCTTGATCTCTGGGTCGCTGGGTGAGCCTAGTGAGGGAAGACCGAGGCCCGTGACCAGCTTCTCGCAGGGGGGTCGGGCGGGCCCGAGGCTGGCGGCGGCAGTGGCGGCTCTGGCCCTGGCCGGGGCGGGCTGCAGGTCGGACGACGGTGAGGCCAGGCAGGCGGCGACCGCCCGCAGGGACGCTCCGGGGCCGACCGTCGGGACAACTGACGAGTCGTCGCCGTTCGTGGTGGAGGACCCGCCGGCCGGCTACCAGCTCGTGCTGGCCGGGCGTGGCGACTACGCACAGACGTGGTCGTCGGACAGCTTCGGCGACGACGAACCCGTCACGGTGCTCGCGCCGCCGGGCGAGGGCGCCGACCGCCCGGACGCGGTCATGGTGTCGCTCACGGGATACGCAGGCTTCCAGGGCGGCCTCGACCAGGCCGCTGCCCTGTATGTGAACCGCGAAACCATGTCCTGACTGTCGGAGTCCGCCGATACGGTCGTCGGGTGATGCCCGACCCGCCCGACTCCTCCGGCGCGCCGCTGATCGAAGCCAAGGCGCTCACCAAGCGCTTCGGCGAGTACCTCGCGGTCGACGGCGTCGACTTCGCGGTGCAGCGCGGCGAGGTGTTCGGCTTCCTGGGGCCCAACGGCGCCGGCAAGACGACGACCATGCGGATGATCGCCTGCGTGTCGCCCATCACCGACGGCGAGCTGCGGGTCCTCGGCATGAACCCCATGACCGACGGCTCGGCGATCCGGGCCCGCATCGGCGTCGTCCCCCAGGACGACAACCTCGACACCGAGCTGACGGTGTGGGACAACCTCGTCATCTACGGGCGCTACTTCGGCCTGCCATTGGCGCAGATCCGGGAGCGGGCCACCGAGCTGCTGCACTTCGCCCGGCTCGACGACCGGCGGACATCACGTGTGGATCCGTTGTCGGGCGGCATGAAGCGGCGGCTCATCATCGCCCGTTCGCTGATCAACCGGCCCGAGCTCGTGCTGCTCGACGAGCCCACCACCGGCCTCGACCCCCAGGCCCGCCACCTGCTGTGGGAGCGGCTCTACCGGCTCAAGCGTGAGGGCGTGACCCTCGTGCTCACGACCCATTACATGGACGAGGCGGAGCAGCTCTGCGACCGCCTCGTGATCATGGACGACGGACGGATCGTGGCCGAGGGCTCGCCCCGTCAGCTCATCGAGCGTTACTGCACCCGCGAGGTGGTCGAGCTGCGCTTCGCCCTACCCGAGCAACAGGAGGCCGCGATCGCCCGGCTCGGCGCCGTCGGCGACCGGGTGGAGCCGCTGGGCGACCGGGTGCTGGTGTACACGTCGCACGGCGACGAGGCGCTGACGCGGGCCACCGGCGACGGCATCCAGCCGGACTCGGTGCTGGTCCGCCGCAGCACGCTGGAGGACGTGTTCCTCACGCTCACCGGCCGCACCCTCGACGAGTGAGGCGTGCGTGGAGTGAGGGCACGGCGATGACTGACACCGCACCGGTCATCCACGATCGTTCGGCGTTCGACGCGTTGGCCGAAGCGGTTCCCATGTTGCGCGTCGCCGAGCGCGAGGCCCGGGTGTGGCGGCGGTTCTGGCGGACCTCGGCGCTCACGAGCGTGCTCATGCCGCTGCTGTTCCTGGGCGCCATGGGCGTGGGCCTCGGCGGACTGGTCGACGACAACCGCAGCTCGGTCGAGGGCGTCGATTACCTCGTGTTCGTGGCCCCCGGCATCCTCGCCGCCACCGCGATGCAGGCGGCAGCGGGCGAGTCGCTGTGGCCGGTCATGGCGGGCATGAAGTGGATCGGCACCTTCCACGCCGCGGCTGCGACGCCCGTATCGCCGCCGGACGTCTTCGGCGGCCGGCTCTTGTGGATCGCGGCCCGCCACGCGATGACCGCCAGTGCGTTCGTCGTGGTCGCCGCCCTGCTCGGGGCCATCCCGTCGCCCTGGGGCGTGCTGGCGGTGCCGGCGGCCGTGCTCACCGGCCAGGCGTTCGCGGCGCCGCTCAGCGCCTACGCCGGCGGCCAGGACAGCGACATACCGTTCCCGCTCATCATGCGGGTCGGCATCGTGCCGATGTTCCTGTTCTCGGGCACGTTCTTCCCGGTCGACCAACTGCCCGACTGGCTCGAGCCCGTCGCCTGGGTGTCGCCGCTGTGGCACGGGGTCGAGCTGTGCCGGGGTGCCACTACCGGATCGCTCGGCGTGGCGTCGGCAGCCGGCCACACGGCGTTCCTCGTCGGCATCGTGGCGGGCGGATGCTGGTGGGGAGCGCGCACCTTCACGGCGAGGCTCGCGCCATGAGCACGGCGGTCGCCATGCTCGGCCCGCGGCGGGCACTCCGCGTCGTCGAGCACAACGCGCGGGCGTACCTGCGGATGTGGCCGGTGTTCGTGAGCGGCTTCCTCGAACCCGCCTTCTACCTGTTCTCGATCGGCATCGGCGTGGGCGAGCTGGTCGGTGACTTGCCGGGCCCGGGCGGGTCACCGATCTCCTACAAGCTGTTCGTCGCCCCGGCGATGCTGGCCACCTCGGCCATGAACGGGGCGGTGTTCGACACCACCTTCAACTTCTTCTTCCACTTCAAGTACGCCAAGACGTACGACGGCATGCTCGCCACACCGCTCAGCGTGCGGGACGTGGCGCGGGGCGAGCTGACCTGGGCCATGTTGCGCTGCGGGCTCTACGCCACCGCGTTCCTGGTGACGATGTGGGCCCTCGACCTCACGCCCTCCGGCTGGAGCGTCCTGGCCCTGCCGGCCGCGCTGCTCATCGGCTTCGGGTTCGGCGGTGTGGGCATGGGACTGACCACGTACATGCGCTCGTTCGTGGACTTCGAGTACGTGACGCTCGCCATCGTCCCGCTGTTCCTCTTCTCGGCGACGTTCTTCCCGTTGAGCCAGTACCCGGCGGCCCTGGAATGGGTGGTGCGGATCAGCCCGCTGTACCAGGGCGTCGCCCTGGAGCGGGCGCTCATCCTGGGCGACATGGGGCCCGAGCTCCTGCTGCACACCGCGTACCTGGGGGCGGTGGGGTGGTTCGGACTGCGCGTCGCGGGGCGGCGCCTGGGCTCGTTGCTCCAGCCGTAGGCGCATGAGTGACGGCGACCTGGCGACGCGGCGTGGCCTGCGCCTCCCGGCCGGGGCGCTCGACGAGCGGTTCGCCCGGGGATCGGGGCCCGGCGGCCAGCACCGCAACGTCACCGCGTCGGCGGTCGAGGTGGTGGCCGACCTGGCGGCGCTCGAGGGACCCGGCGCCGACCGGGTGCGCCAGCGGCTCGGCCCGGTGGTCCGTGTGCGGGCCGACGAGTCCCGCTCCCAATGGCGCAACCGGACGATCGCCCGCGGCCGGCTGGCGGCCATGATCGACGAGGCGGCGACGGTGGTGGCTCCCCGCCGCCCGACAAGGCCGTCACGGTCCGCCCGCGAGGCCCGGCTGGAGGCCAAGCGCCGGGCCGCCGAACGCAAGCGCTCCCGGGCGTGGCGGCCAGACCCAGAGTGAGCGAGGCGGCTGCGCCAGGATCTATGCCGTGCTCATAGTTGCTGAACCGCCTAATCCCGCGGCAGATGCGTCAGCCCACCCTCTCGGGCTCGCGCAGCTCGGGCGCGGTACCGGCAACCACCTCCTCCTCGGCCTCGACGTGCACGACCGGCAGCACACGGTCGAGCCACCGCGGCAGCCACCAGTTGCGGTCGCCGAGGAGCTCCATCGTGGCCGGCACGAGCACGAGGCGGACGACCGTGGCGTCGAGCAGCACGGCCATGGCGAGCCCGAACCCGAACATCTTCAGTGACCGATCGTCACCGAGCACGAAGCTCATGAAGACGCAGAACATGATCGCCGCGGCGGCGGTGATGACCCGGGCGGTCACGGCGAGGCCGTTGGCCACCGCGGTGGCGTTGTCGTGTGTCCGGTCGTACTCCTCGCGGATGCGAGAGAGCAGGAACACCTCGTAGTCCATCGACAGGCCGAAGATCACGGCGAAGAGCATCATCGGGATCCAGGCCTCGATCGGGCCCTCACGGCCGACCCCCAGCAGGCTGTCTCCCCAGCCCCACTGGAAGACCGCCACGAGGATCCCGTAGGCGGCGCCCACCGACAGCAGGTTCATGATCACGGCCTTGAGCGGCACCAGCAGGCTGCGGAACACGAGCGTCAACAGCAGGAACGACAGCACGAGCACGGCGCCGATGAACCACGGCAGGCGATCGGCGGTGTATCTCGAGAAGTCGACGACGGCCGCCGTCGCTCCACCGACCTTCACATCGGCCGTCGAGCCCGCCACCGCTTCGGGGACGACGTCGTCGCGCAGCCGGTTCACCAGGTGCGCGGTCTCCTTGTCCTGGGGCGAGGTGGTGGGCTGGACCTGGATGATGGCTGCATCGCCGGAGTCGTTGGGGATCGGTTCCGTGGCGAAGGCGACTCCTTCAGTCTCGTTGAGATCGCCGGACAGGCTCTCGAGCGCCTGGAGGTCCGCCTGGCCGCCCGGGGTCTCCGCCGCCAACAGCAACGGTCCGTTGGCGCCGGGGCCGAAACCTTCCGACATCAGGTCGTAGGCCCGGCGGACGGTGGTGTCGGTCGGTTGGTTGCCGGCATCCCCGAACCCCAGGCGGAGGCCGAAGAGCGGTATCGTCAGCACGATCAAGACGGCCGCGGAGATCAGCACGGCCCGCCAGGGACGGTGCTGGATCACCCGGCTCCAGCGGTACCAGATCGACTGGTGGCCGGCGCGCTCGGCGCGCCGGCGGTGCGGCAGCCCGAACTTGTCGATGTTGGTGCCGACGAAGCCGAGGACGGCCGGCAGCAGCGTGAGCGCGGCCAGCAGCGTCATGAGGACACCGATCGAGATGCCCACCGCCAGGCCCCGGATCATGTCCAGGCCGATCGTGAACAGGCCCAGGATGGCGATGATGACCGTGCATCCTGCGAACAGCACGGCCCGGCCGGCGGTGTCGAGAGCCCGCATCGTGGCGCACTCGGGCGTCAGCCCCTCCTGCAGCCCCTCGCGGTAGCGGGTGACGATGAACAGGGCGTAGTCGATGCCGACGCCGATGCCGATCATGGCCACGGCCTGGTTGGAGAAGCTCGGCATGCCGATGACGTTGACCACCAGGCCGACGAGGGCGATGCCCGTGACGATGCCGAAGATGGCGGTGATCAGCGGCAAACCCGCGGCGAGCAGCGAACCGAAGGCGATGAGCAGGATGATCAGGGCGGCTATGAAGCCGATCGCCTCGCTGGAGAACTCCGGCTGCTCGAAGGCGATGTCGCCGCCCAGCTCGACCTGGGTGCCGGGCACGTCGGCGTCGGCCACCACCGACCGGGCCTCCTCCCCGATGTCGTACAACTCGTCGCTGTCGCGGTCGCTCAGGTTGATCTCGGCGTAGGCGATCCTGCCGGCCTCGGGACCCTGCGAGGCGATCTGGTGGGCGCCCTCCTCGCTGTAGGGGCTCACGACCTCGCTGGGGGCAGTGACCTCGGCAACCTCGTCGAACAGCGCCTCCATGTCCTGTCTGACGGTGGGGTCATTGACGTCGTCGGCCTGGAACACGACCTGGCCGGTGGCGCCAGCGCGGTTGTCGAAGCCGTGCTCCTCGAGCAGGTCGACCGCCTCCTGGCTCTCGGATCCCGGTAGGTCGAACTCATCCAGGAACTTGCCGCCGACTGACGAATTGAGCGCGAACAGGCCGACAAGCAGGACGACCCAGGCACCCAGGACCCGCCAGCGGCGCCGATAACAAAACCGGGCGAGGCGCTGCAGCATGAGGGGAACCTCCGTTGACGAAACACCGGCCGGGCGGGACGGACACCGTTCTGGTCGTCGATCCCTGTGTTATCGCGGCGGCAGCAACTTAACTTAACGACTGAGACTCTCAGCGGCAAGCACTATTCTTGAGATCACCCCCACAGTTGCACACCCTGGCCGAGCCGTCATCAGGAGGAGTCCTCGTGGATGCGCCCGCCGAACGTCGCGCCGAACTGTCGGCCACCCTGCTGGCGGCCGGGCGGTCCCTGGGCAACTCGTCGTCGATGCTCGTGAGCGCGTGCGCCGACCGCTTGGGCATCCACTCGACCGACTGGGGCTGCGTGCTGCTGCTGGCCGAGGCCGATCCCGAGCCACTCACGGCCGGCCAGCTCGCTGAGCTGACCGGGCTCACCACGGGCGCGGTCACCGGCGTCCTCGACCGCTGCGAGAAGGCCGGTTTCCTCCGGCGGGAGCGCGATCCCAGCGACCGGCGACGGGTGATCGTGCGCCTGGTGCCCGAGGCAATGACCCGCATCCAGCCGATGTTCGACGGCATGATCGCCGACATGCTGGCGTTGCAGCGCGACTACTCCGACGACGAGCTGGCGGTGGTGCTGGACGTGATCACCCGGGCGAGCGAGATCCTGCGCGCGCATGCCCGCCGGATCCGCCGGGGCGACTGACCAACTCGCTGGGGCGCCAGCAGCGTCGACGCCTACCTTCCAGGCATGGAGCCAGCCCAAGTGGTCGAGCGCATCCGCGAGGCCGCCCGCGACTGGATCGGCGTTCGTCGGGTCGTGCTGGCAGGGCTACCGATCGCCGCCGCGCCTCGGTGGATCCGCGAGCTGCGCGCCCTGGGGGCCGGTCGCGTCCTCGTTGTGGGCACCACACGCGGGACCGGCGAGCTGCCCGATCCCTGCGACGCCGAATGGATCGACCTTGGCATCCGGGCCACCGACGCGGTGGATGAGTTCCGCCAGTTCGAGCGGTTGGCCGCCGATCCGCCGGCCGAGCTGACCGATGCTCTCGACAGCTTCGACCCGGCGGGCGACGCCCTGGTGCTCGCCGGACCGTTCCATGCCGTCACGGCGATCGGCGGCCGTCCGGTGAGCGGCGGGCGTCGGCCGGAGTGGGTGGCGCTGGAGGACAAGACCACCAATGACGCACTGTTCGACCGCGCCGGCGTCGACCGCACGCCGTGCGAGATCGTGGCCGCCCACGACCGCGACGCGCTGGCCGCCGCCGCCCGCAGGCTCGACCGGGGTTCGGGCACCGTATGGTCGGGCGACGCCCGTCAGGGCTTCAACGGCGGAGCCAGCTTCGTGCGCTGGGTGACCGACGACGCCCAAGCCGCCGACGCCCAGCGTTGGTTCGCGGCCCGCTGCCGGCACGTGCGGGTGGCGCCGTTCCTGGAGGGCACGCCCTGCAGCATTCATGGTTTCGCCACGGACGGCGGATTGGCCGTGTTCCGTCCGGTCGAATCGATCACGTTGCGGTCGAGCGGGCCGCCCGCATTGCACTACGCGGGCACGTCCACCTTCTTCGATCCTCCCGATGCCGACCGGGCGGCCATGCGGGTCGCGGCCCGGCGGGTGGGGACGCTGCTGCGGGACGAGGTCGCCTTCCTGGGGTGCTACACGCTCGACGGCGTCCTCGCCGAGGAGGGGTTCCGCCCGACGGAGCTCAACCCCCGCGTCGGCGCCGGCTTCACTCCCCTGCTGCACGGCCTGCCCGAGCTGCCGTTCATGGCCCTCCAATGGTCGGTCGCCGCCGGTCGACCGTGCCCCGTCGGGGCTGACGAGCTGGAAGCGACCATCGTGGCTGCGGCCGACGCCGACCGCGCCGGCGGCGGCTGGTTGGAGTCGCCGGTGCGCTGGACCGAGTCGCGTGAGCATCTGCTGGTCGTGACGGACGAGAGCTGCCGAGCGGCCGAGAACGGCCAAGAACCCAACGCCGTTCTCGCCACCGGGCCGTCGAGCATGGGCGGCTTGGTCCGCTTCACCGCCAAGCCCGACGCCACCGCCGTAGGACCGCCGCTGGCGCCCCGCGCCGCAGCCGCTTTCAACTGGGCCGACCGGGAGCTGGGCGCCGGCATCGGTCCGCTCATGCCGCCCCCGTCGCCACCGCCGTCGCCGAAGCCGCTCGCCGACGCCGCACGGCCCCGGCCGCCCGAGCGCATCCCCACGCACAGCGGCGCGGTGCTGCGGCGGGCCCGGCCCAGCGACGCCGAGGCGTTTGCCCGGGCGGTGCGCGAGAGCCTCGAGCACCTCGCGCCCTGGATGCCGTGGGCCACTCGGGCGGCGGCCGATCCCGCCATGCAGCGCGACCGGCTCGCCGGTGCCGACGCCACGTGGGAGGACGGTTCCGACTACGAGTTCGCCATCCTCTCCCCCGACGAGCGGGAGATCATCGGGGGGTGCGGGCTGATGCGGCGCATCGGTCCCGGTGGCATCGAGATCGGTTACTGGGTGCACGTTTCCCACACGGGGCAGGGTCACGCCACGGCGGCCGCCCGCGTCCTCACCGAGGCGGCCTGGGGACTGCCCGACGTCGAGCGGGTCGAGATCCATTGCGACGAGGCCAACACGCGCAGCGCCGGAGTCCCCGCCCGCCTGGGCTACCGGCTCGATCGCGTCGAGGACGGCGAGGTGTCGGCGCCCGGCGAGTCCGGTCGCAGCATGATCTGGATCACCCAGCGGCCCGACGTCCTCAGGCCAGCTTCGGTACCAGGTGGTCGAGCAGTGCGTCGATCGGTACCCGGTCCTGCGCCATCGAGTCGCGGTCGCGCACCGTGACGGCGTGGTCGTCGAGCGTCTCGAAGTCGATGGTCACGCAGTAGGGCGTGCCCAGCTCGTCCTGGCGGCGGTAGCGGCGCCCGATGGCCTGGGTCTCGTCGTAGTCGCACATGAAGTGGGGCTGGAGCAGCTCCAGCACCTTGTTGGCCGGCGCCTGCAGCTCCGCCTTCTTGGACAGCGGCAGCACCGCCACCTTGTAGGGAGCGATGCGGTGGTGGAAGCGCAGGATCGTGCGGGTCTCCCCCTGGCCCTGGCCTTCGCGGGTCACCTCCTCCTCGTCGTACGCGGCCATGAGGAACGCCATGGCGGTGCGGGTGGCGCCCGCCGCCGGCTCGATCACGTAGGGGACGTAGCGTTCGCCGAGCGCCTGGTCGAAGTAGTCGAGGCTCTCGCCCGACGCCTTGGCGTGCTGGGTCAGGTCGTAGTCGGTGCGGTTGGCCACGCCCTCGAGCTCGTCCCAGCCCCAGGGGAAGAGGAACTCGACGTCGGAGGTGGCCGTCGAATAGTGCGACAGCTCCTCCTCGTCGTGGGCCCGCAGCCGCAGCTGGTCGGCGGGGATCCCGAGGTCGACGTACCACTGGAGCCGCTCGTAGCACCAGTAGTCGTACCACTTGGCGGCCTCGTCGGGCGGCACGAAGTACTCCATCTCCATCTGTTCGAACTCGCGGGTGCGGAAGACGAAGTTGCCCGGCGTGATCTCGTTGCGGAACGACTTGCCGATCTGGGCGATACCGAACGGCGGCCGCTTGCGCGACGTCTCGAGCACGTTCTTGAAGTTGACGAACATGCCCTGGGCGGTCTCGGGCCGCAGGTAGACCTCGGCGCTGGTGGTCTCGAGCGGACCGGCGTAGGTCTTGAACATCAGGTTGAACTGCCGCGCCTCGGTGAAGCTGCCCCGGGCGTGGCAGTTGGGGCACTCCTCGAGATCGTCGAGCTTGTCGAGGCGGAAGCGCTCGCGGCAGTTGCGGCAGTCGACCAGCGGGTCGGTGAAGTTCTGCAGGTGTCCGGACGCCTCCCAGATGGCGGGCGGCGACAGGATGGCGGCGTCAAGCCCCACGACGTCGTGGCGGAGCTGCACCATCGACCGCCACCACGCCTCCTTGACGTTGCGGAGGAGCAGCACGCCCACCGGCCCGTAGTCGTAGGTGGAGCGGAAACCGCCGTAGATCTCGGCCGACGGGAAGACGAACCCACGCCGCTTGCAGAGGTTGACGACCTTGTCGAACAGGGAGGGGTCGGGGGCCGGGGACATGGTCCACGAGTCTAGGTAGCCGGAGCGCAGGTCCATGCGGTGGTAGACACGCGGCAGTGAGCTCGTATCCGTACCCGCCGACAGGGACGACGTACGCCCCTGATCTCCGCGCGGGCGACCCCACCGCCGTGATGGGACGTCGGGTGGGCGCCTGGGTCGTCGACTCGGTGATCACGCTGGCGCCGGCCGTCGGGCTGTTCACGAGCGACCTCGAGTACCTCGAGGAGGACCGCCTCGACCAGTCCGGCAGCGACTTCTGCGACGACTACATGGACCAAGAGGACGGGGTATGTGTCGACGCCGGCGACCGGGTCTACTTCAGCGACGGCGTCCCGGTGGCGCCCTGGCTCGTGGCACTGGGCGCTGGGCTGCTGATCGCCGTCCTGCTCCAGGGGCTCAAGGGGTGGACGCCGGGCAAGCTGCTCTTCGGGCTGCGCACGGTCGGCGAGGACGGTCAGGTGCCGGGGATCGGCCGGGCGCTCATCCGCTGGGTGCTGTTCATCGTGGACGGACTGTGCGCCGGCCTCGTCGGGTTGATCGTGGCGCTGTCCAACAAGGGCCACCGCCGGGTGGGCGACATGGCCGCCAAGACCTATGTCGTGGGCAAGGAGTACGCGGGGAGCCCCATACTCGTGCCCGGTGTGACGCCCAGTTACGCCGCGGGCTACCCCGGATATCCCGGCGCTCCGGGTGGCCCAGGCGCTCCTGGTGGCCCGGGTGCCGGTTGGGGCCCGCCCCCGGGCCGGCCGCCGGGCGCTCAGCCACAAACCTGGGGCCAGCCGCCCGCGTGGGGTCCAGCACCGACCTGGGGCGGTCCCCCGGCGGAATCCCCGGAGACGCCGGCAGGCGGTCCGGCTGATTGGTTGCCACCCGGTGGCGAGGCGGCGCCGACCGAGGGCGCCGAACCCGCGGAGCCCGAGCCCACCCGAGGACCCGGTGCGCCCGAGCCCCAGGGGCCCCTGGGCGCGCCGGCCCCGGAGGAGCCCGAGCCCCAGCCGGAGCCAGAGACGTCGACCGCCGCCCAGCCGGAGTACAACCCGCAGTGGGATCCGGCCCGGGGCACGTACATCGTGTGGTCGCCGGAGCGGGGGCAGTGGCTCGGATGGGACGACGCCGCCAAGGAGTGGAAGCCGCTCTGAGCCTTCATGGCGCCGTTCTGGTTGCTGAGCAACCAATCTGGTGCCAAGAACGGCGGGTACGGAACGCCGCCTCAGGCCCTATGTAGCGCCGTGACCGAGCGGAGCCGGCGCTCGAGGTGGTGCTCCAGCGCCCGCACCGCGAGGTGATCCAGCTCCGACACCACCGACGCCCGGGTCTCGTTGAGCGCTGTTCCCAGCCGGCCACCCAGCATGTGCTGGAGCACCTCCACGGACTCGGGACTCACGGCCACCCCCTGCCGGTGGCCGCCGCACCGCAGTCCGCCCTCCTCGATGGCCCACGACACCAGCGGCCCGGGCGAGCCACATACGGCGCACTCCTCGACCTGGGGCCCGAAGCCCTCGAGCGCCAGGACCTTGAGGAAGAACCCGGCGACGACGAGCGGCGCATCCTGAGACGCCAGCGCGCGCAGGGCGCCGACCAACATGTCGTAGAGCCGGCCGTTGGGTTGGCGTTCCATCGACAGCTGGTCGGCGGCCTCGAGCATCGTCACCGCCCGCCCCAGCCGGTCGAGGTCGTCTCGCACCGTGCGGAAGTGGTCGATCGTCTCGGCCTGACTCACGATGTCGAGCTCGCGACCCTCGTAGAGCAGCAGGTCGATGTGGCGCGGGGGTTCCAGCCGGCCGCCGAACCGGCTCTTGGTCTTGCGCACCCCCTTGGCCACCGCCCGCACCTTGCCGTGCGCCCGGGTGAGCATCGTGACGATGCGGTCGGCCTCACCCAGCTTGTGGGTGCGCAGCACCACCCCGCGGTCGTGGTAGAGCGGCATGCACTAACCCGACCGTACGCCCCCGAAGCGGCGCTCACGGCTCTGGTACTCGCGGATGGCCTCGAACAGGTGCTGGCGCCGGAAGTCGGGCCACAGCACGTCGGTGAACACCAGCTCGCTGTACGCCAGCTCCCAGAGCATGAAGTTGGAGAGCCGGTACTCGCCCGACGTCCGCACCACCAGATCGGGGTCGGGCATGTCGGGCGCGTAGAGGTGATCACGCACCCGCTTCTCGGTGATCTTGTCGGCCGGGGTTCCGGACGCCACCAACGCCCGCACGGCGTCGAGGATCTCGGCCCGACCGCCGTAGTTGAACGCCATCGTCAGCGTGAGGCCCGTGTTGCGGCGCGTCAGCTCCACGGTCTCGTCCATGCGGCGGACCACCCGGCGCGGCACCCGCCAATCCCGCCGGCCGATGAAGCGCACCCGCACGTTCTTGTCGTGCAGCTCGTCGCGCCGGCGCACCAGCAGGGACTCGTTGAACCCCATGAGGTAGCGGACCTCGTCCGGCGGCCGCCGCCAGTTCTCGGTCGAGAACGCCCACGCGGTCAGCCACCCCAGGCCGATCTCCAGCGCGCCCTCGACCGCGTCGAACAGCGCCTGCTCGCCGGCGGCGTGGCCCTCGGTGCGGGGCAGTCCCCGACGCTGGGCCCAGCGGCCGTTGCCGTCCATCACGACGGCGACATGGCTCGGGATGCGCCCGGGATCGAGGTCGGCCGCCGCGGTGGCGTGGGACGAGGATCCGTCGGGGGTCACTCGTCGCAACCTACCTCGTGCAACTCGGGGAACGATCGACCGCCAAGGGGTAGAGGAGAGGTGTGGAAGCCCTGCGCCGCCTGCCCGTAGTGCGGTCAGTGCTGCCCGTCCACGAGCGGGTGGGGGCCGTCGGCGGGGGTCCGTTGGCGTCGTCCATCGCCCTCGCCGGCTTCCTGTCGTTGTTCCCGCTGCTGCTCGTCGGCATCGCCGTCCTCGGCTACGTCTCGGCCGGGGATGCCGACTTCGAGTCCGAGGTCATCGACCAGCTCGGCCTGGAGGGAAAGGCCGCGGAACAGGTCACCGACGTCATCGACGCCGCCGAGGGCAGCCGCCGAGCGGCGTCGGTGGTCGGTCTGCTCGGACTGACCTGGGGCGGGCTGGGCGTGGCCGGCGCGCTCGAGACCGCGCTCAACGCCACCTGGCAGGTGACCGGGCGGGGAATCGCCTCCCGGCTGGTGGGTGCGGGCTGGCTGCTCGGCGCCGGCCTCCTGTTCCTCGGCTCGATGGCGCTCGGGCCGCTGCTCAACGAGCTGCCAGGACCGGCGGCGGCGCCTACGGTCCTGGCCGGCCTGGCCTTGAACGTCGTGTTGTTCGTGTGGATGTTCGTCGTGCTCACCAACGTCGACGTTCCCTGGCGCGTGCACCTCCCCGGGGCGGTGGCCGGCGCCGTCGGCCTTGAGGTGCTGAAGGTCATCGGCTCCGTGTACGTGCCACGGGCGGTGGCCTCGTCGTCGGCGCTGTACGGGTCGCTGGGGGTGGTGTTCGCCATCCTCGCCTGGCTGGCGCTGACGGCGCGGCTGGTCGTCTACGCCGCGGCCCTAAACGTCCTGCGCTACGAGCACGACCACGGCACGGTCACCGTGGACATAGAGGTGCCGCACATCAGCGGCCAGGTGCCGCTCGGGGCCACCCGCGGCGGCGCCGTCTCGGAATCCGCTTCCGGGGGCAGTGCGGGTCGCCGTTAACTGTCACACCCCGTGCATAGCCTGAGGTTCGTGCCCCCCGACCTCGTTCCCACCGCCTACGGACGCCCCGCCCTGGAGGCGTTGGCACGCGCCGTCGCGGCGGCCAAGCGAGGCGACCCGCTGGCGCCGGTCACGGTCATCGTGCCCGCCAACCATGTCGGGGTCACCGGCCGGCGGGCGCTGGCCAGCGGCTCGTTGGGGCAGCTGAGCGCCGGCGGCTCGGGCGTCGCGGCGGTGACGTTCCTGACCGTCTACCGGCTCGCCGAACTGCTGGGGGCGCCGCGGCTGGCGGCCGAGGGTCGGCGCCCGGTGTCGACGCCGGTCCTGGCGGCGGCGCTGCGTCGGGCGTTGCGCGACGACGCCGGCATGTTCGCGCCGGTCGCACAGCACCCGGCGACCGAGGCCGCGCTGGTGGCGGCCTTCGGCGAGCTGTCCGACGTCTCGCCGGCCGGCCTCGACGCGTTGGCGACCGTCGGGCGGCGGGCGCGCGACGTGGTGCGGCTGTGCCGGCGGGCGCGGTCGGTGCTGCGCGACGGCTGGTACGACGAGGCCGACCTGACCGACGCGGCCATCGCGGCGGCCCGCAGCGACCCGGGGCGGGTGGCACGCGAGCTCGGGCATGTCGTCGTCTACCTGCCCCAGGATCTGCTCCAGCGGCAAGCTCGCCTGGTGGCGGCGGTGGCCGAAGCCTGCCCCGCCACAGTGGTCCCCGGGCTCAGCGGGGTGGAGCGGGCCGACGCCGGCGTGCGCCGTTCCCTCGCCCGCTTCGGCGCGGTGCTGCCCGATATCTCGCACGTCGCACGGCTCCGGGCTCACGGCGCCACCCGTGTCCTGACCGCCTCCGATGCCGACGACGAGGTGCGCGCCGCCGTCAGGGCAGTGGTCGATGCCGCTCGGGCCGGCACGCCGCTCGAACGCATCGCCATCCTCTTCGGTGCACGCGAGCCCTACGGCCGCCTGGTGCACGAGCATTTGGCGGCGGCCGACATCCCCCGCAACGGCGCCGCC
>DASQUK010000016.1:0-4140 GCA_035641315.1 Acidimicrobiales bacterium | reverse complement strand
GAGTTCAAGCGTGATGTGGTCACGGTCGCTCGCCGCGGAGACCTGACTGTCAATGAGGTCGCTGCCGACTTCGACATCTCGGTGGAGTCGGTGCGGCGTTCGATGCGTCAGGCCGACATCGACGACGGTGTCCGTGACGGGCTGACGACCGCCGAGCAGTCCGAGCTGGTGCAGCTGCGCCGCGAGAAGCGCCGCCTGGAGATGGAGAACGAGATCCTCCGCCGGGCGGCGGCGTACTTCGCCAAGGACCAGCTCCCAAAATGATGTTCCCGCTGGTCCGTGACCTGGCCGCCGAGGGGATCCCGGTGCGCCTGACCTGCGGGGTGCTCGGCTTCTCGCCCCAGGCGTTCTACAAGTGGCGGGCCCGGCCGTGCTCGGACCGGGACTGGCACGACGCGCAGCTCACCAACGCCATCGTCGACGTGCACGTTGACGATCCGGAGTTCGGCTACCGGTTCATCGCCGATGAGCTCGAGGCGGCCGGCCACCGGGTCGGTGAGCGGCGCGTCTGGCGGCTCTGCCGGCGACACCGGATCTGGTCCACCACAACCAAGAAGGGCCGCCGCCACGGCAAGACGCCAGGCCCGGCGGTGCATGACGATCTCGTGCAGCGCCAGTTCAACGCACCTGCGCCCGATGTCGTGTGGGTCACCGACATCACCGAGCACCCGACGGTCGAGGGGAAGCTCTACTGCTGTGCGATCAAGGACCTGTTCTCGAACCGGATCGTCGGCTACGCGCTCGACGAGCGGATGACGGCGAAGCTCGCGGTGTCGGCGTTGCGTGCCGCGATCGCTCGACGACAGCCCAACGGGACGGTGGTGGTGCATTCGGACCGCGGCTCGCAGTTCCGCTCCCGTGCGTTCCGGGCCGTGCTCAAGTCGGCCGGGCTCACTGGCTCCATGGGCCGGGTCGCTGCCGCCGGTGACACCGCAGCGATGGAGTCGTTCTTCTCCCTGCTGCAGAAGAACGTCTTCGACCGACGCCGGTGGCGTACCCGCAGCGAGCTCTCCTACGCCGCCGTCGTCTGGATCGAGCACACCTACAACCGCCGACGCCGACAGCGACCCCTCGGCAAGCTCACCCCTTCGAGTTCGAACTCACCTTCACCCCCACCGACCGCTCCGTGTACTCGACCCGTACCTGCGCGGGCCGGGAGCCGGACCCGTCGGCCGTCGGGCACGCCGAAACGCTCGATGAAACGGTGGAGCGCGGTGCTGTGCGTGGCGGGCATGGCCACCGTGGCCGTTCCCGCGTGGTGGCCATCCTGGGCCAGCACGATGGCGCCACACGGCGACCCGAGCCGGTCGGAGCACCAGCCAGGCGACGGCCCGCCACCACCAGTGCCAACGACGGAACCGTGCCCAGCCGCTCAGCAGCTCGTTCTCCGCCATCGCGGCTGCTTGTGCGGCTTCCCGTGGCACTTCTCGGTGGAGCAGGTCATGGGGACGCCGTCGGCCCAGGTCCCGGTGGCACCGGCCGGTGAGCACAAGGCGCCACGCGTCACACTTCCCCCCGATCGCGGCTGGGTCGCGGGTGGTGACGTCGTCGGCGCTGCCCTCGTGGCCGGTCGCCGCGTGGACGGCGGCGCCGTGGCGGTCGTGGTGGGAGGAGCGGTGGTCGTCGTCGTAGGTGGAGCCGTCGTCGTTGTCGGCGCGGTTGTCGTCGTTGCGCGCTCGGTCGTGGCCGGCCGTTCGGTTGTCGTGGTCGAGTCGTCCTCGGCCGCGCCCTGCTCCCGGTCGCTCTCATCGGGGTCGGCGGCCATCACACCTACGGTCCCGAGCCCGATGATCGCGACCGACAGAGGGGCGGCGATGCGGGCCCAGCGCGGCCACGACCAGTACGTGCCGACAATCCCTCGCCGGCCTGCCGGAGTGGCGTGCGCGGGCGCGTAGGCCCCGGGCGGCTCGGAGTCGTAGGGCTCGGGGTCGTAGGGCTGGGTCGGCTCGGCCGTAACCCACGGCGGCTCATCCAACCGTGTCGCGTCATCCGGTCCCGGAGGCGGTGGAGGCGGCCGGTAGTAGTGCCCGTCCTCGGCCTGGACCCAGCCGGCCGGCGGTTCTCCCTCGTGCCATTGGCCATCGTCGTCCATCCACCACGGCGGGTAGTAGTGCCCGTCCTCGCGCTGGACCCAGCCGGCCGGCGGTTCCCCCTCGTACCATTGGCCGTCGTAGTCCATCCACCACGTGCTCATGCCCGCCTCCCCCATCGTGCCCAGCGACAGCGGCAGGTGCCCAAATCGTCATCAGGCCTTCCGCCTGAAAGTGCCCCTGGAACCTACTACTCGCTAGGTGTGACCGATCCCCTGTCAGGCCGTCGCGATCCGTTTGCTGGCCTTGTCGAGACCGGCGTGCTGTCGATGGAGGAGTTCGAGCACGGCGAGAGAAGCTACCGCCCTCGATGCCGGCGGCGTGGAGGGCTCTCGAGTCAGCGTGGCGTGGCGCGCAGTTCTCGGGCGACGGCTTCCCTGAGTAGCCCGAGACCGCCGCCAACGCGGCATGATCAGTCACAACCACCGTCAACCAAGCCCGCGGCAGACCCACCTGCTCCATCGGCGGTCCGGCACCGTGTCATCTCTGCGGCTCTCGGCGGGGGAAGGGTACGCCGGTGACTGCGCTCCCTTGGCTACTTCTTCGGCCTTCGGCCCGGCCCGCGCCACATTTGTCGTGGCCAGCTACAGCCGCCTCCACCGGATGCCGGTGTAACGAGTGGGGTAGCGACCATTCCCTTGAGCTGGGCGCTGGTCCGGCACCAGGTGTCTCGTCACGATCCCCACCTACTTCGGTAGTGGCGGCGGTATAGCTCGTCGGAACACGCGCAGTCTGCGGTCTTCTGGCGCAGGAACGTCCAGCGCGAGTGGGGGCCCGTGAGGATGCTCGTCATCGTGACCGAGCCTGGCGCCTCCTGGCCGAGGGCAAGCCGTGCGAGCTCAGAGGCGAGGAGCACGCCGGGCGCAGCGGACAACATCGGTGCACTGACCGCTGGTCCGGCGGCCATCGGGCGGATCGTGCCGCACACGTGTTCAAGGACCTGCCGGCCGCCCACACCAGCCAGGCGGCGACGCTCATCGTGGGTCAAGGCCGTGGCCTTGGCGATCACCTCGGGCGGAAGCGGCTCGGGGTTGTCGATGTGCGGCATTAGCTGGTCCTCTCGGAGGCCCATTCGTCGGGCGGCCGCTGCGACGGGCGAGCGGTCGACGAGATCGCTTCGCGCGGTGCACGCCAGACAGGCGTTGGTGAGGAAGTTGTGACGCGAGACGGCATAGATCCCATCGTCACTGGTGCCGCCGTTGAGCACCGTCCGTGGAAGATCGAGCTGTACCTGCCGGCGCACGCTGTCGTCGTCGGGTGTGACGACCACGGTTTTGATGGCCGCCTCTGGGGTGTTCCACCGTTCTGGTAGTGGTGTTGGCGCCGCGCCAGCGTCGGCGAGCATCGCCGCTGCCAGGTTCGCTTTCGGTTGCCCGATATCGGCGTGGGAGGCGGTGAGGTGACGATTGAGATTTGTTCGCTCGTCGTCGATCACATCGGGGTCGACGAGGAGTGGCCGTCCGGTGAGCCGCAAGAGCGCGAGCGTCCAGAAGGTGCCAGTGGCGACGCCTCCACATGCGGCGAATGCGATCTGGCCGAGGTCCAGAGGCTCTGGCAAGGCAGGCCCGTTTCTGCCGTCAACTGCGAGGTCCCACAGCGAGATCCGGCCGCGGTAGCGGCGAACGGCACCGGCGAACGGCTCGAGCATCGCCTGGAACACCTCGGCGGCAGCGAGAACGCCGGCGTAGGCCGCGGCGAGAGCGTTGCCAGGCGGCTCGCCCGGCAGGTCACCGACTCCACAGCGCCACCCCGACGCGCCGACCGTGACGCCGCGGCCGTCGCCGCCGACCACGATCCGCGCGCAGGGATCGGACGACGAGCCGGTGGTGAACCGGGCTACGGAACTGAAGCCCGAATGCTCCTCCTCCAACGCACTGACGAGACTGCCGTCGCGGAGGCGAGGAAGTCGGCGATGACGGGTGTTGGGGACCACGAGGTGCAGCACGGGGGCGAACGCATCAAGACGCAGAAGCAAGGTCGCTGCGAGCGCGATCGTGATCTCGATGTCGGGTCCCCACCTGGCTGCGACAAGTTCGACGTGTCGCGACGC
>DASQUK010000015.1:0-12080 GCA_035641315.1 Acidimicrobiales bacterium | reverse complement strand
TGCGGTGCTGGCGGCGCTGCACATGCCGCCAGCACGACAGGCAAGAGCACGGCACACGCAGCCGCGCGACGACCCACAGCCTGGCCAGTGACCCCCAGCACTGTCACAAGACCCTCCCCGTCCACCGCCCGCGCAAGGTCGACCCAACACGTGTCACGCCCGTAATCGCCATGAACCCCTGGAAAGGTACGCCCGCGCCCGCCACCCGTGGCGACACGAGGCTCGCACCCGAGTCGGGCCAGATCACGAGAACAGTCCCCGGGGCTCGACTCCCGTGTCCGCGTTCCAGATGACGAAATCCAAGGGGTCGCCCTCGCACCACGGCAGCAAACACAAGTGCGTCCGCGTGATCCGCCCTGCGCCGATCAACACGGAACGCCGCGACAGAACGGCGTGGTCCCCGCGGCCGCGACCGCGCACCGGACGGCGCTTCGGTGCCCGTCGACCAAGTCCACCGGCGACGCACAGATCAGACGGTTCGGAGTCGGTTCATCGTCGTCCCAAGCAGCCTCAAGCGAGGCTCGTTAGCAGTCCGTCCGCTGCGTCAGATCTGCCGATCCGCGACGGCGTCGTTTACGCGATCCGCGCCAGAACGCGCGCTCAGATCGCTCCCGCGCGGTGGCAGAGGATGCGCGGCCGGCAGGTCGGGACGCGAGCGGTCCGGCGATCTGGCAGAGCCCGGACTTCGGGTTTGGCGCGTCACATTCAGACGTGGAACCGTGAGCTCGAATTGAGTGCTCAGCACATCGGTCTTTGGTGGTCATGTCCCTCGACACGCCGCCGCGGTAATCTCGCAGCCGCGTCGCCGGCCCGTCTTCGGCTGAGCTCCTCAGATGCTTCTGTGTGCCTGGAGGCTGAATGGGTCGGTGACGACAGTGGGGCAGCGTATACGCAGGCTTCCGTCAGGCCGCTATCAAGCGAGGCTGCCTGACGGCAGCCCCGCGCCCGACACCTTCACAACCAAGTCAGAGGCCAGCCGGTGGCTGGCGCTGGCCGAGGCCGATCTCGTGCGGGGCACGTTCGTGCACCCATCGCTCAACGCCAATGTCACCGTCGCCGAGTGGCTCGAGGAATGGCGAGCATCCCACTCGTTGCACAAGCGAGCAACGACTCTCGTGCGTGACGAGTCCGCGATCCACCGCCACCTCCTCCCCCGGCTTGGCGACATCCAGCTGGCCAAGCTGCGGCAGACCGACGTCCAGGCCTTCGTTGCCGACTTGCGCGGCGAGGTCGGACCTGGCACCACGCGATCGGTCTACGGGGTCCTGCGAGCTGCGCTCAACGCCGCCGTCAACGCTGAGCTGCTGGCCCGCTCCCCCGCCCGCGGCATCAAGCTGCCCCAAACACCAAAGACCGACGTGGTCACCCTCCGCCCCGAGGAGCTCCACCGCCTGGCGGCGGCTCTGCCGGACCGCTGGCAATCCATGGTGTGCCTGCGGTCTGCGCTTCTCCGAGGTCGCTGGCCTGCGTGTAGGGCGAGTCGACGCAGCGCAACGTCGACTGCAGGTGATCGAAACCGCGCCCCAGGTGGGCGGCGACCGGGCCGAACCCAAGACAGCCGCCGGGCGCCGCACCGTTCCGCTGCCTGGTCTGGTCGCCGAGATTCTCGGCGCCCACCTCGGGCGCTACGGGCTCGCCGGCGAGACAGACGCCTTGGTGCTTAGCGCGGCGCGGGGTGGGCGCCTGCACGCCGCCAACTGGCACAAGCGTGCCTGGGTCCCGGCTCGGCGTGCCGCGGGGTTGCCGACGTTGAGATTTCACGATCTCCGCCACTCGGCCGTCTGCATGCCCTCCGTGGCCATCAGCGCGTGCACCTGGGTCTGGTGAGCGGGACCTTCGCCTCTTGCCAGCCTGATCGAGTGCGGACGTTTCTTGCCCGCGGAGGCAATCCTTGCCGGGTGACCGAGGCCAGCATGCGGCACGGGCGTGGCTCTGGCCGGCGCGCGGTCGGGTTGCTGGCCGGTGCTCGTCTTGTGTCGGTGGCGGGGTCCCAGGCCGCGCAGGTGGCTCTCGTCTACACGATTTATCAGCGCACTCGATCGTCGGCCTGGGTGTCCGCCGCGCTGTTCGCGTTGGTGGCCGTTACGGGTCTCCTGGGTCCGGTCTCGGGGTGGATCAGCGACCGGTTCGACCGGCGCCGCGTGATGATCACGAGCGAGCTGGCCGCCGGGGTGGTATGGGTCGGCCTCCTCGCGGTTGATGCGCCCTGGCTGTTGGTGGCGCTGGCCTTGGCGGCCACGGCGGCGGGGGCGCCGTTCAGGGCGGCGTCCGCGGCGACGATTCCCAACCTCGTCGACGACGACGATCTGACGTGGGCGAACGGCATCGTCGCGGGGTCGTTCAACGCTGCCTTGGTCGTCGGGCCGCTCGTTGGGGGCGCACTTGTCGCCGCCTCCGGCTCGGACGCGGTGTTCATGGTCAACGCGGGCTCGTATGTGGCGTCGGCGGCATTGCTTACCCGGCTCCCGGCGCATCGAGCGGGCGATCGTGGGATGCACCTGGTCGTCACGGGCATCATGGTCGGCTTCCGGATCGTCGCCCGCGACCGGTGGCTGCGGCCGCTGGTGGCCGTCACCGCTTTGAGCTTCGCCGCCTTCGGGGTGACCCTCGTGGCCGACCTGCCTCTGGCCGACCACTTCGATGCCGGATCGGTGGGCTACGGGCTGCTGACCGCGCTGTGGGGCCTGGGCGCCGTGGCCGGGTCGTGGGCCGCGGCCCGCTGGCTGCGGCCGTCCGGCGAGGCGCTGGGCCTGGCGCTGGGCACGGCCGCCATGGCGGTGTCGCTCGGCAGCATCGCCGCCATGCCGGCGTTCGCACCCATCGTCCTCGTGGGCACGATCGGCGGTATCGGCAGCGGCTACGCGTTCACGCCCTGGTTCACGATGGTCCAGCGGCTTACCGAGGATGTGCAACGCGGCCGGGTGTTCGCCGCGGCGGAGTCCTGTGAGCAGGGCGCCTTCGTTGCCGGGGTGCTGGTGGCCGGCTGGATAGTCGACGCGGTCGGCCCGAGACCGACGTACCTGGTGCCGGGCCTGCTGTTGGCCCTCGGAGCCGCCATCGCTGCTCGTATCTGGCGATCAATCCCCACCTCGGCTGCCGAGCCCGCAGCTCGACCGCCGGGTGCCGTCGCGGCCGAACCAGCAGTCGGCCGCCAGCCCGAGCCACCACCCGGCGTGCAGCCGTCGCCGGTCGCACCCAATCGCCCACGCGGCACCCCCCAATAACCTCGACCTGAAATAGTCGACTCGACGATGTGTCTCGGATCGTCGCCATCTCGTGTGCGACGCCGGCTGCGACTGAGGCGTCTCACTGGGGCCAGCATCGCCCGCTACAAGACCGTAACGAGAGTCGTGAACGGACCAGTGGTCGGGCAGCGCGTCGGTTTGATCGAAAGGCGGCCGGACCCGCCACGGCCGCAGGACGCGGAGACCTGCACACCACTCCTATCCATTCGGGGGTTTGAAGTCTTCTAGTCGCGGGCCGTGAAGGCTTCCACGATGTGACGGGGGATTCGACCGCGCTCACTGACCGAATAGCCATGGGCGCGGGCCCATTCGCGCATGGCCGCCGTGTCCCGGACACCGCGGCGGCGGCGCCGGGTCTTCGCCGCCGCCGTCTTGTTGGCAGCCTTCGTGGCCGAGCTCCCTCCACCGGTTCGACGACGCGGTTCCAGCCGCCGACCTGCTCCGGTCAGCTCGTCGAAATGGGATTGGCACAGGTCGAGTTCGTAGCGGACCGTGCCGTTATCCATTCGAATCGTCGTAACCGCCTCGGTGCGGTCACCATGAAGATCGCAGGTAAGCACGACACGTGTTGTCTTCGCCATAACACAAGTCTGCAACGCCACACCGCCAATGAGCCACTCGCCCCCCCAATCTAAACAGCAACAATCGATCCGTATCACGTCGCAGCGGTTGACCACGAGCGATCTTTCTGATGCGTCGCCGAGCAGCACCGCCATGTCGGACAACGACCTCGTCGAGGAGGCGCGCCTTGATGCACTGTTGGACGATCAGCGGCACCGACGCCGACGATGCCATCGGAGGCAACAACTGCGGCTTGCGCTACCGCGCTCTAGGACGCCGTCGGTGACCAAGGTGAGCGGCGCGTCGTCGCGAAACGGTCTCCACGTGGTGTCACTCTGGAGACTGGCGCTCTTCGAGGTCTGACCCAAGCGGACACGCCAACTTAACTGATGCCCGAGATTACCGAATCTGGCGCGCCAAGCTCGTCGTGGACGTACGCCAGATCGCCGTTCCTGAAGAAGCGCTTGCTGTCAACAGTCTTCGACGAAGTCGAAGTCTGCTTCTTTGTCGCTGATGCCATCGCGCTGTGAGTTCGCGGGCGCGCCGGGAGGACATCTCAGCCGGATAGCGCGGCCGGGTGGGGAGAAGGGGCGGTCAAGGCCGGGCAGTCAGGCCCGCCCGGAGGGGAAGCCTTGAGGGCCCCGGTCAGTTGTCGCCAACCACAATGGGGTCGGGACGCCGAACGGCGTCCTTGTTCGCGTTGGGGTTGATGGACACAGCGGTGACCTCACCATTGGCGCCCAGACCTGGGCGGGGCAGGCCGTGGGGTTCGGCTGCCGGCCATTCCTTCGTCCCGACGGTTCGTGGTGCATGGTGTGTTCCGGCCACAGCCAGGGGGGCTGCACTCAGCTCATCGGCCTCGCCCGAAGGGGGCCACGGCGATCTTCGAGCTCGCGCCTTGGCTGTGTCCGAACCGTGCTCAACCGGCCTCCCGGGCGAGGCAGCGGATCTCGCCGTCCCGCAGCCCGTAGAAGATGAGGCTGAGCAGTTTCCTGGCGGCCGCGACCCGGGCGATCATCACGCCCCGGCGCTTGGCGATGCGCATGAACGCCGGGGCGATGGGGGGGCCGCCGTGGTAGCGGGCGACCGCTTCGATCGCTGCCCACCGCACCAGCGTCGAGCCTTGTTTGGTGATGTGGCCGCGGTAGACCTTGGTGTCGGACTGGCGGTGGCTGGGGGTGAGGCCCGCCCACGAGCACAGGTGCCGAGCGTCCGGGAACCGACCGACATCGCCGATCTCGGCGACCATGATCGCGGCGGTGATGCGACCCACGCCGTTAAGGGCCTGGATCGCGCTGTAGCCCTTGTGGTCAGCCAGGCGAGCGTGCAGCTCGCGTTCGACCATGGCCAGCTCGCGCTCGTAGCCCTCGAGCAGGCCGCGCAGTGAGGCGACCCGGGTCGCATAGGCGCCCTCGAAGGCCATCGCGTCCAACAGGCCCTGGCCGGTCGGGCCGAACATCTCCGACATGGGCGGCAGGATCCCGAGTTTGGCCATCACCGCGTGGATCTCCGCTTTGGCCGAGGTGCGCAGCGCCGCCAGCTTGGCTCGATAACGGATGAGTTCCCGCAGCTCGCGCACCTCGGGCGGAGCGATCCAGGACTCCGGAAGATCCCCCCGCCGCAACCGATGCGCCAGTTCCGTCGCGTCTCGCTCGTCGTTCTTGACCCGCCGGACATCCCAGTGCAGGCCCAACGGGTGCACCAAATGCACGTGAGCGCCGTCGGCCTCCAACAGATCGGCCGCCCAGTACCACCCGCAGGTGGCTTCCAACACCACCTCGGGGTCGGGGCCCGCCTTGGCCAACTCCAGGGACAAGGCGACCGGGTCGTTGACGATCCGGACGACCTCAAGCACCTCGCCCCCGGCGGTCATCCGCCCGATCACCGACCGGCGCCGGTGCAGATCGATACCCACGTACTGTTGTTGAAGTTCCAGCGGGGTCTCCTTCCGTCGTCTCCGGGTTGGTTGGGAGACCCCGAGTGTGTCCCGCACACTCGGTTCCCGGCGGCGGGAGGAGCTCCGGCGGTTCGCCTTCGTCACCGCGGAACTGGCCACGGACCCTCGCTTCGGACCGGCGCCCGGGCCCACACCACCGGGGCCCGTCACGCGGAAGCGGTGCTGCGCTTCTTCATGACATCAGTTCCGCGTGCGTTCTCGACCTGCTCGCCGCGCGTTTCGTGCGGCCGCGGATGAGCGATCTGGGCGTCGAGGTCAGGTCGTGGCTGCGAGCCGGGCATCGTGACGGCTCGCGATCCGTCCGCAGATCGCCGGGACGGGTTCACCGCCGTGTTCGGCGGCAGACCGCACGTATGTCACCAGCGCTTCGCCCAGAACCACCGCTCATCGGTGCACCACCAGCTCACCTCGTCGAGCAACCCCGGATCGACCCCTGCCCGGACCATCGCCGCCGCCCGCAGCGCATGCTCGGCCTTGTGGTGCTGGGCCTTCGTATGGGGCCTCTCTATGATGCGCAAGCCCGACAAGGGACTCCGAGCTAGGCCCAGATCGGAACGTGGGTGAGGTGCAGGACGGCGGGCTACGTCTGCTGGGTCAGCGGTATTGGTGACTTTCAGCCAGGTCGATGATCTGCGCCGACGGCGAGCCGACCTTGGCGGGGGCCTTGTCCGACGAGGACCACACGTCGTTGCGAAGGACGGTGAGGAAAGCGTCGGCTTCCGACGGCGTGTCGAAGTCGATGTCGAGCGTGACCCTGCGGTCGTCGCCTAGAGCCCTGAAGATGCGGTGACGGCGTGCACCGTGACCTCCGCGGCCGCCCGCATCCTTCCCGAAGGCATCCCGCCACATGTCGAAGTCCCTGACCTCAAGATCGATCCGGAGCGTCGCCACGGTATCCTCCTCAAGCTGTTCACTACTCAATGATGGTAGTGAAGACTCGGCTACTGTAGTGATGTGGCATCGGATGTCAAGAGCCGCTCCTACGACTCCCCCAGACGACGCGCGCAAGCTGCCGAGACACGGCGCGCGATCCTCGACGCCGCCCGCCGCCGCTTCGAGGAAGGCGGCTACGCATCCACGTCGGTCCCGTCGATCGCGGCCGAGGCGAACGTCGCCCTCAAGACCGTCTATCTGATCTTCGAGACCAAGGCGGGGCTGCTTCGCGCCGTCTGGGAAGCGCGACTTGGCGGTGAGGAGGAAGCGACACCGGTCCTCGAACGGAGCTGGTTCCGCGAGGTCACGGCAGAAGCTGATCCGGTGCGGAAGCTCGGTCTCGTGGCCGCACAAGCCCGGCGGGTCAAGGCGAGCTCAGGAGTGCTGCTCGACGTCATCCGGACCGCCGCCGGCAGCGCCCCCGAGATCGCAACCTTGTGGGGCGACATCGACGCGAAGCTCCTCCGTGTCCAGCGAGCCATCGTCGACCAGCTCGACGAGACGAAGTCGCTCGCACGTGGGCTGACCAGGCGTGAGGCGACCGACGTCCTGTGGACGCTCAACCACCCGACGGTGTGGCAGTTACTCGTCCGCGAACGGCGCTGGTCATCCAGCCGCTACGAGACATGGCTCCACGGCGCCTTTTGCCTCCACCTCCTGGGCACACCGGGCGCGACAGCCGACGAAGTGCACTGATACGACGGTTTGCGACAGTACGGGGCGAATCCAGCGAGATCCCAGCCCGCGCCCCTGGAACGCTCAGTGACACCTCGATCGCGAGCCCTGGTCGCGCCAGATTCGCTCGGTGCGACACATCACGGCAACCCGCTCGGTCGTCGTTCTGGCGCGTCCGACCGGCGGTCGATTCGCACACTCATAGACGGTGTCCGTAATCAGTTGCTTCGCGTCTGAGCGGGGTGTAGCGGCAGCGAGGTGAGGGTCGCGTTCGGGGCTGGGGAACCGAGGGACGGGGAACTGCGGGGGCTGGGCGGACACAGGTAGGTGTGAGCAGAGGAGCGAGCGTCGCGGGTGACGAGTCGGCGCTGAGTAGACCGGTGGTGATTGAGTGGCGCGAGGCGACACGGGGGACGAGGCCGGTGACGCCGGACAAGCTATCGGACATTGAGCTGTGGGACCTTGCCGTCGACGGTGACCATGAGGGCTTCGGCGTGCTGTTCGAACGCCACGCCCGCAGCGTCTATAACCACTGTTTCCGGCGTACCGCCAGCTGGGCCGACGCCGAGGAGCTCACGTCCGCAGTGTTCGTGGCGGCGTGGCGGCGACGACGTGACGTGCGACCGATCGGCGAGTCCGCGCGGCCGTGGTTGCTGGGCGTGGCCAACAACCTCCTGCGCAATCATCGGCGGTCGCTCCGTCGATACCGGGCGGCGCTGGCCCGGCTCCCGAGCCCGGGCCCCCAGCCCGACCCGGCCGACGATGTCGCGGGGCGCCTTGCCGACGAGCGGCAGATGCGCCGGGTGCTGGCTCTCGTCGAGCGGCTGCCTCGCCGCGACCAGGAGGTGCTGGCGCTCTGCGCCTGGTCGGAGCTGACCTACCAGGAGGCGGCGACGGTGCTCGACATCCCCGTCGGCACTGTCCGGTCGCGACTCGCCCGCGCCCGTGCCCGGCTGGCGGCCCTGGATGGGAACCCCCGGTCGCGAACGAACACAGATGGTGTGAAGCTCAATCGAGCTCCCCGGAAAGTGGAGGAGGAATAGTGACTGAGCACTACATCCCCCAGGAGCGAGACCTCCCCGCCGGCCGGCTCACCAACCTGAAGGAAGATCTGATGACCCAGATTGAACATGACCTCGAGATGGAGCCGCGGGCGGCGCCGGTGGTGACCCATCGCCGCTGGCGCCGCATCGGCCTGATCGCCGCGGCCCTCGCGGCGGGGTTCGGGCTCGCCACATCACTCGTGCTCAGCGGGCACGACAGCGCCAGCGCGAACACCGCGGTGCGCACCGCCGACGGTGCGATCATCATCACCATCCGCGAGGGCAAGCACCCCAAGGACCTGCAGCGACGCCTCACCGACCTGGGTGTGCCCGCCGTCGTCGATTTCCTCGAGAGCGGCTTCGCCTGCAACCCGGACCGGTCGACCGGATGGGTGCAAGAACCGCCGGGAGAGGTGCTGTTCACCTGGGCGCCCACGTCTCCGGACGACGATCCGCAACTCGTCTTGCACCCGGACCAGCTCCAACCCGGCGAGACCGCGGTGTTCGAGTTCCAGATCGACGAGCACCAGGACAGGATCGCGGCGAACGTGAACCTACGCCTCTCGACGAGCCCGGTCGGACCGTGCGTGCCGGTGCCCGATGCCTCGATCGTCGACGCCGAGGGGGGCATCGCCGGCGGCTGATTCCACCCACGCTCCCCCCGAACGGCTCGCCCCGTTCGGGGGGACCGGCGCGCCCCGGCGACCGATGCCCGCGGCGCTCGACGGGCACCCTGATCGCCGCGTCCTACACGCCCATGGCCGGAGCCCCGGCCCCCAACGCGGGACACACCCCCTCACCGTCGACGCAGCGCTACACCCCGCTCAAACGCGAAGCGCCCGTAATCACCGGTGAAACGGAACGCGGTGACGAACCTCACCGGTGCGTTTGGCATAGCTCCCCTCGTGAATCTCATCGGTCCGAGCTAGCCGGACATGGCCATGTCCCAGAAGCTTCGCTCGTAGTGAGTCACCCAGAGGAATGCGTCCTCCGCTTCTCGCGCCTGCTCGCCGACGGAGGCCTCAACCTGGCGATCAACCGCAGCCTGGAGGTCGCCGACGTAGGACCGGAAGCCGTCGGTGGTCCACCTCTCGACGAACTCCCGGTAAGGCGGAGCACCGGGGCGGGCGCCTTCCCAGCTCTCAAGGTACGTGCGTTCCAGCGCCCAGATCCCGGTGATCTGGGCCGGGTAGACGGCGTAGGTCAGTGCCAGCAGGAAGTCGCAGTACGCCCGAGTGGTTGGATGCATGGGGGCGTCGAGGGCCAGGCCGCGCCGGGCCGCCATGTCCTCAAACCAGCTGAGCTCCCCAACAGTGGCGACCACGCCCCCGGCGAGGAGGCCGATATCCGCGATGGGGGCGGCGGCCGCGACGCGGGACTGGGCGCGCACCAGTGCCTGCGCGAACAGGTAGTCCTGGGCCAGCCAACGGTCGAAGGAGTCCGCGGGCACCGACCCGTCCCGCACGCCGGCGAGGAACGGGTGAACGGTGGCCGCCTGCCACGCCCCCGCGTGGCGCGTCAACAGCGCATCCGCGGTCATGGCTTCTCCCATCGGCTGGCGGCGTCGAAGAACCGCAATTCGAGTTCCATCGCCCGGTGATACAGGACAGCCAGGCGGTCGTGATCACCGCCGTAGCGGTCCAGCAGACCCTCCAGACGTCGCGCCAGAGCCTCGAACTCCGCACTCGAGTACGTCACCACCCACTCGCGATACGGACTGTCGGGCTTGGTGTGGGCGGCCAGCCGCTGGCCAAGAAAGGCGTAGAGCCGCATGCACGGCGTCATCGCCGCCGCGACATGACCAACCGGCTCGAGCGCCGCGACCGCAACCAAGAAGTCGGTGTACGCCAACGTGGCTGGGTCTGCCGCCTGGTCAAGGTCGACGCCCCATCGGGCCGCGTAGCCCTTGTGAAGGCGGAGCTCGTCGACAGCCGCGTCCAGAAGCTCCCTGAACGCGATCAGCCCCTCTCGGTCGGGGCTCTTCGCCAGAGCCAGGGCGTAGGCGCGGCAGAACGCGTCAAGGAAGGCAGCGTCCTGTGCCACGTAGTGAGCGAACGTGGCCCGAGGCAACTCCCCAGACGCGATGCCCTGGACGACCATGTGCTCCAGCGCGGCCTCGGCCAGGACTCGGTTGCGGCGCCACAACGACTCAGAGAGCGAGGCCACGGAGGAAGGCTAAACGCAGCACGAGCAGAAGGTGGGCAGCGCGTACGGGACACGGACGTCATCGTCGTAGCAGCGCGAACGCCTCGGTATTAGTGGCTATTCTCACGTTGACGTTCGCCCGAGCGCGGCACGCCGCAGCATGTCGATGGTCAACGGGACCGTGCCCTATAGGGCACAGCGAATGCCTCGGGGCGGCCAGTACGCTGAGTAGTCGGATCGTGGTTGCCACCGGCGTGGTGAGCCATACCGAACACCGATTACGTCGCGCTCGCGATGATGAGCGCCGCCGGGGGAAGTCCGTCGCGAAGCACCGTCGAGCCGGCGATACCGCCGCACCTCGGCGGCGTGGTAGCGGTCGCGGTACTCGGATAGGCGTGAACCTGAGTTCACGGGATTTCGACGGCCGGTACGTCGCGGATTGGGACGAGCTGCTCACCGAGCGTTGCCTGGCGCGACCGAAGCTGTCGCGCGCTGACCGGCGCCGACACGCCGCCGGCGGGGAATGGTGCAGGTTTCGCTGGTGTTGAAAGACGCAATGAGCGCAGGTCACGTCGTCACCATCACCCCCAGCGATGCTCATGTCGAGGTTCGACTCGACGGCGAACTGCTGGCCACGACCGACCACGCGTTGCGCCTCGACGAGACCGGCCTACCCTCGCGGTACTACCTGCCCCAGGACGACGTGCGCATGGACCTGCTCCGTCCGACGTCGTTTCACACGACCTGCCCGTTCAAGGGAGAGGCCTCGTACTGGTCGGCCAACGTCGGCGGCCAGACTCACGACGGCATCGTCTGGGCGTACGAGGCACCGATCTCAGCCGCTGCCGAGATCGCCGGGTTCTTGTCTTTCTACCCGAACCGCACCGAGATCACGGTGGACGGCGAGGTCCTGACGGCGTAGAAGACGTCGGTGCCCGCTCGGGCCAGAGAGCAGAGCTGCAGATCGGAAGCCTGTCGTGTACCCGGCGATACCGGATACCCAGGAACGATCGCTCGGGTCGCGCGGCCTCCAAATCCCCGCACTGTCGCGCCGTAGTGAACTCCCGGGGTGGCAACGGCCGGCCGCAGGACTACCGTGAGGTCGTGAGCGGCGAGGCGCCGGCCACCTTCCCGACGAAGTATTGGCACCGCCTCCCCGATGGGCGAGTGCAGTGCGATGTCTGCCCGCGCGCCTGCCGCATGCAAGAAGGCCAGCGAGGCATGTGCTTCGTGCGCGGGCGGGTCGACGACGAGGTGGTGCTGCTGACCTACGGTCGCTCCTCGGGCTATTGCATCGACCCCGTCGAGAAGAAGCCGCTCAACCACTTCCTACCGGGATCGTCGGTGCTCTCCTTCGGCACGGCGGGGTGTAACTTGGCCTGCCGCTTCTGCCAGAACTGGGACATCTCCAAGTCGAAGGAGATGGACACGCTCGCCGACGCGGCGTCACCCGAGGGCATCGCCCGGGCTGCCAAGCAGCTGGGTTGCTCGAGTGTCGCGTTCACCTACAACGACCCGACG
>DASQUK010000014.1:0-4667 GCA_035641315.1 Acidimicrobiales bacterium | reverse complement strand
TCGGTTCTTCGACTGGTCGTCGACTGGGAAGCTGGGGTCTTGTCCATCGTCGTTCGCGCAGAGGAAAGCGATGTGGCAATCAGGGCGTCAGGGCTCCGCCGGCTGTCAGTTGTCTGGGCCCTCTCCGGAGCACCGAACCAGCCGATCAGCCGTGTCGATGTCGGACATGAGAAACTGAACGTCGAGATAACGGGTGGCGGCCACATCTCAGTCCAAGCCAGCAGCATCGAGATGCCCGGCGGCCGTTGGTGACTGCCCTTCGGTGTTGGCTCCTCGCCGCCTCGGGTCCGCCTGACATCCCCTTGGACGAGGTTGCCGACGTGGTGGCAGGGAGGTGGACGCGACGACGGCGTCGAAGCGCTGTGTCCCCTCGTATCGCTCGAACGCGATGCCGTGGTATCCGGCTGCCTCGGGGGCGTCGGCGGTCGACACCGATCGCGTCGTAGCCCTGGCTCCTCAGCGCGGGAACCAACCCGCCCGCTGCTCCGGAGCCCATGTCCAGCACGTGGGCCGGCGAGCGTGGCAGCTGGGGTGAACAAAGGACCAGGTGGCGTCCAGCCAGCAGTCGCTCGGGGTGGGGGACATCGGTCCGACCGTCGCCGTGACTTGGAACGGGTTGCGGCTTGCGGTGATGCCGGCTCATCCAGGGCATGGACTGGCGGCGTTGGCGGACCCGTCGCGCTGGGCGATCTCCGAAGCGCTGAGCGTCGGGCCGTGTGCCGTGGGCGAGCTCGCGAAGCGCTTCCCGATCAGTCGTCCCGCGGTCTCCAGCACCTCAAGGAGGCGGTCTTGTGCCCGGCCACGTGGCGGGCACGAGGCGCTGTACCGGATCAGACCGGAGGGGGTCGTGGGAGTTGTGCGCCTACCTGGACCGGGTGTGGAACGACGCGCCTGTCGCGTTCATGGCGGCCGTGGAACACCAGCAGCGTGAGGAGAACTGAGCCAGCAGACCTGCGCACCCGTGGTCCGAACCGTCACCGTGGCCGCGTCCCAGGAGCGGGCCCTCAAGGTGTTCACCGAGCAGTTCGGCACTTGGCGGCCAAAGGAGTACAGCATCGGCGAGGTCGACATGGCTCCGCTCAGCGAGCCGGCTGATGCTGGACCGGTGCCGTCGTCCGTCCCAGGCGCGGGGCGAGCACCACGACAGCCAGCGGGAGCGCCAGCGCGAGCACCAGGCTGGTGACGTTGAGCGCCTGATCGGTCGTGCCATACACGTCGAGGTGGCGCAGGTGGTAGATGAGGTGCGGTGCCTGGTAGACGATCCAGCCGAGGCCGGCGGCGAGCACGAGGGCTCGTCCCATGGTTACCAGCGCCACCAAGGCGACGGCCGCGAGGGCGAGGTTGAGATCGCCGAAGTCGCGCACCAGGTGCTCGTTGTAGGGGCCGTCGGCGGCAACCCAGGCGCGGCCACCACCAGGGAAGTCGTCGTAGAACGATCGGGGCGAGATCGCCGCCCACGATCCGACGACCAAACCTTGTGCCACCAGCAAGGCCAGCGCGGCCCGGACGGCTCGCTCGGCCATCGGTCGACCTCCCTCTCGGACGCGGGTGCAGTGCAGCTCAGTGTGGTCCAACCGCACACGCGACGCCCACACTGGGCCTGTGGGTGAGCGCGATCCAATGCCGGCGGGGACCCCGCACAACCTGGTGCCAAGGGCCGCCTAACTTGGTCCACGAAGGAGCTCCCGGCGGTCCGCCCCGCGACGTCGCCCCCGGTGTGTGGGCGAACGGACGGGAGATCCACGTGCAACGGCGTGACGAGCGTCGACAACCCGCTGCCCGTCGACCCGGACACGCTGTACGTGCTGGGCTCGGTCACGAAGACCCAGACCGCCACCGCGCTGATGCGGCTCGTGGCCAGCGGCCAGGTCGAACTTGAGGCGCCGGTGCGCCGGTACGTCCCCGACCTGCGACTCAAGGACGAGCAGGCGGCATTCGCGATCGTGGACGGTCCCCCGGTTCGGGGAGCGTTCGTACGTACAGCGTTCCGGGCTGCTCGGCTGGCACGCGGCGTTCGGGGCATTCTGTGCGGGTCCCAACCGACGCGCGAGCCGGTCACGCACGCAGGCACGTCACACGCTGCTGTCGGGGACAAGACGACCTAGCACTGCGATCTGCTGTCCCCAAGATGCCGACATGAGCCCTAACCGGGTTGATCCGACTTCCCGCTGGCCGACGCTCCAGGCCGCCATCGGCGGCGAGGTTGCTCTGCCGGGCTCGATCGCCTACGACCGGGTGGACAGCCCGTTCAACGCCCGGTTCCACGACGTGCGGCCACAGGCCATCGTGCGGTGCACCACGCCCGAGGACGTCTCCGAGACGATCTCGTTTCTCGCCCGTCACGACCTGGAGTGCGCAGTGCGCAGCGGCGGGCACTGCTTCGCCGGGCACTCGTCGACCCGCGGGGTCGTCATCGATGTCACGCCGATGGGTGCGGTGTCGGTTTCCGGCGGGGCGGCGACCGTGGGTGCGGGCGCCCGGCTCGGCGCCGTATACGACGTCCTCGGCGAGCACGGCCTCGCCATCCCGGCGGGCACCTGCCCAGCGGTGGGGATCGCCGGCTTGGCGCTCGGGGGCGGGCTCGGGATCCTTGGCCGCTCCTACGGGGCGACGTCCGATCATCTCGCCGGGGCACAGATCGTGCTGGCCGACGGCCGCATCCTGGAGTGCGACGAGAACCACCACGACGACCTGTTCTGGGCGCTGCGGGGCGCCGGCGCCGGCAACTTCGGTGTCGTCACCGCGTTCGACTTCCGCACCGTCCCGGCGCCGGAAGCGACGAACATCCACGCGACCTGGCCGTACTCGCAGGCCGGCGTCGTCATCGAGGCGTGGCAGGACTGGGCGCCGCGCGCACCTGACGAGCTCGCGGCGAGCCTGAAGGTGACGGCTACCGGCGATGTCGACCAGCCCCCGTCCGTCGACGTCTACGCCGCACTGTTGGGCACCGAGTCCGTAGCCGCGGAGCTGCTCGACGAGCTCGTCGTCCGAGCGGGAACAGAGCCCGTCTCGGCCTCGCGCCAGCACATGCCCTTCCCGGAGACGCGGCGATTCTGGGCCCAAATCGGCGCCGACGACGAGGGCGTGGACGAGGGCCCGCAGCCTGATGTGACGCAACCCGGCCACCTGTTCGCCAAGTCGGAGTTCTTCCGGCGGCCGCTGCCCAACGACGCGATCGCGGCGCTGGTGGAGACCTTCTCCCGGGGACGGGTGCCCGGGGAATCCCGCGAGCTGGACTTCATGCCCTGGGGCGGGGCGTACAACCGGGTTCGGCCCGACGCCACCGCCTTCGTCCACCGCGCCGAACTGTTCCAGCTCAAGCACGCGGCCGTCATCGACCCCCCGGCGACCAGCGCCGCGGAGGTGGCCGCCCACCGGTGGGTGCTCGCATCGTGGATGTCGGTCCACCCGTGGGGATCTGGGCGGGTGTTCCAGAACTTCGCCGACCCCGACCTCGAGAACTGGGCGGACGCCTACTACGGCACGAACTACCAGCGCTTGGTGCGCATCAAAGCACGCTACGACCCCGGAAACGCCTTCCGCTTCCACCAGTCGCTACCGGCGGCCTAGGCCGCCACCCGGCCGACTCCGATCGGCGTCAGCCCGCAAGGGTATGGTCCACCACCCCGAGGGACAGCGCCCCCAGGGCCGCGATGGTCGCGTCCGCCCGTGTCAGGACGTCGGCGAGCCTGAGCAGACGGCAATGACGGGACCTGGTTGAGTGGTCCATCTGCCATGGCAGTGTGCCGCTGTTCGCCGCCGGCTCGTGGGGCTGCGCGGGCGGGTGAGCCGCAACTTGCCGGCCGGATGCAAGATGGTGACGTGACCAGCCGAACGAGCACGCGATGACCGCTCGCCCCGAGGGCCTTACGGTCGGATTCGTCGACCTCGCCGGGTTCACGGCCCTCACCGAGGCCCACGGCGATGAGCACGCCGTAGCGCTTCTCGAACGTTTCGAGCAGCTCGCACGCTCGGCGTTGGGCATCGCCGATCGACTGGTCAAGACGATCGGCGATGCCTTGATGCTGGCCTTTCCCGACCCCGGTGCCGCTCTCGACGGTTCGTTGTCATTGTTCTCGGCCTGCGCTCGGGAACAAGAAATGCCGCTCCCGCGGGCCGGGCTACATCACGGGCCCGTCATCGAACGAGACGGCGACATGTTCGGCGCCACCGTCAACCTCGCGGCCCGGGTCGCGGGCCAGGCCTCGGGCGGCCAACTCCTGGCCACCGAACCCGTTGCCGTCGCAGCCCGCGGGGCTGACCTGCCGGTTGTCGACCTCGGCAGCTTCGACCTACGGAACCTCAGGGCTCCCGTCGAGCTGTTCCAAATCGCCGTCGACCCCGAGCTGGCAGGCGCCACGATCGACCCCGTGTGCCGCATGCAAGTGCTCCGCGCGACCGCAGTCGGCCGGCTCCGACACGACGATCATGAGTACTGGTTCTGCAGCCTCGAGTGCTCCGCAGCGTTCGCCTCCGACCCCGACCGCTACCGCGAGGCCTGAGCCATTTCTCACCATGTCGCACAGGCAACCGTGAGGTAGGGGTCGGGCCGGGGCGCGGTGTGTTTCTTTCGAAGCGTCCGTTTCCCCGGCCCGCACCTCCGAACCGGACGTGCGCGTTCCCACGCATCCGGCTCTCCACGAGCCCATGTCTTTGGGCCAACGCCC
>DASQUK010000013.1:0-7392 GCA_035641315.1 Acidimicrobiales bacterium | reverse complement strand
GTTGGTGAGCCGCATTGAGTCCCCCCTGGGTGAGCGTCGCAGCCATGGCGTGCCAGAGGCCGCGATGGGTCGATGCCATCGGTGCCGCCCCCGTCAGGGTGGCCGACCACCGAAGGTGTCTGCGAGCCCATTGAACTCAAGGGATCCGGCTTCGGGCCGTGGAGCATGTGTCCGGTCTCCGGCCGCCACGCCGGAACGTCACCGACGAGCGTGAGCTGCGCGGCCATGTCGCCCGCGTGCTGCGGGTTGCCATTGCTCTGCCGCAGCGAGGTCGCCACCCAAGACCTCGTCGCCCACGCCCAGGCCCACACCCACCGCTCGCCGGCCAACGACCGGTCCCAACACCACAACGATGCTTGACCGCTCACCACGCGTCGTTCATCATCCCCGCGTCGGCGCTGGACGCTCCCGAAGTGGTCCCATCCCACTGGCGAAAGGGCGGTCCCATCACGCTGGCGGGCGACACCGGGTGTTCTTGGCGTTAGGTCCGTCGATCCTGGTGGCCGGCCACGGCCGGTAGCCTCGATTGTGCGGTCGAGCACCGGCCTGACTCCCGCCCGCCCGGGGCCGGACCGGTGCTCCCGCTATCTGCCGGTTGGTTACCCGGTCGAGTGGTGACGCTATGCGTGGTCGCAGCGCCACGCGTGGGCGCTCGTCTGAGTGCCGAGATCGACGCAGTCAGAACCTTGGCACCGCCCTCGGCATCGCCGGCAGGCACGACGAGCCGGGAGTCCACCGTAGCACCTGGCGAACCGATGTTCGGTGTTGCGTGGGTGATCTCCAACCGTCCAGCAGGGCGCCTACGCCCCGCGTGCACGCCGCCATCTGGGAGGACATGGGTGAGGCCGTGCTACGTAGCTGATCAGTTGAACAGCGCCGACGCCCACAACCGGACACTTGGCCGCACAGCACGTGACTGGATGGTCATACCTGCCCCCAAGCACTCGGTACTGAACGAGCGCCGTGCGTGTTTCGGGAACCTCGAAACGGGAAGCCGGGATCCTGCTGCGGGAAGGGAGCTGGGAACCATGCTCACGGTCCGCAAGAGTTACCGCCGCGTGGTGCGCGACGCTCGACGGCGCGACACTGCGGAGCTGACCAGGATTGAGCGTGCCCTGCGTCGCAACGCGCAGTCGCTCGACACCGCGACGCTGACCAACTTGCTCGCCATACGGGCCGTGCTGCGCGCGCGGGGTATCGAGCTGCCCGCCTTTCGATCGCGGCCCACCACGGGCCGCCACCTCCCGACCGGCCCCTGACGGCGAGGCTGACGGCACCGCGGGACCTGATCGGGCGAGCCTCACCGACGTGCCGGTCAGCGTCGTGTCGCGAAGCCGGCGATCGGGATCAGGGGGTTGTCGGTCGGGAGCGCGACGATGCCGTCGACCCGTCGTCAGGTGCCCTCCTGCACGGCGGAGGGCCTCCGCCTGCCGGCCGAGTTCCTGGTTCGCCCCTGCCGCGGCCGCCGCACCAACGCTGGACCACGACGGTTGGGCAGGGCCGTCATGGGTACGATCCCAGAGCTCGACACCTACGCTGGGAGGCCCAACGACGACGATGGTGGACACCGACAAGTACGCAACAACCTTTGCCATGCTCGACAGAGACGGCGACGGCCGCGTCTCGGCGGCGGAGTTCAAGGAACTCATGGGCACCCTGGGCGTGGCTTTCACCGACGAAACCGCGGCCAGGGCCATCGAGATGATGGACGCCGACGGCGACGGGCTCGTCACCCTGGAGGAACTGGCGAGCTACATGAGCTCACCAGCCGCTCCCCGGCCGCGCGAGTCCTGATTCCCCGCCGGCCTCGAGGTCGATCACCACGTCGAAGGCCGACCCCAATGACCGGGCGCGTTGAACCACGTTGTCGATGGCGTCCTCGTCGTCGAGGTTGACGAGTACGACCTGGGTCAGCATGACCGCGTGTCTACCCCCGGGCCGCAAGCCGTCGCCGGAGCCGCCCTCCCTGACCGCAGACCCGGCGATCGAGGGAAGGCACCGTCCGCGGCTCGACGCAGCACCTCGTTCTCCTGCTCGAGCATCCGGAGCCGCCTGGGGAGCTCCCGGTTCTCGGCAAGCTCGTCGGTCGACCGCCCCGGCCGGACACCATCGTGACGATCGGCTTGAGTCATCCAGTTCGTCAGACACGACTCCCAGATCCCGAAGTCCGCAGCATGTCCTTGATCCGAACGCCGGGCCCGCGGTTGCGGGCAACCCGGATCACGTCCTCCCGGACTCCCGGGGACAAGGCCTGGGCATGATGCACATCCTTCCAGCGGCACCTCACGGCACCACAGATCAGATGTCACCGGATCACGCGGCAGTCCCGCGAGCGACTTCGTCGCGTAGCGTGCTGGCCGTCTCGGGATCCGGTGGAGGCAGCTTCGGGGTCTGCCTACCGATCCAGCGTGTCAGCTCGTGTGTTGGCGGGTGGGAGGGTGGGGGAGTGGCGGCGAGCCGCTACCACCCATCGGTCACCGCCATTGCGGCGGTGTCGGGGTCGCCGCGCACGCCGATGTAGCGCTTGATGGTGAAGTTGGGGTCGGCGTGCCCAACTTGTCGGCGACGACGGCGGGGTCGAGGCCGAGGTCGAAGAGCATCCAGCAGGCGGCGACGTGGCGCAGGTCATGCGGTGACCATTTGGCCGCACCGGTCCAGCGCCAGCCCTTGTCGGTCTGCCCGTAGCCGCCAGTGCGCTGCAAGGGTGCGGTCATGGGCCAGCCGGCGACGTCGGCGGCCCGGATCCAGACCGGCTGGAAGTTGCTGCGCCGCATGATCCGACCCGACGCGCTCGCAAACAGCAGACCCTCTGGTCCCTCGCAGGTGGCGGTCTCATCGTCGATCTCGCCGAGGTCGTCGGTAAGGCTCTTGGGGAAGATCGACGTGCGGACCTTGCCGTTCTTAGGCGCGGATCAACGCCTGGAAACCCATCCTGAACGCACTCACCATCCACTACGGCGACCGCATCCAGGCCGCCAGCTGACCATGAAGCCATCACGCCCGGTTACACAACGAACCGGACAGTCCCCGCGCGAGGAAGCGCTCCGCGAATCGACGAGCATCAAGCGCGTCACCCAGCCGGCGGTTGAGGACGCGTCTCTGGCTGGGTCGCCACGTTGGATGCAGAGGTCGAGGTCCGTAGCGGTCGGGAATGTGCTGGTCGCCCGGGCGGGCGATCTGGCGCCGCCGCCTGACTTGGACGAGGGTGGCGGGCGTGCCAGGGCCCGCTGCTTGACTTTGCTTACAGGCGCGGAAGCGGTGGCGCGCTGTCGTTGTCTGGTGAGAACACGGCCATGGCGCCGGTCACGCGGTTGCGGCTGTCGTGGACCACGTGCAGCCTGACTTCGATCCGCCTGACTGCTCCGCTTCGGTGCAGCGCCGGGATGTTGAACGATCCGTGGTCAATGTTGCCGTCGCTGGCAGCCATGGCGGCCCGGTAGCCCTCCCAGTGCCGCTCGCGGTAATCAGGCGGGACGATGAGATCCAGTGTCTGGCCGATCGCGTCTTCGGCGGCGTGGCCGAAGAGTGCCTCGGCCCCGGCATTCCAGATGCGGATGACGCCGGATGGGTCTGCGAAGACGTGCGCTCCTTCTACCACTCTGGCTTCCATGCGCACATTATATAATCTGCGCATGTATCCTGGCCGCTGGTGGCTCGGTCATCGCCGCGACGAGAAGGAAGTAGTGGCGTTTGACGCGCACGAATCCCCGCGGACAGTGGACAGAGCTGTTCCGTGCGGAGTCGGCGCTCTTGTTGCGCGAGTTGAATGATTGACGGATGGACAACCCGCGGTTGGCCAACCTGGTTGGTGCTCTCGGACTGACCCTGGCCGACGGGCAGCAACGTGTCGTCACTGCCGCTACCGGACTGGCGTCCTCCGAAGCTGCGGCCCTGAACTTCGTTGGTCAGACGCCCGGCTGCAGCATTGAATCGGTACGGACGGCACTGGCGATCAGCCATCCGGGCACCGTCCGCGTCATCGATCGCCTTGCCGACCGAGGACTCATCGAGCGCAAGGCGGGAGTCGATGGTCGGACTCGCGGTCTGTGGTTGACCCCTTCCGGGAAGGACGCGTGGGCACGTCTGAATGAGGCGAGGCTCGCTTGGCTCGAGGCAGTGATCGATCGGCTCAGCCGCACCGAGCAGGCGCAGCTGGAGTCGGCTGTTGAGGACCTGCTGGCGCTGCTAACGCCCGGCTACGACGAGTCGGAACACATGTGCCGCTTGTGCGACCTGCGCGTCTGTCCGCAGGACCGCTGTCCGATCACACTCGCACTGGAGGATGCGTCATGAGCACGCTCGCACCGAAGTCGAGCCCTTTGAGAGGCGCAGTGCAGCCTGGCGCATCCTCGGATGACGCCCCGCGTCGTGGTGGAGAAGTGATCTCCGGCCGGGCGCGATGGTAGGTGTCAGCCGAAGAAGATGCAGGTGGGGTCTTGGTCGATCTCGCGGATGATGGTGTCGAGGTCGGTGGTGGGGTCGAGGTCTTCGTAGGAGTGCCAGCGGTCGTTGCGGTCGGCCCAGTAGAGAGTCCAGCGTTGGGTGGTGGGCTGGTAGCGAAGCTGGGCAATGGGGAGCCGGGTCCATTCGCCAGGTGCGCCCTGCCAGAGGGGTCGGCAGTCGGCGATGGTGACGGAGTTGCCTCGGGTGGTGGCCTCGAGGCGCATCTGGTCGCGCAGCTTGGGTGGGGTGCGCCGCTCGCAGAAGCGTTGGATCTTGGCGAGGGCGGGTTCGGGGACGGCCATGTCCCCGATCCTGGCTCAGCCGGCGAGGCGTCGCCGTGTGCGCGCTGAGGCGGGCAACTCGGTGGTGCTTTCGCGGAGCCTGGCCATGGAGGTCCCGGAGAGGTAGCGGCGTTCAGCGACGGCCCATTCGTCGTGTTGTTCGACGATGGCGGCGGTGACGAGCCGGTCGATGGCGGCGTCGTTGGGGAAAACGCCGACGACGTCGCAGCGGCGCTTGATCTCGCGGTGGACCCGTTCGAGGTAGGGATCGGGCCGGGGCGCGGTGCTGCCCTTTCGGGTGGTCCGTTTCCCCGGCCCGCACCTCCGAACCGGACGTGCGTGTTCCCACGCACCCGGCTCTCTGCAGGTCCGTGCCGTTGGTTCACACGACGTTGTCCTCAAGCGCCCAGGACCATTGGCCCGACCCCCTGAGGTTGGTCCACCTGTTGTGAGAGCCCGTTGCCCAGGATGGCTGGGCGAAGGAGGCTCATCACGATGGCTCGACGTAGGCATACGCCTGAGCAGATCATCCGCAAGCTGCGGGAGGCCGACCGGCTCCTCGGTGAGGGCGCCGACGTTGCCGAGGTGGCGCGGCAACTGGAGGTGTCGGAGCAGACCTATCACCGGTGGCGGAACCAGTTCGGCGGGATGAAGGCCGACGACGCCAAGCGGCTCAAGGAGCTCGAGCGGGAGAACCGTGAGCTCAAGCAGATCGTGGCCGACAAGGAGCTCGAGAACCGGGCGCTGCGGGAGATCGCGGAGGGAAACTGGTGAGCCCGTCGCGGCAACGTCGAGCGGTGGACATGGTCCAGGAATGGCTCGGCCTGTCGCAGCGGCGGGCGTGTGCGATCGTCGGCCAGCATCGCTCTACTCAGCGGCACATCCCAGGTGATCCCGACCCGGACCGGGACCTGCGAGAACGGCTGCGGTGCTTCGCCAAGCGGCACCCTCGCTGGGGCTATCGGCGGGCGCACGCGGTGTTGCGCCGGGAGGGCTGCGTGGTGAACCGCAAGAAGATCCAGCGTTTGTGGCGTGAGGAGGGCCTGCGGGTGCCGCCCAAGCGCCGCATGCGTCAACGCCTCGGTGACTCCGCCACGCCCCGCGGATCGGCTGCGAGCTGAGCGGCCCGATCACGTGTGGGCGCTGGACTACCAGTTCGACGTCACCGCCACCGGGAGAGTGGTCAAGATCCTGCACGTGGTCGACGAGTTCACCCGCGAGTCCCTCGCCGACCACGTCGACCACAGCATCGACGCCGACGCGACGGTCGCCTGCCTGGACAAGATCGTCGGCCAACGCGGTCGCCACCCGGAGTTCATCCGCTGCGACAACGGACCCGAGCTGACCGCCAACGCCCTGCGGGACTGGTGCCGCTTCGGCGGCGCCGGCGCCAGCTACATCGAACCCGGCTCACCGTGGGAGAACCCCTGGGTCGAGTCCTACGGCAGCCGCATCCGCGACGAGCTGCTGGCCATCGAACAGTTCGACACCCTGCTCGATGCCCAGGTCCTCGTCGCCGACTGGCGGATCGAGTACAACACCTACCGCCTCCCACTCCGCTCTCAGCATGCTCACGCCCGTCGAGTTCGCGGACAACTGGAGGCAGACCAACCAACCCCACCCCCACGCTCAGGTAGACGAGCAACCCCGGCCACTCCTGGCCAAGCACCGCGCCGAGCACGACGGCGAGCACGGCCACGGCGGCGAGCAGCGCGAAACCCTCGGCCCGCCGCTCGTCGGCCATGCGGGGCAGGATCCAGAACACCCGCAGGTACACGGCGGCGAAGGCCACCAGGCCCCCGGCCGCGAGGATCGTCGCACCAGTGGAGAGCCGGCCGCTGGCCAGGTCGGCGAGCGGGAACACCAGCAACAGGAGGGCACAGCCCGTGCACAGCAACCGTCCACCGGCCGTGTTGTGGGCGCCGAACAGCGCGAACCACGTGCGGTAGGCCGCTCGCTTGGCCTCGCTCACCTGGTCACCGTAGCGCTCAGTAGGTCGCGGCCGACTCCGTGCGGCGCAGCCGGGTCTCGGCCTCGTCGATGAGCGACAGGGTGGGGCAGCCGATCTGGTCGTCGCGGCGCAGGAGCACGTTGGGTATCACGGTGATCTCACACCCGGCCTGTCCCCGCCATGCGGCGATCAGCATCGTGGCCCCGTAGAACAGCAACGCGCCGCCGGCCGTGTAGGGGTTGACGACGAGCGTCACGATGACCGCGCAGTTGAGGCAGGTCCACATGGGTCCGGTGAGGCGCAGCGGTCCGGTCATATAGCGACGGGCCATCAGCCCCACGGCGAGCATGATCGCAGGCAGGACCGCCAGCCCGATGACCGGCTCGTACCACCCGACGTTCCACGACCACCCGTCGGCGCCAGCGAGGTAGAGGAGAGCAAGGCCACCGGCCACCCGCACGGCGGTGCCCATGGGCCCGATCCGCCGCCCCGTCGTCGTGTCGGTCTTCTTGTCGACAATGGGGGTCCATTCCATGAGATGGACGGTACGGACGCGGGCGAGCATCCGGTACTGACGGATCTCCGGACTTGGCGATGACAATCGTCATGCGAGCCATCCGGCCCGACCCGCCCGACGGGTTAGCGGCGGGACCACCACGCCCACTACCAGGAGAAGGACGACCGCGATGCCGATCGCGACGCGCCGCCACGGCCTTC
>DASQUK010000012.1:0-6019 GCA_035641315.1 Acidimicrobiales bacterium | reverse complement strand
GGGTCTTCACGAGGTCCCGGACCGCCACGGCCGGACTCAGGTTCGAGCCCATGGAAACGCTCGGATCGGCGGCCCGTCCCATGGTGTCTGGGCATGGTGCTTGCGTCATGGGGATCTCCTACCGGGAGATGACCCGCCGCCAGGCGAGGGCGGCGAGGCCACCGGCGCCGAGGGTCCAGGCGGTGAGCACGGCGATGGCTGAGGCCGGGATCGGGTCACCGCTGGCGGTGGCCCACCCGACGTTGATGACCGCGTTGGAGGGCAGCCGCTCGCCGATCGCCGCGACCGCGTCGGGCATGTTGCTGAGCGGGGTGAAGATGCCGCCGAGCAGCCACAGGATGACCCAGGTGAGGGTGTGGGCGGCTTGGGCGACCTCGGTGGCGAAGGCCAGTCCCACCAGGGTGGCGATCGCGGTGATCGGCGTCGTGGCGAGCCACATCAACCCGACCACCTCGACCCACTGCACCGCGCCGAGGTCGACGCGTTCGGTGATGCCAGCGGCGGCCGCGACGAGGGCGATCGCCGGGAGGGCAAAGCTCATCGCCACGGCGATCTTGGCGGTGACGGCGGCGCCGGGGCGCAACGGGGTCACCCGGAGCTGACGCAGCCAGCCGCTGGCACGCTCGTCGGCGAGCGCCGGCCCGGCGGCCAGCCCGGAGATGACGGAGGCGAGGGCGGCCACGGCCAGCATCCGGGCGGTCTCGGAGGGCAGCCCGGCCAGCCCGGACGACGCGGTGGTCATGTCCTGGTCGCCGGCGTTGGTGGACCGCAGGACCAGGTAGATCGCCACGGGGATGCCGAGCCGGAAGATGAGGATGTCGCGGCTGCGCCATTGGCGTTTGGCTTCCAGCCACGCGTAGGCAACGTAGGAGTTCATGTCAGGTCTCTTCCTGGATGAGCCTGAGGAACGCTTCTTCCATCCCGGACCGGGCCACCTCCAGGTCTCGCACCTGCGGTGCGCGCTGGAGCAGGGCGCGCACGGTCTGGTCTGGGTCGGTGGTAAGCAGGGTCAGCCGCAGCCCGCCTGCCTCGACGGCGTCCACGGCGGGCAGGCTGGCGAGGACCCGCTCGGGCAGGCCGTCGGCGGCGAAGCTGACTGTGCTGCGGCCGGATGCGGCCGCCTTCACGTCGTCGGGTGTGCCGTCGGCGACCAGCCGGCCGTTGGCGATCATGACGATGCGGTCGGCGACCGCATCGGCCTCCTCGAGGCGGTGGGTGGCAAACAGCACGGTGCGGCCTTGGGAGACATAGGCGCGGACCCGGTCCCAGAACCCGCGGCGGGCTTCCACGTCCAGTGCCGCGGTCGGCTCGTCGAGCACGAGCAGATCGGGGTTGCCGGCGAAGGCGAGCGCCAGCCGGACGCGCTGCCGCTGCCCGCCGGAGAGCCGGTGCACTTGGCGATCGGCGACATCGACGAGATCGGCCAGCCGCAACACGTCGGTGACCGGCAGCGGGTCGGTGTACAGGCCGCGGATCAACCCGACCAGCTCGGCGACGGTCACTCCCTGCGGCAGGCCGGCGTCCTGCAGCATCGCGCCCACCCGGCCGCGGGCGACCGCGTCGACCGGTGCACCGGCGAACAGCCCAACCGCCCCCGCATCGGGTCGGGCCAGGCCGAGCAGCACCTCGATCGCGGTGGTCTTGCCGGCACCGTTGGGGCCAAGCAGCGCCACCGTCTCCCCCCGGCCGATCACCAACGACAAGTCATCGACCGCCGTGACGTCCCCGTAGCGGCGCGTGACCCGGTCGAACGTGACCACCGGACCCCCGGTCGCCCCTGCCCGCGACCCGTCGAATTTCGTACGCATGGGTTGCTCCTCTAGAACAAGATGCTCAGCACAGCGAGAACCACCGCGGCGCCAGCACAGACGACCGCGGCGACCTTGGCTCCCGGCGTCCAGCCGTCCTCTGGGGTGGACATGGCGGCTCCCTTCTGATGTCCGTTGATGCGGTCACGGTATGAACAGCGCCCCTGCCGACACATCACGCCAAGGTGGAACATGAGGTGGAATCTTCGGTTGGGCGCAGTCAGGCGATGCGAACGACGGCCGCGTCCTGGAGGTGCTCGGGGAGGGGGATCTCCGGCAGGTTGTCCTCGGGGCGGGGCAGCTTGGTGGCCGGCCGCGGCGCCGCTTGGTGGCGAGGATCTTCCCGTCGGCGAACAGCTGGCCGCCCCACACGCCCCACGGCCCGCGGCGCTCGAGCGCGCCCTCCAGGCAGGGGATCATCGCCGGGCAGGTGCCGCAGATGCGCTTGGCCCGAGCGATGTCCTGGAGCTCGCCGCTGAAGAACAAGCCGGCGAGCTGCCTGCTGCCGTCGTTGCAGCGGGCGTGGGCCCACCAGTTGTCACCGGCGGGGACCTCGGGCTCGCCCGCGCCGTCGGGCATGCCACGTTTCCCCATTCCGTTCACCTCTCGGGTGGGCGTGTGCGCCGATGTGGGCGGTGAACCGGATGGGCCTCCCAGGCGGCCACGACGTCGCGGCGAGCGACGAAGATGTCGCTGCCCGCCGAGTGGACCCACAGCGTCCGGGTGCGCCCCCGTCCCGCGGACACCAGCATCACGCCGTCGAGGCGTGACCCGTCGGTGAGGGCGAGGCTCACCCGCCGGCCCTCGAGCTCCCGCAGTGTCGAGCCGGTGGCCGTGGTCATCGGCACCATGGCGTCCTCCCAATGGCTGGGATGCTGACCGTTCCGTTCGGCCGTCACGGTACGAAGAGGAGCCTTTGCGGGGCGTCACGTGAAGGTGGAACGCGAGGTGGAATCTTCACCGTGCGCGCACGCCCACGGTGGAACGCTGCGGGAGGCCGCTGCGTCAGGGAATGAGGTCGAGCTCGCGGGCCCGCGCCACCGCGTGGGTGCGGCTGGTGGCGCTCAGCTTGGTGAGGATGTGGCTGGTGTGCTTCTTGACGGTGTCCAGCGTCACGTAGAGGTCTCGGGCGATCTCCCGGTTGTGCCGGCCGTCCGCGATCAGGCGGAGGACCTCGAGCTCCCGGCCGGTCAGCGGCTCGACGAGGCCGGCGGCCGGGACGGGCCGCTCCGGGGCAGCGGTCACGGTTTCGAACGCCTGACGGACCCGGCTCACCTGCTGGCGCAGCTGCGGTGACACGGTGCCGACGGGTGCCCGCGGGCGCGCGCTGACCAGGCTGCGCAGCAGCGCCGCGAGCGGCGGGCCTTCGTCGGCGAAGACCCGGGCGTAGCCTTCCGGCCGACCCAGTGCGAGCGCGTCGGCCAGCATGGCAAGGGCGCCCGGCCGATCGCCGGCTGCGTGCATGGCGAGCGCCCGCACCGTCCGTATGCGGATCAGGCTCTCCGTCCGGCCCTGCGACTGGGCCAGGCGGTCGAGCCGCTCGAGCAGGTGCAGAGCCCGGTCGGGGAAGCCCTGCGCCACCAGGACACGGGCCAGCACCAGGTAGTCGGGCTCCCGCGGATAGCAGAGGTCCGCGTCTTCGGTCAGGCCCCGCTCCCGCGCCCAGCGCGCCGCGTCGTCGAGGCGACCCTGCGCCAGGGCCAGCCGTGCCCACTCCGCCGGGCCGGGGTTGTGCGGGCTGACCTCGATGCTCGGGCGCATCCGGCAGGCGTCGTCCATGGCGGCCAGGGCCCCATCCGGGTCCCCCCTCGCTTGGCGGATCCAAGCGAGGGTCACCAGTCCGAAGATCGGCACGGTCAGCTCGACCATCTGCTGGCTCAAGTCGATCCCCGCGGTCACGTGCTCGAGAGCGTGGTCCAGCTCGTCGCGCTCGTAAAGCACCTGCGCGATCCCCACGTGTGCCTCGGCCGCGTGGTACGGCGAGAGGTGACCGGCCTCGCCGGCGAAGCGGAGGCCCTCCTCGTAGGTGCTCAGGGCTGCGCCCAGATTCGCCCGCGTCCGCTGCACCCGGCCGAGCGTGAAGCAGCCCGCGATCAGGGGCGTGGAGGCGGCTTCAACCGGACTCGCACGAGGGCTGCGAGAGTCGCGGCGAACCGCGGCCCTGCCCTCGGCCAGCACCTCCGCAAAAGCCGACTCCGCATCCGCCAGTCGCCCGCCCATCCAGTCTGCGCAGGCCAGGAGCCAACGAGCCCAGCGGCGGGGCCCGTGCTCCGTCTCGGTCATCTGCGCCAGCGCCGATCGTGCGTGCTCGGCCGCGCCCTCGGCGTCGCCTTGGCTCACGGCGACCTCGGCGCGCAGGAGCGCGCTCGCGGCCCGCACCGCGGCCACCAGGCCTCCGGCCGTGGGCACCTCTAGCTGCTCCGGCACCCACTGTCCCTGATCGATGGCGCACTCCCCGTGCTCCATGAGGCGCTCGAACGTGTCCAGGTGGCCGAGGCGAAGCTGCATCAACGTCTGTGCGAAGCACAGCGACGGACTGGCCCGCACCGCGTCGCCCGGCAGGGCCGAAAGCCAGCGTTCGAGGATCATGCCCTCGCCGCGGCCGAGCGTGTCGTTGAGGTTCTGCTCGACGAGCCGCGTTGCCCAGCGGGCGTCTCCCGATGCCAGCGCGTGGCGGATAGCGTCGTCGACCAGACCGTGCTGCTCACACCAGCCGGCGGCTCGGCGATGCAGATCCGGTACCTGTCCCGCCTGGGCTTGTTGCAGCTGCGCGCGGAGGAGATCGGCGAAGAGGTGATGGAGGCGATACCAGCGGCGCTGCTCGTCGAGCGGGACGAGGAACAGGTTGGCGCGCTCAAGGCCTTCCAGCGTGTCCTGCCCATCGTCGCCGCCGGTGACGGCGTCGCACAGTGGACCGCTGAGCCGTTCCAGGATCGAGGTCTGGAGCAGGAACGTCCGCAGCCTCTCCGGCTGATCCTTTAGCACCTCCTCGCTCAGGTAGTCCAGGACGTAGCGGTGGCTTCCGGTGAACGCCTGCAGGAACGCGTCCGGGTCTCGTCGCTCGCGCAGCGACAGCGCGGCCAACTGGAGCCCGACCACCCACCCTTCGGTACGCGCCTCGAGGGCGGCCACGGCTTGCGCAGAGAGGTCGAGCTTCCACACGTCCCGCAGGAAGGCCGCCGACTCCTCCGGCGTGAACCGCAGCTCGCGGCCGCGTAGCTCGGCAAGCGCGCCGCTCGCACGCAGCCGTGCCAGCGGCAGCGGCGGGTCGCTTCGGCTGGCGATCACGACGTGGAGCCGAGCGGGCAGTCGGCCCAGCAGGAACGCCATGTCCTCGTGGATCGCCGACGACTGCACCAGGTGGTAGTCGTCGAGGGTCAGCACGAGCTCATCGGGCAGCGCTTCGAGCACGTTGATCAATGCCGTGACCACTCCGGGGCCCGGCAGGACGCCCGGCCCGGACAGCAGCGGGGCCAGGCGCTCGTCGAGTCCTCCGCAGGCGCGGCCCAGCGCCGCAACGACGTACCGCCAGAACCGCGCCGGGTCGTTGTCGTCCGGATCGAGCGACAGCCAGGCAACCGGGTACGCCGCGGAGGTGGCCCAGTCGGCGAGCAGCGTGGTCTTGCCGAAGCCCGCGGGCGCGCACACCGTGATCACCTCCCGGGCCAGCGCGGCGTTGAGCGCCTCGATCAGGCGTGATCGAGCCAGACGCTCCGGGCGAAGCCGGGGAATGGTGAGCTTGGTGGCCAGCAGGTCATCCCGCTCACGGCCTGCGGCGTCGTCCAGAGGCGAGACACGTGAATTGCCCATAGCTACCCGCCACCCATGCGGCGAGCATCCACTCCGGCAACCGATCCTAGACCCGGCAGGGCCGGTGCGGTCTCGCTACGGAACGTCGCTGGGTGGCTGGCGGCAGACGGCGATGATGGATAGGCCCAGGTTGCGTATCTGGTCGAGCACGCCGTGCAGCGCGGGTTGGTCCTCCAGCATGCCGGAGAGCGTGGTCTGGTCACCGTCGTTGTCGATGTGTAGGCCGGCGAACCAGTCCGCCCAGCGGCTGTCTAGGACGCTGTCCACGCGGATCTGGTAGTACGCCGGCCATCGTGCGCCGCTCACGCCCGACCGCCTCCCAGTGCGGGGCGGGCACCTCGCAGGGCGTGGCGGACGAGCATCAACCGGCTGCGGACCCGGGGGCGCGGCCAACCGACGCG
>DASQUK010000011.1:0-3611 GCA_035641315.1 Acidimicrobiales bacterium | reverse complement strand
TCGGTCGGCGACTACCTCCGCCACGAACGGCCACGCGAAGCCGACACGGACCGGGTGTTCGTCACGTTGAAGGGCCCGAACCGGGGCCGGCCGATGACCGCCCATGGGGTCGACAAGATCCTCCAGGCCAGCCGGGTCCGCGCCGGGCTGGAACGAGCGACCTGCCATCAGCTCCGCCACACATGCCTCACCCGGCTCCGTGAAGCGGGCATGGAGCTCGAGGCAGTGCAGGCCCAGGCCGGGCACGCCTCGATCGAGTCGACCCGCATCTACCTGCATCTCTCCGACGACTGGCTCGCCGGGGAGTATCGGCGCGCCGCTGAACGCATCGACGCCGACGCCGCTGCCGAGCTGCTCACGATGCAGGCGATCAACCGATGAGCGCCCCACCCGCGGTCGCCCCGGTGGTCGAGGCGTGGTTCCCGACCAACGCTTCGAACCGCGAGTGGGCTGCGCTGTCGGCCAGGGCACCGCAGCTCGTGGCGACGATGCGCCGCTACCTGCTGCAACTCACCACGTTCCTCGCACCCAAGAGCGTCGACATCGCCGATGGGACTCTGCGGCAGTTGGCCCGCTGGCTCACCGCCGAGACCGACGTGACGGTCATCAACCAACTCACCCGAACGCATGTCGAGGACTACAAGGTGTGGCTCGCCGCCCAGCCCGGACAGAAGGGCCAGCTGCTCGCGAAGAACACACAACGGCACCGGCTGCGGATGATCCGGATCTTCGTCGAGCGGCTCATCGAATGGGACTGGCCCGACGCCCCCGGCCGCAACCCGATCCTGCATGGCGACATCCCGCACCGCACCGAACCGATCCCCAAGTTCCTCACCGACCAACAAGCCGCCGCGTTCATGGCCGCTGCCCGAGCACACCCCGTGGCCCGCTACCGGCTCGTCGCCCAGGTCCTAGCCCGCACCGGCCTACGCGCCTCTGAGCTCTGCGAGCTCGCCGCCGATGCCGTGACCCGGATCGGCACCGACGGCTACTGGCTGCGCGTCCCGATCGGCAAGCTCCGCAACGACCGCATGATCCCGCTCCACCCCGAAGTCGTCGACCTGTTCGCCGAGTGGACCGCCACCAACGCAGAGCACATTCGACGGAGCCGGCGGCTGCTCGCCGATCACCACGACCCGATCGATCGGCGCACCGTGCATCGCATCGTCGCCCGCGTCGGCGTCATCGCCGGGATCGACGACATGCACCCCCACCGGCTCCGGCACACCCTCGCCACCCAGGCCATCAACCGCGGGATGCGCCTCGAAGCCATCGCCGCCCTGCTCGGCCACCGGTCCCTCGAGATGACCTTGGTCTACGCCAAGATCACCGACCGGGTCGTCGGCGACGAATACGCCTCGGTGTGCGAACAGATCGACGCCCTCTACAACACCGCCGCCACGCCCGGCGCGCTCCCCGCCGAGATCGAGACCGCCGCCATGACCCGGCTCCACCAGGAATCCCACGCCCGCATGCTCGGCAACGGCCTCTGCACCCGCCCCGTCGAACTCGACTGCCGCATGGACACCATCTGCGAGACCTGCGCCTACTTCGAGACCGGCCCCGAGTTCGTGCCCGTCCTCCTCCGCCAACGTGACCACGCCCGCACCCACCGCCAGCCCGACCGCGCCCGCCTCTACGACGACCTCATCACCCGCGCCGAGGAGACCCCTGCTTGACACCGATCCTGCGTATAACGCCGGGAGGCGGGCGATCGGCCGGCGCACCGCCAAGCGTTCGCCGGGTCGCCGCACAGCGCGCGAGATCCGAGGCGACCGCTCACTCGGCCGTCATGTCAGCGGATTCGCTGCCCAGTTCGGTCATCGAGCGGAGGTTCGACAGGTGCCGCTGCCATCCGGCGGCATGTTCCCGTGCCAGGCGCTGGCCGTCGGGTAGGCGTTCGAAGCCCGTGTGCTGGACGCGCACCCGAGTGCCGGCGGGTACGGACGTCACGCTGATGATGACCTCGGTATGCGCCGGCCAGTCGGGGTCCGACCATGTCAGCCGCAGGAGCCGTCCCTCGGTGACCTCCAGGACCGATCCGGTCGTGACCATCTCCTCGCCGTCGGCCCCCGTCCACCGCTCGGTAAAGTCGCCTCCGACGACAGGGTCCAGTTGCAGGTAGCTCCACCACCGCCGGCGCTGAGCGGCGTCGACGAGCGCTCGCCAGACCGCACTTGACGGCGCCGCGATCACCTCCTCCTCGGCCACCGCAACCGGTTGCGCGTCGTCACGCTTCACGCCACCACCGTACGGCGAGGTCTTCAGCAAACCACCGCCCCCTACCGCCAGAGGATGGCTGCGGAGAGGTCTGGCCGCGTGGTGCGCCATCGCGGCGGGTCGGTGCTTCGGACCCCGAGCGCCCCTGCGCCGAGGGACCTGGTTCGTACAGCGGATACGCGTCGATGGGACGACCTTCACGCTGCTCGCGCATCATGTCGACGAACACCTCGCCAATGCGCGGTCGATAGTCGGAACGCCGCGAACTGGTCCACGTCCTCGTCGGCGTAGCGGCCGATCGCCCGCACAACTCGTCGAAGTCGGCCTGCGTGTACCGGCTCATCGGACGAGACTCGCGCAACCTCAGCCCCCTCGGGCCGTCGGTGTCCCCCACCACCGGGCCAGGGATGCAGGTTCTCGAGTCGGCGAGTGCCCAGCTCGTGCGCGCACGTGCCTCCGTGGTGCTTCGAGGCTTCAGCGCCCCTCGGCGCCGAGCTGGCGAAGGACGCTTCGATTGTCGGTCTGGACCCACTCCTCGGCGAGGCGGCCTTCTTCGTCATAGCGGAAGATGTTGGTCAGCTCGAAGGTCACCCGCTGCCCGTTCGGCGGCAGAGGCCCGACTGGCGAGTGGGTGAACTCTCGGACGAACGTTCCTGCGATCGTGGTCTGGCACGCCACGTAGTTGCCTTCCACGACGACGATGCCTCGCTTGATGGTCAGATCATCGAATGCGGCGCGGAGCGCCTTGAAGTAGGCCTGGAGACCCTCGTAGTCCCACTCGCCTCCGTCGGGTCCGTGGAACTTGAAGTCCGGGGCGAACTAGGCGTCGATCCCGGCTTGGTCCTCGCCGGTCATCTCCTTCTCGCCGACCCCGACGAGCCCGCTGACGAGTTCTTCTCGACTCATACCGGTAACCATCTGTCGTTCCTTCCCAGCCGTCACAGTGCGATGACTTGTTCTTCTCACGTGCTGAGACAGTCCCCATGGTGCGCCGTCGCCCGGACCGAGCTCGGGATGTCGCGCCACGTCCCCATCATGTCCTCAGAGCAGGCGTGTCCCAGACCGCCGGGGAGCGTGGCGTCGACGTACCGGTGTAGCCGTCGACGCTGTCCCCACGCTCCGAGCTCGCTACGGGGTTGATGCCGGATCAGCTGACCTGTGTTCGCTTCTGGCGGAGGACTCGCAGGGCGTCGGTCGACGCCAGGGCCCAGGCCACGAGGACAGGTTGGAACAGCAGCCGGATGGCGCGCTTGGCGTCGGTGTCCAGACCGAAGGCGTCCACGTGACCCGTGTATTGCGCGATGTTGCCGGGGAACACGGCGACGAAGAAGGCGGCTGCTGTGCCGCCGACCACAGCGCGGGCAGGCTGCGTCCTGGTCCCGAGCAGGGCA
>DASQUK010000010.1:0-53294 GCA_035641315.1 Acidimicrobiales bacterium | reverse complement strand
CGGCCCAGGCGGGCCACGAGCCTGTTGCCAGCCCCGCGATCAGGAGCACGGCGCCGGTGGCCAGCAGCGCGAAGACGGACAGCACGGTCACGTCGTCCCGGCGTTGCAGGCGGCTGACTCGCCGCACGAACGCGGGGTCGTCGTGACCGAGCTCGCGTTCGATCTCGTCGACCGTTTGGGTGATCTTGTCGTCGTTCATCGGTGATCCCTTGACTCTGCCTCCATGCCCTCACCGGGTCATGAGGACCTTCATGGCGTTGGTGTCGGCGGCCCGGGCGAAGGTGTCGTAGGCGGCCATGGCGTCACCGAGGGCGAAGCGGTGGGAGGTGAACGTCACGGGGTCGATCCGGCCGGCGGCGATGAGGTCGAGCAGGGTCGGGATGGTGAACGTGTCGACCAGGCCGGTGGTGATGGTGACGTCCTTGATCCACAGGTCCTCCAGGTGGAGCGTGGCGGGCTTGCCGTGCACGCCGACGTTGGCGACGTGACCGCCGGGCCGCACCAGGGCGCAGCACTGCTCGAAGGTCTCGGGGATGCCCACGGCCTCGATGGTCACGTCGGCGCCGCGGCCCCCGGTGAGCTTGGCCACCGCGTCGGCCGCCCCGGTGGGGTCGGCGACGGAGTCGGCGCCGAAGCCCAGCGCCGCGTCGCGGCGTGCCTCGGCCGGGTCGACGACGAGGACGTGGCGCGGGGTGTAGAGGCGGGCGCCCAGCAGGGCCGCCAAGCCGATCGGCCCGGCGCCGACGATGGTCACCACGTCGCCCGGCTGCACGTGCCCGTTGAGCACACCGACCTCGTAGCCGGTGGGCAGGACGTCGGCCAGGTACAGGACCTGCTCGTCGGACAACCCCTCGGGCACGACATGAGTCGACGTGTCGGCGAAGGGCGCCCGTGCCAGCTCGGCCTGGACCCCGTCGATGAGGTGACCGAGCAGCCAGCCGCCCCCGCCCTGGCACAGGCCGTACTGGCCGCGCCGGCAGGAGGGGCAGCGGCCGCAGGCCGAGATGCACGACAGGAGGACCCGGTCGCCGGCGCGGCGGTTGCGCACTCCCACGCCGGTCTCGAGGATGGTGCCGACCGCCTCGTGACCGAGGACCCGGCCCGGCGTCACCTCGGGGACGTCGCCCTTGAGGATGTGCAGGTCGGTGCCGCAGATGGTGACCGAGTCGATCTCGACGATGACGTCCTCGTCGTCCTCGATCTTGGGATCAGGGACCTCGTCCCAGCTCTTGTCACCGGGACCGTGGAACACGAGTGCTCGCATGGCGCAACTCCTCTTGGTTCGTACCCGTCCAGCGTGCGCGGTCACGTACAGCGAGGCCCGCGAAGACGCGCGCCGGGCGGACGAGTCCGGGCGTCAGGGTGCGTGGATCGCCTGGTTCGGTTACGTGCCACGAGTCCACGCCGGGCGGGTGGGCAATGGCGGCGCCAACCTCGAGCTCACCCGCGGCCAGGATCCGCCGAGGCGATGGCGGCGACATCGGTCTCCTCGGGCGTCGGCGAGGGCATGAGCCGGGTCGAGCTCGGTCACGATCGAGACCAGCTCGACGGGCTCGCCGACGACGAGCGCCGAGATGTCGCGCGCCCGCATGATGCGAGCGGCTGATCCAGCGGTGCGTTGGAGCCGATGGCGACCGCACGCCGCAGCCGGAGATCGTCGACCCGGGCCACCACGTGGTTCGCGGTTGCGTTCGCGAGCTCATGCAAGGCCGCCGGCGTCGCGTTCACGGCGAGCCCTCTCCCCGACCCGCCGGCCGGTCACACGATCGGGTATGAGGCGCATCCAGTGGGCCTTGTCGCCGCCCGCCCAAGGATCGACCGCCAGGTGCCGCACGCGCTCGAACGTGGCCGCGTCGTAGAGCGTGACCTCCTCGAGCCGCCCGGTCGCAACCACGCTCCAACCCGTGCGCCGCTCCCTGTCGAAGCGGTCGACCTCGAAGCTGGCCCGGGCGCGGGGCCCCTGGTCGAGCTTGGTGCCGGGATCGGTACGGAACACGACCGTCTCGCCGTCGAGCGCGTAGTTGACCGGCACCACGACCGCGGTGTTGCCCGCGATCACTGCGAGCCGTCCGATCTCGTCGCCCGCCAGCAGGCGCAGGCAGTCGTCGTGATCGATGACCTCGAGGTGGGGGTGCGGGCCGGTCGTCATCTTCCTGCTCATGTCTCGGCGGGACGGTCACCGCGCCGGTCGCGGTCCGTCGCTACCCCTCGATCATCGTCACCCTTGCCGGAGCACGGCAGGGCCGAAGGTCCCAAGAAGCGCCCGCGGTTGGTTCCACCCAAGCCGAAGGGTCCCTTGGCACCACGAACGGGACGTTCGCCCCTGCCCGCATCTGCACCCCCGTGCCCAAGCTCGACCGGAGCAATGCTGCAGGAGGAGACGCCATGAGCGTGATCGACGGACGAACCTGGCTCGAGCACCTCAGCCCCGCCGAGTGCTTGTCGTTGCTCGCCGCGGCACCCGTGGGCCGCATCGGCGTCCTCAACGACAGCGCCCCCGAGATCTACCCCGTCAACCACGTCGTGGACCGCGGCACGATCGTGTTCCGTACCGATCCCGGCAGCAAGCTGCGGGGGCTACTCCGCAGCCCCGCTGTCTGCTACCAGGTCGACGGCATCGACCCCGAAGACGCCACCGGCTGGAGCGTCCTCGTGAAGGGCCGCGCAGTCGAGTTGCACAACCCCGACGAGCTGCGCCGCGTGGCGAGCCTGCCGCTGCACTATTGGACCTTGGGCGACAAGGCCCACTGGATCCGCATCATCCCCGATCAGGTCACCGGTCGGCGCATCTGGAGTCGCACCACCCCGGGCGACAGCGCGACGACCGGGGCCGAGTCCGGGCCCCCGTCCCCTGATGCCGCACGCAACACGGAGGTGCACCATGGCCCTGCCCCGGATGGACAGTGACCCCACAACGGTCGATCGCGTGGCGAGCGTACGGCCGGTCATCCCGACGACGACCATCGCCGCGGCACAGGCACGCCTGCAAGCCACGGGCGAGGCCGCGGGGTTCCGACATGACCGGTTCGCCGTCGAGTGGGCGTTGCCTGACGATGAGATCGGCCCGGCCGACGTCGTCCTCCGCCTCTGCGACACCGACGTCCAACGCGGCGACCCGTCCTGCGCGCGTTGCCCGGTGTGTGACAACCACCAACGCATGCAGTCCGCCGTCACTGCAGACGGCGAACGCTACAACCGGTGCCTCGGCTGCGGCCTCCTGTGGCGCGTCGACCGCGACCTGGGTCGAGTAGTCGGTGCCACGCTTCATGACCCCCCGCTGACGGGCACTCGGCGACGCCGACCGACCGCGGTGAGCCCCGGGCACACGACGCGCCCACGGCGCGGTCGCGCGCCCTCCGGGCCACTCCGTCCTCGACGTGGAAGTCCCCGGTCGGTCGGTCCTGGTGGTAGGCGACGGGAGCCGGCCAGCCTGAGGCGATGTCGGCGACGGCAGCGACCGGCCGGTCGACGTCGTCCTCGGTGTGGACAGCCCGGCGCTGGCCCAGACGGCGCCGGGCATGTGGCGCGGTCCGGCGTCCAGCTCGACGGCAATGTCTCCGGCGGTGAAGGTCCCGTCTCGAGCGCACTCCACGGGGCGAAGCATCTTGTCGGCCGGGTTGCGCACCCCGTTGTTGCCGCGCTCGGTGATCTTGTAGGCGTTGCCGCCGGGGCCCCAGGCCCACGACGACGTCAATGATCGCCGGGCCCTTGGACCCGGCGATCATCCCCTGCTCCCGGTTGCGCCTGGCCGTGGCCGGACGCAGCCCGGCGATCAGGCCTTCGAGCGGCGCATGTGCACCAGCCCGGCCAACACGAGGGCGGTCATCACGGCCGCACCGGCGAAGGCGACCCACGCGGCGATGGCGGCGATCCGTCCGATGGTCGACCAGGCGTAGGTCGACAGCAGCAGGCCGCGGAGGGTCTCGCCCCGGAACAGCGAGTCCCGCTGGGCCTTCAGCTCGTCGGCCGTGGCTTGCAGGTCGGCGATCTCGGCTTCGCTGGCGCCCGACTCCTGCGCATCGACGACGGCTTGGGCCGCGCCGCGGTCGTCGATCTCGGCGTAGGTCTTGCCGTCGGCGATGCCTTCCAGGTGGCCGCCGATGTAGCTGGCGTAGGCCTGGGCCTCGTTGCCGGTGGTGACCTGCTCGCCGGCGTACTTCGCCAGGTCGTCGCGTCCTTCCTCCCGCAGGCTGGCCTCGTCGGGGAAGAAGACGTTCTGCGAGGACAGCTCGTCGTGGACGTAGTCGTCGGCGAAGTCGGCGCCCCAGGTGAGCAGGCCGCCGGCCACGGCGAACACCATCGCGGCGATCACGCCGAACCCGATCAGGAGCTTGTCGATCGACCGTCGCGGCAGCCGCACGATGTCGCGATGACCGTTGGGCGTCGTGAAGGGACGCGCTTCGGTTGAGATGCTCATCTGGACTCCTCCCATTCGTTCCTGCGGATCAACGATCCGGTCACGAACGACCGTACGAATTCGAGCCGCACGCTCCGTAGGGCCGAAGGTCCCATCGACGACCCTCTTTGGGCACAAACAGGGGCCGCACCCGCGGCGACGCCACCGCCGCCCGATGCCGGCTTCCGCACCGTCGAGGTGCTTGCCGTCGAGCACGACTTCTGGCGGTTCCACTTGCTCGAGCCCTGACACCCGCTCCAGTCGTCGTCAGGGGTGCAGCGGGCGACGAATCGCTAGGTGGATGGCGCCGTAGGCCGTGGGGCAGCTCGTTGAGCGGGTCGGGGCCTCCAGAGGGATCCAGAGCACACTGGAGGCACTGCCCCGGGCGGCTCGGGCCCGCAGCGGTTGGCTCCCGAGGTGCTCGGCCGCCTGGCCGAGCTCGTGGGCTGCGATGCGGGCGGGAATGGTGTCCCCACGGCGAGCACGATCTCTACGTAGGGGCCGAGCAGGGCGTACCCGCGACATCGGTGGCGACGAGGGCCTGGACCACCGTCACTCGTAGCGGAGCGCCTCGGCGGGGTAGACGTGGGAGGCTCGGATGGCCGGTAGCAGGGTGCTGGCAAGAGAGGCTAGGTAGACGACGGTGAAGCTGACAGCCAGGTTGAGCCAGGGCACGGTGAGCGCCACGTCCTGTTGATCGCCCATGTAGGCCACCACGTTGTAGGCGGTGATCAGGCCGAGTCCGCAGCCGACGGCGATGGCGGCAAGCGAAACGAACGACGCCTCGGCGAGGAACGCCAGGCGCACCATGCCGGGCTGGAAGCCGATCGCCCGCAGGACCCCGATCTGCTGGCGCCGCTCGACCACGGCGCGGGCGCTCACGACCCCGAGCGCCACGACCCCGACGACCAGCCCGAGGCCGATGAACCCCTGGATGAGCCGGTTGACCGTCCACGAGGAAGCCACAGCTTCGTCGAGCCGGTCCTGCAGCGTCTGGGCTTCGATGCCGCTGTCGAAGAAGGCCGACTCGAGGGCCGCGGCCACCACGTCGGGCTCCGCGCCCTCGGCCAACCCAAGCCAAAAGGTCGTGGGTTGGGCACGGTCACCGAGGGGGGCAAGCGTGCCCTGCGACGTGGTGATGCCCGCCATCTCCCAGGGGACGGAGTCATCCAGCACACCGATCACGGTGAGCGAGAGCTCGGCGCCGCTGGCGGGATCGCGGACCTCGACGTCGACCGGGTCGAACACGTGGTCCTCGACGTAGAAGCCTTCGAGCTGGAAGTCGGGCAGGACGCCGAACATGAACTCGTTGCGCCGCGGGGCGACGAAGGGATCGACGACGGCGAGGCCCGGTCGCCCGACCATCGCGTCCCACACGTCGGCCGCCGAGACGTAGCCCTCGGCGACGGCTGCCAGCCCGTAGGTGGACGTGGCGAGGAACTCGTCGTCGAGCCCGCGCACGGGGTAGTCGGCGAAGGTGGTCGTGCCGGCCTGCCGGGCCTCGACCGGCACCATCGACTGGGCACCCAGGGTCTCGATGTCGGCCGCATCGAGGCCGCTGGACAGCGCGGCCTGTGCGACCGCGTCCCGCATGTCGTCGATGGGTCGCAGAGGGGGGACGGCGGCACGGACGTCGAACCCGCCGCTGAAGCTCTCGAGGTCGTCCAGGTCGTTGATGAACGAACCGGAGATGGTGGCGCCGGTCACCAGCGTGAACACCACCAGCGTGAACATGGCGAGGGTCATCGACGTGCGCAGCCGGCTGCGAAGCGGGTAGGCGACCGCCATGCGCACGACCGGCGCCAGGGAGCGGATGCGGCCCGCCACGCGGGTGACCAGGGCCAGGGCGACGTCCGCGTTGTACATGATCGTCCACGTCGCCCCGAGGACGACCATGAGCCCGGCAACGATCCAGACCGAGAAGTCCCACGCCAGCGTGCCCACCAGCGCGTCGTAGATGCGGGCTGGCAGCAGCCACCAGGCAACGAGCGCGACGCCGGCGATCGTGTGCGCGGCTCGGTCGTTGACGCCGAGGGCGCGGGCGATGGGGATCAGCCCCATGATCACGATCGACACGCCCAGCAGGAACGGGGTGGCCTCCCGTCCCGAGACCCCGGCCACGGCGAGGAGGGCACCGGCGGCGACCGCTAGCGCGCCGCGCCCCCAACGGCTGCGGCGGTTCGGGCGCGCCAGTGGTGAGGGAAGGTTGCGGATGGCGGTCACGACGTTGAGGACGCTGACCCGCCACGCCGACATCGTGACCACCAGCAGGGTCAGCACGACTCCGAGCCCGTAGGCCACGATCAGGCTGGTCGGGCTGACGGCGTGCTCGATGGCGAAGTCCTCGGTCGTGAACGCCCCCGAGACGACCTCGACCATCGCGTAGGCGACGCCGAGGCCCACCAGGGCGCCCACCGCCGCCGCGACCAGGTCGTAGAGGGCGCCCTCGAACAGGAACGTCTGGATCAGGTGGCCGCGCTGGGTGCCGACAGCCCGGGCGATGCCCATCTCGGTGCGGCGCTCAGCCGCGAGCATCACGAAGATCAGGAAGATCAGCAGGATGCCGGCGGCGATGGCGAAGGTGCCGAAGGTGGAGAACAGCGACATGAACGCGTTGCCCTGTTGGTCGGCCCGCTCGAGACCGTCCTGCTTCACCGGCACGACCTCGAGCCCCGCGCCTTCTGCGGCGGGGGCCAGCAGGTCGGCGACGGCGTCGGTGCAGCTGGCGCCAGACACCGCCGACGTTCGACACCAGCACATGCGAGATGCGCCCCTCCTCCCCCACGATCTGCTGAGCGAGGCCGAGAGGGGCCAGCAGGGCCGGACCGTCGGCGCCCGCGCCCCGGAACGCGACCACCTCGCGGACCACGAGATCCACCGGCCCGGCGCCGCCGAAGACCACCAACGGGTCGCCGGCCCGTGCGCCCAGCTCGTCAGCCCCGGCTTCGGTGAGGAAGGCCTCCCCGGGCCCCAGGTCGGCGAGCGAGAGCGTGCCGCCTCCCTGGCCCGTGATGTCGTCGAAGCCCGACAGGCTCGCGGGGTCGGCCCCGAACAGCGTGACCTGCGGCTCGCTCCGGCGCGACGAGCGGTCCTGCACGGCGACCGGCTCGATCACGGCGGGGGCCAGACCGTCGACCAAGGGCGAGGCCGCGGCGGCGGCGCGGACGGTGTCGGCCGCACCCTCGTCGAAGTAGGCGACGGGCGCCACGGCGCCGACCTGGAGGGTGGGGTCGAGCTCGGCCCCAGCCACGACAACCGTATCGTCGGTCTCGCCCAGCACCCGCAGCACCGACGACCGGATCGTGCGCCCCATCGTGTCGCCCGTCACCAGCGACGACCCGATGATCGCCGTGGCCAGCATGAGCCCGCCCACGATCAACGCGCTGCGGGCGCGGCGCCGGATGGCGTTACGGGTCGCCATCCGCAGGAACACTCGGTTGCGAACCGCGCCCACGGCGACGACGCCGAACGCGATGGCCATGATCGCCAGCAGGGCGATGGCGAAGGCCCCGACCGGCACGCCGAAGACCCGTTCCACCGGTCAGCTCCGCTCGAAGGCGGGGACGTCGGCCACCAGGACCTCGTGGCGCTCCCGCCCGGGCGGCGCTGCGAACAACGTCACGTACCGGGCCAGTGTCTCGGCGTAGAAGCCACCTACCATGCCCGCGTCGGCCTGCTCCTCCGTGTCCCAGAACGAGACCAGGGTGGCCTGGCCCTCGGGGGTGGCGAGCACATAGACGCCTTGATAGCCATCCTGTGCTTGGAGCTCGGGGAGGACGTCGCGCTCGAAGAGGGCTACCGCCGCAGCGACGGTGGCGCGCATCGTGTCGATCTCAAGCTGCGTGACCCGCGCGTCCATGGCGGTACTCCCCTGGTTGTTCCAGCCGGTCCTCGCCCACGACGCGGCCGTCGAGCATCCGGACGATGCGGTCGGCCCGGCGGCCCACCGCGATGTCGTGGGTGACGATGACGAACGTCAGCCCCCGCTCGCGGTTGAGCCGGCGCATCAGGTCGACGATCTCCTGGGCCATCTCGGAGTCGAGGTCACCGGTGGGTTCGTCGGCCCACACGATGGCGGGGTCGTTCACCAGCGACCGGGCGATGGTCACCCGCTGCCGCTCGCCGCCCGACAGCTCCTCCGGTACGTGGCCGGCCCGCTCGGCCAGGCCGACCATCGCCAGCGCTTCGAGCGCCCGGCGACGAGCTTCACGCGCCTCGACCCGTGCAACGAGCAGTGGGAGCTCCACGTTCTCGACCGCCGAGAGCACGGGTAGCAGGTTGTAGAAGTGGAAGACGAACCCCATGCGGCGCCCTCGGTAGGCGGTGCGCTCTCGGTCCGACATCGACGACAGCGACACGCCCTCGATACGGACGTCGCCTCCGTCGAAGGTGTCGAGCCCGGACAGGCAGTTGAGCAGAGTCGTCTTGCCGCATCCGCTCGGGCCCATGATCGCCACCATCTCGCCCGCCGCCACCACCAAGTCGACGCCTGCGAGCGCCCGCACCTCCACCGAGCCGGTGTCGTAGACCTTCTGCACGCCGTAGGCCGAGATGATCGGGGGGCGGGTGGGAGCCGTTGCCGGCTACGTCGGTCGACTCGTTGGTCGTGATCGGTGATGTCCTCATGGTGCGAGCCTCGGAGCTCGATTCCTCACGGGATGGGCCCCAAGGTCCCCGCGACGGCGAGTCGCAGGTGCGCGTCACCACGGCGCGGCCGCAACTGGGTCCCATCACCCCCCGTGGACGAGATGCCCGACGTGCGAGCGTTGACCATGGGCTGGACGACCACAACCAGCGCCGGCTCGGCCCTGATCCCCTCGGTGGCGCGGTATGCCACAACCCCGGGGCTCCACCGCGAGGCCCAGCACTGGACGATATGGTCGACGAGCTCGAGGCAACCCCGCACGTTGGTCAACGTCTCGTCCATCCCGTCGAGTGACGTCAGCGCCGTGCCGTCGGCGGTCGCCGAGACCCGTACCGTCACTGGCACGTCACGGCCAAGGCGCGCATACGCGTCGAGCACAGCGCGGCGCACCGGCTCGGGCATGCCGGCCGCCCGCACGAGCGCCTTACATTCCTTCGCCGCGTGGGCGAGGGCCGCCGGATCGTTGGCGTCCACGCCGGCGACCCGGGCGCGCAGCGTGCCCCGCCCGCCGACCTGGTCGAGTGCGCGGAGATAGGCATCGGCCGTAACCACGAACCCCGGCGACCCCGGATGACCCGCACCGGTGAGCTCGCCGAGGTTGGCGCCGATGTCGCCCACCGGGCCGTTGTCCCCTCGCGGCGCGTCACCGAACCAGGCGATCCACGCGCCCTGGCATCCGGGCTCATCCGCCCGGCGAGCGTCTTCGCGGGTCTCGCTGTGCGTCACCGGGCAAGCCCAAGCACCGTCTGTGTCTGCCCTCATGCCGGCAGCATCGGGCGCCAGCAGGGCGAACCCTAGGGACCTAGGTCCCAACAGGATCGGTGCGCGCGGCCCTTCCTGGCCCGGCGTCGGCCGCGCACGCCGGGCGGGTGTCCGCGGGCTGGAGTCGTGCTGACGGGTAGGCGGTCCTATCGAGGCCGGCGGGAAGGCTGACGGTCGGACGGCGTGGTCAGGCTTAGGTTGTCGTCGGCGGCAGCGGTGCGCAATGCGGAGGGGTTGCGGCCGGTTTCCTGGCGGAATACTCGATAGAACTGCGCGTAGCTGCCGAATCCGGCCTGGTGGGCCGCGGCAAGCGCGGTGGTGCGGCGACCATTGCCGTAGAGACGCACGAAACGTTGGAGTCGTTGCTGGTTGCGAAATCGGCTGATCGAGAGGCCCATCTGGGTGTTGAACAGCCGGCTGAGGTGCGAGGCGCTCAGCCCTACGGTCCGTGCCAGGTCGGCGAGGCTGCCGGCGTCGGGGTCGGCGTGCAGGAGACGTGCGACTCTGTCGACCGCGGGGTGAACATCGACGCCTCCGACGATCTCGTCGCTGTCGAGGAATGCCTGCCAGGCCTCGAGCAGCAGGTAGGACAACCCGACGTTGAAGAGAGTGTCATCGAGCGTCTCGGCTTGGCGCACCTCGCGGAAGAGGGCACCCAGGCGCCCGAGCCGCTGCGGGTCGAGCCGGCGGGAGTACCGACCGATCGGATCGTGCTGGAGTAGGGATCGGGCCTGCGGGGAGGTCGCGGTCCGAGCCACAAGGTCGGGCCGGAAGACCGCCCACCACAGCGCATGATCGGTGGACTCGTCAACGAGTACGTGCTCCTGGCCGGCAAAGAGCCAGGTCAGGGTGCCGGCTGTGAGTTCGTAACGACGCTCGCCCAACAGATAGGAGGCCGTGCCCCGCACGACCAGGTTGACCTCCAACTCGGCATGGCGGTGGGCGCGGGGACGCAGGTCGCCGGACGCGTGTCGAACCACCCGTCCATCGATGCCGGTCCGAAGACCCAGATCCTCGACCATCGCAAGAAACGATAGGAACCCGCGGGCTGCTGAGAGGACATCGGGGTCACCACCGCAGATTCTGTGATCACCCGCAAGGAGAGGAACAACATGGCCGTCTCGGTTCCGCGTATCACCTCCACGCACGCACGCCGCTTTCGCGACGAGGGCTACTTCGTCCTCGAAGACGCCGTGCCCCCAACCGATCTCGCGACCCTGCGCGGTGAGTGCCAGCGTTTCGTCGATGAACGCGACCACGAGATGACCCGCCTCGGCGTCGACAAGCTCGACCTGTGCCACCGCGGCCGCCGCTACTTCGTCCACGCGTACGGCAAGAGCCCCGCGGTCCAGCGGTTCTTGTTCTCGGACCTCATGGCACACGCCGCGCAGGCGGCGCTCGGGGACACCGTCTACCTGTTCAACGAGCAGTACGTCGTCAAGGCGGCCGAGCGCGGCATGACCTTCGGGTGGCACCAAGATTCGGGCTTCATCCCCTACCCGCATCCGCCGTATCTCACGTGCTGGATCCCCCTCGACGACGTCACCGAAGCCAACGGCACCGTCTACCTGCTGCCCTACCCGCGCGCCGGCACCCGCAACGTCGTCCAACATCGCCGCGACGACAAGACCAACGACCTGATCGGCTACTTCGGCGACGACCCAGGCGACCCGGTCATCGTGCCCGCCGGAAGCCTCATCTGCTTCTCAAGCACCCTCTTTCACCGCGCCGGCCCCAACACCACCGACCACCCCCGCCGCGTCTACATCGCGCAGTACTCGCCCGAGCCGATCCTCAACGAACATCGCTCACGACCACGCCACCTCGCCGAGCCACTCCCCGTCGCCGGCCAGCAAGCCAGCTGACCAGACCCCCATGATCAGTGACACGGTGTCTCCTTGTCCGTCCCGTGGGCGCAGCTCAAGGCCCCTTCGAGGACGGTGGGCGACGATGAGCACCAGCCATGGCGCCGCGGGCGCTCCTACACGTGTCGTCTGGTGCCCCTTGGTGTTGACGGTTACCGCCTCATTCAAGGTCGGCGACGACGAGGCAATTGTGGTCTGTGTGTGGTCTGCCGGCTCGCTGCCCAAAGCTGTGGACAACAAAGATCGGTTCTGACTTGCGGAAACCTTGGTCGGGTGGGGGAGATTTGAACTCCCGACCTCTGCGTCCCGAACGGGACTTCAACCCTGCTACCAGGTGCTTTGCGGCCTACACAGCACCGGCTGGCGTCCGCTGGAACCCATTCCGCGCCTCCTATGGCGGAAAAATGGCGGCAGCCTGTCGGGACCCGTGGAAACGGTGTGGCTGGTCGTCCGCCCCATAGGGCGAGCCACGCGGTGATGCGGCAGGTGCACTGGCACGAAACGCCGGACATTGCCTTTCGCTCCATCGCCAGCGGGCGCGAAGACGATGGCGAAGAGGATCATGGGTACGACGGCTCGATGGGTGCGCCGTGGATGTCGAGGAGGCCGCCACCCCAGCCCCACTGGAACACGGCCAGGGCGATGCCGTAGGCGGCGCCGATCGACAGCAGGTTCATGACCACGGCCTTGAGCGGCACCAGCAGCGACCGGAACACCGTCATCAGCAGCAGGAACGACAGGCCCAGCACGGCCGCGAAGAAGTACGGGAGCCGCGCGTACAGGTAGTTCGTGAAGTCGACGTTAGATGGCGACGGTGCCGGTCACGGCCACGTCGAGGCCGGTGCCTGCGGTGGCGGCAGGGAAGATGCCGTGGCGCAGACGATCGACGAGCTCGGTGGTGGCCTCGTCTTGGGGGGCGGTGGTCGGGGCCACCCAGCAGCAGCGCCGGGAGCCCGAGGCCCGTGCCAATCAGGGCGATAGCAGCTAGCGCGGCGATGATCAGACCCCGCCACCGGGTGATCTCGACCCGGTCGCCGACGAACCCGAGCAGGGCCGGCAGGAGGGTCAGCGAGGCCGCGAGCGTCATCGCCACGACGACGGCGGCGCCGATGGCCAGGCCCGACACGAAGTCGAGCCGCATGACGAGCATGCCCATCAAGGAGATGACCACGGTGGTGCCGGCCAACAGCACTGCCCCGGCCGGCGGTGTCGATCGCCAGGACGGTCGACGCCTCGATGCCGTGTCCGGCACGGCGATTCTCTCGGAACCGGGTGACGATGAACAGCGCGTAGTCGATGCCGACGCCGGGGCCGATCATGATGGTCGAGGCGAAGTCGGGGGCGGTGGCCAGGTTGCTGACCGGGCCGCCGACGAGCGTGCCGGCCACGATGCAGGCGAGGGCGACGATGGCCGGATCATGCGCTGGTCGGCCGAACCCGGCATCGTGGCGGAGACCAAAGACCTTTCCGGCTCGCACCAAGAGATCGGCTGTCTCGGCCTGACCTACGGGGGTGGCGAGAGAGCGTCGGCCAGACGGCTCCGGGAGTCGATGCCGAGCTTGCGGTACGCAGCGGAGAGGTGGATCTCCACGGTTCTGGTGGTGACGAACAGCGGCTGCGCGATGTCGCGGTTGGTCATCCCGGCGGCGGCGAGATCGGCGACGCGTCGCTCGGTGCCGGTCAGGGCGTCGACACCTGTGACCGCCGCGCGCCGTGGGCGTCGGCCCATGGCGACGAGCTCGACGCGGGCACGCTCGACAGCAGGCCTGCGCCGAGACGGGCTGCGAGGTCGAGGCCGTCGCGCAAGGCCGTTTCTGCGGCGTTGCGCGCGCCCGACCGGCGGCGCACGGCGCCCAGCTCGACCAGGGCGGCGGCATGGTCGAGACGGGCCGGCGACGCGGCGAGGATCGCGACCGCGCCGGACAGGTGGGCGTCGGCTTCGTCGGCTGGGCTGGTCGTTCCCAACGCGACCAGGGCCCGGCCCACGGCGTGGTCCGTACCCCACCGCTTGGCGGCTCCCAGCGCCGCGTGGGCCCGCTCGCGTGCCTCATCCCTGCGGCCGAGCCGGGCCAGTGCGACCGTCGCACCGTGCCGGTGGTTGTTGAGCCACGGGTTGATCGTGGCCCACGCCGCCTCGCGGCGATCGAACTCGTCGAAGTCGTCGCGGCGCGCGCTGGGTGTCCCCCGCGATCAGCCGGAGCTGTCCACGGCTGTGGAGCAGTGCCCGATGGGAAAGGCTGTCGGGCAACGAGCCGGCGAGGTCGTGATCCCGGAGCAGGTGCTCGGCTTCGGTGGTTCGACCTTGCACCGCGAGCACGTCGATCATGGCGGCCACACAGGCGGGGAACCCGGCGGGCCATACGTGCTCGTCGCCAGCGGCTCGGAGCGCGTCGGCTGCCTCCGCCTCGGCTTGCGTGATGCGACCGGCGGCGAACTCGACGTATGAGCGGAAGACCGAGGCCATCGCGTAACCGAGCGCGGAACCTCGAGTGACGGCGTCGTCCCGAGCGGTTCCGAGCAGGCCGGCGGCGCGGTCGAAGTGACCCGCGCCGGCCAACACGTACGTCGCGAAATAGAACGGCTGCGCGTCCGCGGTCTGCTCGCTGAACAGGACACCATCGCCGAGGGCGTGCTCGGCCAACCGGGCTGCCTCGCTGGCCGTGCCGCCGCTGAGCGCGACCTGGTTGCACAGGATGGCGAGCAGCAGCCGCTCGCCCGGCGTCCGGGCCTGCGTCTTCCCCCGCCATCGTTCGAGGCGTGCCCGGCTCCAGATCTGGTTGCGCACGGAGAGCCGGGCGACCGAGAGCACCTCGGCCTCGAGCTGGAGAGCGAGGTCGGGGTCGATCGCGGCAGCCGCCTCGATGGCGGGGTCGAGGAGAGGCTCGACCTCCTCGGACCGTCCCGCGCCCATCAGCGCCAGCATCAGCACGCAAAGGATCTGCGCCCGCTGACGCGCGTCGCCCGCGAGCTCGTAGGCCTCGCGGAGATGGTCGATCGCGCTGGGGGGATTGCGACCGTTGCTCGGCAGCACCTAGCTCGTATAGGAGGGCGGAGCTCGGGGGGCGCCGGTTCGGCGAGCGCCCGGTGCAGGAAGGTGCCCGCCGTTGCGGGATCACCGGTGGCGAGCGCCGCCGTCGCGCCGGCGCGGAGCGTCGCGGCCACCCACATGTCGCCCGCTGGTTCGGTGGCGAGCAGCTGCGCGGCAACGCGATCGGGCGGGCCGCCAGCGTCGGCGAGAAGGCCCGCGGCTCTGCGGTGCTGGACCGAGCGCCGGGCTGTCGGGATGCTCGAGTAGACGACCGACCGCAACAACGGGTGCGCGAACGCAAGCGGCCGCGACGGCCGCAACACCCCGACCGCGGCGAGCTGATCGGACGCCGTCGCCGCAAGGGACGCATCCGTCTCTGCCAGCGCGGCGACCATGACCAACTGGGTGTCGTCGCCGAGGACCGCGACGGCCTCGGCAAGCCGGGCCCCCTCCGCGGGGAGGGACGCCAGGCGCGTCCGCGTGGCGCGGGCGACGGTGTCCGGCGCCGTCGTGAAGACGGCCGGCGCGAACTCCGCGGACGAGACGGCCTTGTCCTCGCTCAGCGCCGCGAGGAGATGGTGAACCAGGAACGGGATCCCGCCGGTGGCGTCATGGCAAGCCCGCACGAACTCGCGGTCGGCTGGCCCGTCGAGGTGCCGCTCGACGAGACGCCCCACCGCGTCCTCTGTCAGCGGCGACGGTTGGATGATGTGGCTGCTGGCCTCGGTAGCGATGCGCACGAGCAGATCGGGCCCCCCGTGCGGCTCGGCTGGACGCGACGCCACGACCACGAGCACCGGCAGCTCGACCACGCGGCGAGCGAGATAGTCGAGGTAGCGCAAGGACAGGCCGTCCGCCCAGTGGGCGTCATCAACGGCGACCAACAGCGGTCGCGTGGCTGTCACGTTGACCGTCAGCCAGTACAGGCCGTGCAGAACCGGCAGCGCGTCGGACACAGCCACACCGCTGGCCAGGCCAAGCGCGCCCATGGCCTGCCGCGCCGCCCCCGACAGCAGGGCCGCCCGCTCGGCGGGCTCGAGATCCCGCAAGACACCTTCGAACAGCTGGCGGACGACACCGAACGAAAACTCCCGCTCCAGCTCCCCACCCCGGGGCGCGGCACACCCGGCAACCCGCCCGGGCAGCCGCCTGGCAGGCCCGGCGGACGAGCTCGGTCTTGCCGATCCCCGCCTTGCCCTCGATCCACACCAGTCCGCCACGCCCCGCAGCGGCTGCCGCGAGACCGGTCTCGATCAGCGCCAGCTCACGGTGACGTTCCAGCAGCTCCTGATCCTCGCCGCCGACGGCCACCCCTCAATCCTCTCGGGTGCGGGCCGAAAAGCCTTCGGTCGCCGCCACGATGCCGGCGCCGTCGACCCGGCGCACGATCCGAAGACACCGAGCGGTCGCCGCCGGCCGCGACACCTACAGGACGGAATCACCCATGCCTGACCCCTTCATCTTCGTCACGACCCACACGATCAACGAGGGCGAGTTCGACAGCATCAAGGAACTGAGCAGGACCTTCACCGACCTCGTGGAGGCAGCCGACTCCGGCCTGATCGCCTTCCACTTCTACATCAGCGACGACGGCACCGAGGTGTCGAACATCCAGGTCCACGCCGACGCCAAACCGTCGCCCTTGTGGTGGCGCGAGGCAGCCACGGCGATGCACTCGTTCTGCTAAGGCACAGGCGGTGGCTGCGGCGATCGGACAGTCGGCGGCGGACCCTTCCACTGTCACTATCATCGGATTCTCGGTGTGCCGGGAAGGCTGGTCGGCTGCAGTGTGCTTCTTGTCGCAGCCGAGGGCTCATGGACCGTTCAACCCGGATCTCCCGATACGCACCGTCGGGCCGAAGCCTTCCCGTTGCCGTTCGGTGATTTCTCGATACCGAAGCTGCCAGCGGCATCGTCCTCGTGGCCGCGGCCGCGGTCGCCGTGGTGTGGGCCAACTCGCCCTGGCAGGCGTCATACGAGTCTGTCTGGCACACCGAGGTGACGCTGAAGGTGGGCACGGTCGGCATCAGCGAGGACCTGCAGCACTTCGTGAACGACGGATTGATGTCACTGTTCTTCTTCGTCGTCGCGCTCGAGATCAAAAGAGAGCTGGTCGCGGGCGACCTTCGCGACCTGCGTATCGCCGCCCTCCCGGTCGCTGCTGCTGGCGGCGGCATGGTTGTCCCGGCCGCGATCTATCTGGCGTTCAACGCCACCGGTGAGGGTGCCCCCGCGGCGGAGGCGGCTACGCCGCTGTCTACGGCGTCTCCCGTGCGAGCCGCCCGGGCCACCGCGCACTGCGCAACGAGAGCATCCACGTCATCACGGTCGACGGAGGCGACCGAGGACGAAAGGACCTCGGGCGCGGCGTCAGGGCGACCGGGCGGGCGGGGCCGTGACCGCGATCGTCAGCAGCATGCCCGCCTCCTTGTGACCGGGCACCGTGCACCACGCCTGGGCGTCGGCGTCGATCACACCGAAGTCGGCGGTTTGCGTTTCACCGGGTTGCAGCCGGTCGGTGCCGGTCTCGCCGTTCAGGTTCAGGTCGTGCTCCTGGCCGCCCCGGTTTGTGACCTCCACCATCAGGTGCGTGCCGGACGGAACCTCGACGCGCTCGGGCTTCACGTACAGGTCGCCGAGCTCGACGGCCACCGTCTGCACGGGGCCGCCTGGTGCTCCCGCCGGGCCATCCTCGTCCCTGCCACCCGCGATCACGATCGCGACGATGCTGATGGCGAGCGCCAGCATCGACATGACGCCGAAGAGGGCGAACAGCCCGGCGGGTATGGCCGGACCGGCGTCCGGTGCGGGCCGCGGTGGCTGCGGGCCGCCCTCTTCCGCAGAGGCGCTCGCCACGGTGGGGTCCCTACTCCACGGTGAAGCTGGCGTGCATTCCGTTGGCGAAGTGGCTGAGCGAGGTGCCGGGCTCCATCTCCATCTCCCCCGGCTCCTCGACGACGTTGCAGAGGAGCACATAGTTACCCGGCTCGACATCGAGGGAGAGCTCCTCGCTCTCGCCGGCGGCGATGTCCTCCACCTCGCCGAGCACGTTGTCCTCGCCGAAGGCTTCCTCGTCGAAGGAGTCGTCCTCGGCGAAGGGAAGGTCGTCCGCCGAGTCCGCCTCGACCACGACGAACTCGTGTGGCTCGCCGCCCTGGTTGTCCACGACAAAGGTGACCTCTCCGGCATCGACCGACGTCGGGTCGGGTTCGACAACCCATTCGGAGAGGACCACGTTCACCTCCCCGCCTCCTTCACCACCGGCCGTCCCATCGTCATCGTCGTCCCCGCAGGCGGCGGCGAACGACCACACGACCGCGGCCGCCACAGCCACGGCTGCTGTGCCTCTCCTCATGGCCCCTCCTTTTGGCGGGCCCGTCGAGCGGGCCTCGAGACGTGCCAGGGCCGGCGAGGACCCACGCGCGGGCCCGTGACCGCCGCGGGAGGCCGCGAGCTCGTCCTCGCAGTCCGTGCGGTCGGCTTACCAGCTACCGACGATGTCGGCCCCTACCAGATGGCTGGTAATTTGCCCAACTCGCCGGCGGGACGCCCCGATCCGGCCAGCCGCGCCGGACGGTGGCGGCGTCGGGGCTTTCGCCTCAGGCTGCGCCCGTCCCCGTCTGCCCCGTGGGAAAACCCATCCTGCCCGTGTCGGGATCGTAGATGCCTGCCTCGACCGCCCACCCCACGGCGTCGGCCCGGCTCGACACCCCGAGCTTTCGCCTCAGGTTGCGGATGTGGGTCTCGACCGTGTTCTTCGACAGATAGAGCTCGGAGGCGATGCGATCCGAAGACTGCCCGCGGCACAGCCGGCCGAGCACCTCCACCTCCCGCGACGACAGCGGCCGCGACACCCGATGGGCCGCGGGCTCATCCGTATCGAGGTGGCCGTGGCTCAGCACGCGCAACAGGTCCTCGTCCCGAGCGAGCCGCCGCGGCAACGCCACGTTCAGAACGAACGCGAGCACGCCAGCGACGTCCAGCAGAATGATCGTGACGAAATGGACCGGGCGGAGCGGGTGGACCACGGTGGCGGCGAGCACCAGGTTGTGGGCGCCCACGACGAACCCCAAGCCCACCAGCAGGTACAGCCTCAGCCGCGTTCCCCCGCGCCGGACCCTCCGTGCCGCCCACAACCCTCCAACCGAAGCCAGGATCCACAGGCCAGCCGCCATCAGATGAACCAAGCGGGCAATCAGCACAACCCGTCCTCCCGCCGCAAGCGTACGCGGATCATGCGGGGCTGCCGTCACCTTCCCCGGCCGAGCGCGAAGGCCTGGCCCTGAGCGAATTCCGGGCGTGTGTCGCGACGGGCACCGGGGAGCGACACGAGGTCGCTCCCCGATAGTCGAGTGGCTGCTGGCCTGGGGGGCGCGTTCGTCAGTCCTCGTCGACGAAGGCGACCATGATCCCCATGTCACCGTGCGTGGGGGTGTCGTGGTTGTACTGGGTGTGCACCTCGATGCGGTCGCCGGAGCGCCACCACGGGTCCCGGATCCGGGTGAACGGCTCGCATGTCCTCATCGCGGCGATGTGCCCGTTGAACGACGCGAGGTTCAGCTGGGGGTTGGGGGACGACGTGATGGTGTCCCAGTGCGCCGGGTGCAGCGCGTTTCCCGGGCCGGGGCCGGCGGGCTCGCCGACGCCTCCGGCTGCGTAACCGGCCCGCGAGTCGCAGATCATCTCACCCGTCGTCGCGTTGCGCACGGTCTGGCCGATGCCCTGGTCGTGGACGTGACCACCGATCGCCACGATGCGCCCGTTGAGGGTCGAGTTCCAGGTGTAGTGGATGTCGGAGTAGCCGGCCGGGGTGTCGACCTCTGAGTCGCTGCACTGGTCGATGTCGAGCCACACCGGGCGCACGCGCTCCGCGCTGGACACCCACTCGAACGTGTACTTGAACTCGTAGCTGCGGGCCATGCCCATCATGTTCATGACGTCGACGATGAGGCCCCACTCGTCACCGGCGCCGACGTAGTAGCCGTAGCCGTCGGGCAGGTCCATCACGGTCCGCTCGTTGCCCGACGCGAACCACCGCTCGTTGCCGCCCTCGACGGCCCCGAGCAGGTTGATCGTGTCGCCCAACCAGCTGGGCCGGCACGTCACGTCGGGCCGCGAGAAGTTCATGTTCACGACGTGGTGCAGCATCCCCATCGTGTCGAAGTTGACCGGCGTGTCGGTGCCGGCCAACACGAGGTTCGGGATGACCTTCGTGATGTAGCAGTTCTCACACGGCTTCTGGATGTTCATGCTTACGCAATCCGTGAAGAACCCGACTAACCACGAGCAGCCGCCCGGCTTGGCGATCAGGTTCTCGGTCGTGCCCATCGCCGGCACGTTGAACGGCCCCCAGCGCACGGTGGTCGTCTGCACCGTCGGCGCAGCCACCGCGTCGCCGGCGTCAGGCGCGGCGTCGGAGACGCTCGGCGTGATCGCCACGACGCTGCACATCAACAGCGCCGCCACTCCTAGTTTGATCCATCTTCCCACGATGTTCCCCCTCTGCGGACGCCACCCGCGGGGGCGGCGCCGTCGTCGTTGCTGTCCGGCGGCTGTCCCCGGTCGGCCGAACCGAGGTCCTCATCGGTCGACGGCCATAGCCGCGCACCCTCGGGGTCCGTCGATCACCCCCTTTCCTCGCTGTTGGGCTCCTCGATCGGCCTGATCCCGAAGGCGATCAGGCCATCGACGAACGCACGCAGCTCGTGGCGGCTGACGCTCCCGTGGTTGTCGAGCCACACGCCCGCCATGTGCTGGAGCAGGCCCACCATGGCGTGCGCCAGCAGGTCGCTGTCCATCGGCCGCAGCTCACCCGCCGCCATCCCTTCCTCCAGTAGCGGACGCAGGTCCTGGGCGTGCACGCCCATCGCCCAGGTCGACAAGCGGCCGCCAGTGGTCTCGACCGCACCGGAATCGCGGAAGTACTGGAAGCCGCGTCGGTTCTCCTCCACGAAGTCGAGGTAGGCGTCGAGCCGGTACTCGAGCCGCTCGACGACGGTGCCGCCCCCCTTGCTGGCCACGTGGAAGCGCTCGCGCAGCTGCTGGGTGAAGCTGTCGACGAGCTGGACGAACAGATCGTCCTTTCCCTCGAAGTACAGGTAGAAGGTGCCGACCGAGATCCCGGCCTTCGAGGCCAGCTCGTCGATACGCAGGACCGGGAACCCGCCGTCCGCGATCAGCAGCGCGGCCGCCTCGAAGATGCGGTCGCGCACCTCCTCGTTCGGGGTCTGCAGCTGCCGCCGTCCCCGCTTCTTCGGCTTGACCGCTCGTATCCGGGGCATTGAATATAATATGATTCAACCACAGGCGGCTGTCAACCCTATCCCTGCGGTCGAGCTCGTCGTCAGGGCAGCAGCAGCGCGGTCTCGAGCGCGCCGAGGAGGGGTTCGGCGATGACGCCGACTGCCACGACGGATGCAACTGCCAGGCCGACTGCCCAGCCGGCCCAGGTCCCGAGCGCGGGGGCAGGGGTCGGCCGCGGGGCGGCTTCGAAGTACATGGGTGCGATGACCCGTAGGTAATAGAAGAGGGAGATGACGGTGTTGGCGACGGCGAGGGCGGCCAGCCACGCGTAGCCGCCGTCGATGGCCGCAGTGAAGAGGGTGAGCTTGCCCACGAAGCCGGCCAGCGGCGGGACTCCAACCAGCGAGAGCAGGGCGACGGCCATCGCGGCGGCGAGCCAGGGCCGCGAGGCCGCCAGGCCGCGGTAGTCGGACAGGGCGGTTCGACCCCGCAACTCGGTGACCGCGGCGAAGGCGGCGACGTTGGCCGCGGCGTAGCCGGCGAGGAAGATGACCAGCGCGTCGACCGCGAGGTCCGCGCGGGCGGACGGCGCCGGGGCCCGAAGCCCGAAACGACCGCCGTTCCACGACGCGCTAGCCGTCAAGAACCGGCTTCAAACGCATGGCTGGTGGTTTCGCGTGGCGTGGGTGCGGTTCGGCCCGTTTCACATCCCGCTCCCACCCCATGGCCGACCGACGTGATGCTCCAGCACGGCAACCGGTGTGGGACAAGACGTTGGTGGCGATTTCGGGCGGCGAACGAAGCGATAGCCGGTCTGCGAGAGATCGTCTGGCTACGGGACATCACGGCTCGCGAACAAGGTCGCTGCACACAGCTAGTGCTCCCGTGCCGCCTCGTTCACGATGCTGACGGTCCGTACCACCGGCACGCAGTTGACGCTCGACGCCCATGGCCGATCCATGCCGACAGATCACCGCGGGCGCCGCGAACGAACGTTCCACCCCATCCGCGCCGTTGCGCCATCGGCATCGTGGACCCGAAGCCGCCGGGACGCTGGTCGTGCAGAGTGAGTTTGACATCGATGGTCAGAGTTAGGCTACTCTTTGTTTTGTAATAGGGGGCGTTGCGGTCGCGGACGTGAAGACGCTGGCGGAGACAGGCGCTGGGGTTGCCTGCGGGTCGCTCCGTGGCGCCGTGACGGGATGGCGGTGCCGCAGAGCGATCTCCACGGTCTTTCGAAGGGAGCGTCGGTCGCAGTCGGGCCGACCGGCTGGGCGGCAGCCCTGGGAGGCACCGGTGGAGTCGCACTCGGTTCCGCCAGCCCGTTGTCCCGGATCCGAGGCGCAGGATCGGCCCCATCGGAACCGCCGGGCCGGCGGCAGCCCGAACCATGGACGGGTGACCCGGGCTCGAGAACCGCAAACGGCGTGTACAAGCTGGACCGGGAACGCGGAGCACCTGGGGCGCGGCATGGCTGGCTGCTGATGGCCAGTTGGACCCGTCGCCGTACCGCGATCGGTGGCTTGATCCGGCGATGTCATGACTTCCTCCCGTTGAAGCGAAGGTCCGCGAGCACGGTGGGCCGTCAGCGTCGATCCGCGTGCGGTCGTTGCCGACGCGCACCGCTCGGTGAGCGAGGCCGACGGCCGTGATGCTGTGGCCGAAGGTGCCTGGATCCACAGGTGACTGACCAACAGATCCAGGATCAGGTCGTGGTCGACCGCCGTATCGAGCTCGCCGCGAGCGAGCCCGCAGTTCATAGCGTGACGTGGTTCTCAGCCATGGATGCGGTCGACGGACAGGCGCCGCACCACGTCCGCAACGGGCGTCTCCTTCGACGGCCACCGCCCATGCAATGTGACCTTCTCCACGCCTGGCCGCCGCGCCGTCGTCGATACAGCGACGCTCGTATCACGACTCGATTAGGCGGCGAGCGCGGCATCGAAGATCCTTTCGTCGAAACGGCCGCCGAAGCCGCCTCGGTTGAGGCGTGCTCGATGAGGCCACCGCCAAGGTCTTGCCTCGACCCTCCTCCGCGCTCGGTGAGCTCGAGCGCGTAATCGCCAGCAGTACGCCAACGGTGGCGGCCGGCGTTGGACGCCCGCCTGCCTCCCGTCCCTGCGAGGGCGCTGCTCCAGCCCACGTCGCAGGTCGGCGCGTTAGCGCGCCTGATCCGCGACGAACGGATCGTCACGATCGTCTGGCCGGGCGGAGTGGGCAAGACGCTGTTGCGCATCGTGGCCTGGCGGCTCGCAAGTTCAGTGAGCTGCTGCCAGTCGCTGAGTGGGAGGTTCGGTCAGGGCTCCGGCGACGAGGCGCGCGCAGTTGGTGGGTCGGCGGGACGGGAGATGAGTTCGAAGACGGGATGGCGATGCGCCTCGGCGACGAAATCCTCGACCGGTGAGTCCTTGGTCGCCTTGAACTGCGCGCGGGTCCTGGTGGCGACGGTCACGTAGCGCTTCAGGACGGGGCCCGCTTCGTCCGCTCCGACCTCCCGGACTGCGTACTCGTGCGTGGCGCGGCCGTAGCGCAGGTGGACCCGCCCCTCTGCGCGGGCGTTGCGCACCCAGGCCACAGTGCCGTAGGGAGCGACCAGCCACCGCCTCCCGTCGTAGTCGACAGGCACTACGGGAACAGTGTGTGATCCGCCCGTTCTGCGGCCGCGGGTAGTCAGCAGGTGGATGGGCCCGAGCCCAGCGCGGGCAAGCAGGCTGACAATCGCGTTCCCAGTACGCCATGCCCAGCTGTCGAACCCGGGCTTCACGACGCCTGGATCGGCCATGTTGATGAGTCTCGTCCCCGGCCACGGCTCCAACAAGAGGCGCCCGCGGTGCCGACGGTCGAGGACCCCACGCGGCCAACAACAGGACGAGCACGGCTGGTACGGAGCGAATCGGGATCTGCACGAAGGTGGTGGGCTAGAACGGTGCCCCCAGACACGCAGCGAGACGAGCCGGCTCGGCTGGCACTGAATACCGGGCGCCGGCAGCGGATGCGCTGGTGACACCACGACGGCCGACGTCACTGCGCTCCTGGTTCCTGCCGCCGGTGGCTGAACCTCGGCGTGATGCGCGAGCACTGCGGCGGCCACTCGAGGCCGGCGACACCGTCCGCTTCCGGTGCTCTCCGTCGAGCGATCGAGTACGGTCCCCATCGATGTCGACGTCTGACCCTGGGACGGCGGCACTCGACCGGTTGAAGGCCCACCAGGCCGAAACCGACGTAAGCGGCATCGCTCACCCATTGGCGATGAGGTCGCGGTAGTCGTCTCGGGTGACGGGCTCCGCGGTGAGCGAACCGTCCTGGCGGGGGACGTCGATGTCGGTACCGTCCAAGGTGAAGCGCACCTGCCCCGTCCCCGGCCGAGCCGTGAGGGTGCAGACAAGTTGCCCGATGGCCAGTAGCTGGGCATCCGCCTCCACGTCTGCGAACGCTCGCGTCAGCGACACTGTCGCGACGCCACCCGTCAGCTCGACGTCGCGCACCGAGCCCGCAGGCACCTCGGTGCGCAACCCACTAGAGGATTCGGGCTCGCTGAGGGGGCCCGCCTCCACCAACTCGATCACGCTGTGGACCGATGGCTCGGGCTCGATGTGGCGGGTCACCACCATCACCGCATCGGCCCGCACGAGGCAGACGTTGACCGCACTGGTGGCGGCACCTCCACGGGGCGGCAACGTCGTCGACGTCGGCGCAAGCAGCCCGAAGGGCACGTCCTTCGGATCGGCCCGCCTGGCCTCGTCCTGGGAGGCGACGCCGCACGCTCCGGCGATGCTCGCGGCCGCTACCACGAGCGCCATCGCGTGCCGCCGCATCATGCGGCCTCGCTGGGGATCTCGACGACGAACCGTGCTCCGCCCCCGGGCCGGTCCTCGACCCAGATGCGGCCGCCGTGCAGTGCGATGTGCTGTGACGACAACGCGAGCCCTAGCCCGGTACCCCCCGGCGCACCGCGCCGCTGGGCCGCACCGCCGCGAGCGAAACGGGCGAAGATCATGGTTCGCTCGGCGGGACGCACCCCCGGCCCGGCGTCGTCGATCTCGAGCCGTGCCCGCCCATCGCTTCCCGTCACCCTGATCTGGACCGCGCCACCGGCGTAGCGTGCGGCGTTGTCCAGGAGATTGGCGACGACCTGGCGCACGCGCAACGGGTCCACGCTCGCCACCGTGGGGGCCGCGGCGACCACCGGTATGTCGGCGTGGTCGCACTCCTCAACCACGGCACGACATAGCTCGGCGAGATCGAGGCGGCGACGCTCGAGCCGCGCTGTCCCTGCTTCAAAGCGCGAGATCTCGAGCAGGTCGAGCACGAGGCGGTTGAACGAGCGCACCTGCTGGCGGAGGGCGTCGATCGCGTCGCGAACCTCGCCCGGCACCTGATCACGTCGCCGATCGACGATCTCCACGCTGGCTGCGAGCGTGGTGAGCGGCCCGCGAAGCTCGTGGGTGACGTCCGACGCGAAGCGGGCCTCGCGGCGGATGCGCTCGTTGAGCTCGTCGAGCATCTCGTTGAACGAGCCTGTGAGCGGCTCGAGATCGGGGTCGCCGTCGCTGTCGAGACGGCTGCCGGTCTCGCCGGCGACGACACGGCGAGCAACTCTGGCGACGCTGCGCAGCGGCGCGAGCACGATCCCCGTCAGCAAAGCGCCCACCACTCCGCCCACCAGGGTCGCCGCGCCGGCGCCGATCAACAGTGCCCGTCGTAGGGTCGCGAGGCTTGCGGTCAGGTCCTCGAGCGAGGTCACCTCGTAGTACTCGGCCTCGACGGCGCGTATGGGCAGCCCGACGACGAGCTGTGGACCGGCGACGCCGTCGACGATCTGATGCCCGGCCGTGCCCGAGTCGACCACCTCGCCCAACGACTCGGGTAGCTCGTCGGGGGAGACGTCGATGGAGCTGGAGTACCACTGCCCGTCGATCCGCAGCAGCACCTCGCCGCCGTCGACCCGGACCCCCGCCAGCAAGGTAGGTATGTCGTCCGGTCGAGGGGCAAGACGGGACCGCAGGAGCCGGGCGTTCACGTACGACTGCCCGACCGCGGCCTCTTCGCGCTCGGCGACGAGGTCACCCCGCGCCACCGAGTAGACGACCACGGCCAGAGCGCTCGACAGCGCGAGCGCCGTGAGCCCGAAGCCCGCCGCCGCTCGATACCGCAGCGGCACACGGCCGCGGCCACCCGGCCGTGCTCGGCCGGTGGGCTCAGAGCCCCGTCGAGAGCTTGCCCGCCTGCCGAGGCCGACGTGGCCATGCGACCGCCCCGAGGCGGTGAGCCACCAGCGCCCGCACGCCATGTCCGCGCCGGACCCGTCGGATGTATCCAAGGGCATGCTGCCGTTTGTTCTGCCTCGTCGTGCGTTGCCGGGCAACCGCTCGCGCTCAATACGCTACCTACAGTGGCTTATCGCGTGCGCAAGATCGGGCCCTTCGGAACGCGACCCGCATCCTCGGCGGCATGGCGTTACTTGCGCTCGCCTTCGTCCACCAGCCGGCCGGCCTGGTCTGGGGACTTCAGGCGCACGAGCTCATCCTCGGGTTTGTCCTCCTGCCCGCTGCGTCGGCCTTCTGGCCCGCCGCCACGCCCCGGCTGCGCCTCACCGGGCCCGCCGCGATCACCGTCAACGTCCTGGTCATCGTTGTCCTGATCGGACCGCCCTACACAGCCGGCGCGGCCGCCCTGTTCTACGGAACGTCGCTGCTCCTCGCCGCTGCGTGGGGCCAGCGTGATTGCGAAGCCACGATCTGGTCGAATCTGATCCTGCGCCGTAACGACCTGATCGGCTGCCCCACCCTGACGCCCATCGATGCGTGTGAGGCACGTCGGGTGCAGAAGGCAGATCAGCCCGCTAGCCGAACCCCCGGCTGGGCAACGCCCGGCGATCGTCACACGACTCGTCCCCCGGCAACAGGACTGGCGGCAGCGAGTACGACACCACCCCCCTCAGGCTGCCGCCCAGCGTCGGCCGATCCGGCCGATGCCCCTCCGGCAGGTCGTAGTAGTCGTCGCCCCTCGATGCCGCCATCCCGTCGCGGCGCCCCCACGTAACCTACAGACGACCCAGCCCCCTGTCTCGAGCGGGCGTCACCCCACGCATGACGGCCACAGCTATTACGCAACGCAAGGTAGTGCACGCTTGCTCGGCTTCAACCGACGCAGGAACTCCGCCCGGGGAGCCGGTCGCTACCTCTCGGCTGCGGCCGAGCAGCAACAGGTCACGGCCGGCGGAGCCGGGAGCCGCCGGCCGCAACCACCGTTGCGCTGCGCCGCCTCAGATTCTGTCGGCGGCGCTCGCCCGCATGTCGGCAGGCTGATGCGGACCTGACGCCGCGATTCCCCGGTCAGCGGCGAGTGAAACACAACTAGGTGTTGCATATGGATGACAAGAACGTTGCGCTAGGCAACCTGGTCCGACCCCCCAACCGGGCTTCGTGGCGCCGCTGTGTCCTGGAGTCCCAACCCGGCACTTCTTGCCTCGACGTTCCAAGCAGCGCAACCTCGACAGACGGGCTGGAGCCAGCACGGGTCAACGAGGCGCCGCGGGAGTTCAGACGGCCCGAGACCCCTCAAGGCTGCCCCAATCCGTATGGCCGGGCCTGCGCAATGCCAGCTCGATAGCCCGCCCTCGTCGCCGTGGCGATCCGTGTCCGAAGCGGAAGTCCCGCCAAAGAGTTGTAGATCGGTCGGAGCGTCACGGTCCTGTGATGTGAACGGCCACCGTGCGATTCTCAGGAAGCGCTGATCAGTGAGAGGAACGCACGATGGCCGTGAACGAGTCTGCCCTGCCCGAGCTCGGTGAGCTTCTCGCGGCGACGGACGGGTACCCGCAAGTTCGTTGACCTGGTCAAAGCGCTGGGCTGCGATGGCTGGGTGTCTCGGCGACGGTGTCGAGGGGCTGCAAGGGCATCCACGCCGACGGTGAGCGTGCTGCGCCACCGGGCCCTTGGACCACCAGCGCTTCGTGTACGTGTGGCTGGACGCCATCCACGTTCATGTCGCGAGCACGGCCAAGTCGTCGCCGAGGCCGTCGTGATCGCCGCCGGCCCAGGGGCGGCGTTCCGGGCTCGTCTACCTCTCGTAGGTCCCGATGAGTCGGCCGCGGCCGATGTCACGTCCCGGGATGCGGGGCAGAGGTCACCGACGTCGGCCTCCCGTCAGGCCACCGGGCGAGGCGACGGCCAGCAGCACGAACACCGTACCGGTGCGGCCCATGCCCCTGCGGCAGATGCGGGCCGCCCCAACCCCACTGGGCGAAGTCGTTCGGTTCGATCGTGGACGATGCCCGTTCCGTGTCCTCGGCGACCCTCGTCGCCGAGGGGGCGATGCTGCTCACCAGCCAGTGGGCGAACGCCCGGTTGGGCGCGTCGGGGTCGCGGCACACGAGCGCGAGCTCGATGGCGTGGCACGGCATACCGGTTCACGCCAACAGCGGAGAGCGGTCACACTGCGGGGTGGGCGTACCTCGACGGCAGCGCCTGACGGAGGGGAGTGGCGCATCCTCGGCGAGCGCCGCGCATCAGCTGCGCCGTGTTCAGCGGCGACGCCGACGAGGCCGAGAGACACCGTCCATCACGGCATTGACGATGGACACGACGTCGTCCTTCGTCAGGGGGGTGTCGGTGACCAGCAGCCGGGTCCACAAGGGACCGACCAAGAGGTCGATCACGAGCTCGTGGTCGATCGACGGATCGAGCTCGCCGCGGGCGACACCGCGGTTCATGACCTCGCGGAACGCCCGGCGCCGGGCGTCCGTTGTCGAACGAATGACGGCGGCGAGCTCGCGACTCGCACCCGACTGGCGCACGAGATCCTCGACGACTTCGCCCGGGCCCTCGAAGAGCAGCTCGTAGCTCTCGCGGACCAGGGCGATGAGGTCGGCACGGAGATCGCCGTGATCCGTGGCTTGGACGCGGTCCAGGTACAGCCGGCGCATGACGTCCGCGACCAGTGCCTCCTTGGACGCCCATCGTCGATAGAGGGTGGTCTTGGCCACACCGGCGTCGGCGGCCACGTCGTCGACGCGCAGCTGCGCGTAGCCCCACCGCACAAGTCGCGACAGCGCGGCGTTGAGGATCTTCTCATCGACGCCCTGCTCGCGTGGTCGACCCACCCGGCGTGGCTCTGCCGGCTCGTGGCCATGTGCATCAGCGGTGGAAGGATTCTGCTTCGTGGCCACTTGTTGCACTCTACGTCTGGGAACCACCAATCGGCCGATGCCCTCCGACGACGATCACGAGCCCGGATTGGCGTTCGTGGGTGAATCGCTTGATCGCGGCGGCAGCCTCGCCATCGGCCACAACGATGCGAGGCTGTGGTCCCGCATCCAACCGCATCGCGTCCGACAGCCGCTCCGCCTCGCGGACCATCGTCCGGGTCCCGCGATCGTCGTCGTCCCGACCGGCACCGAGCGGCCGCAGCACGACGATCTCGTGGATCCTGTCGGCAAGCCGCCGCAGCAGAGGATCGGCCGCGGCAATCGTCTCGGGTGGCTCAAGCACGCCGACCAGAACCACGAGATCGACGCGGTCACGTTCACCAGCCGCCACCTCGACGCACCGTAATGGAAGCTTCCCTCGCCGGATGGCATAGAGAGCCCATCCGGCGAGGAGTGGGCCAAACGCCATGCGGAGCGCAGGCCGACGCCCGACGTCATGGCCATGTCGAACGAGCAGGGCGACTGCCCTAAGACCCGTCGAGATCCACAGCATGATGGCCACCGAGAGCGTGATCCACCCAATGATCGAGTCGACGTAGCCGTAGTAGATGGGAGAGGTGACGGCGTCCATCTGGCATCCGGGAATACTCGTGGCGTTCTCTCCGATCGACCTCCATCTAATCACAACTTAGAGTAGCGGAATTCGTTTCGGGTGTCCGGCCTGCAGCTTGTCTCCCCCGACATTCCGAAACGGTTCTAATACAGCTACTCGGGGTAGGGTAAGTGAGGCCGTTGATCTGTGAGGAGCCTTCTCATGCTCGACCTGACTACCACCGCCGCGTCGACAATCCGCTCCATCGCCGACAGTCCGGACTGGCCGGCTGATGCCGGCCTGCGCATCTCCGACAATGCCGCCGGCTCGCGCCGGCTGACGGTGTCGGCTGCGGCGGAGCCCGAAGACGGTGACCAGGTCGTCGAGAAAAACGGTGCGCGGGTGTTCCTTGCCCCAGGGGCCGCCGCGCTCGTGGATGACCAGGTGTTGGACGCCCACGTCGGCGAACACGGCGCCGTCGAGTTCTCCCTCTCGCTGCAGCGTTAGCGCCGAGGGCCATGCCCGACCGTCCCCCTGATGCGCCTGTATCCGTGCCGACACGGGGAGCGCTGGCTGCCCGCTTCCCCGCGACACTGTTCCCGTGTGGGCGGGACCGCCTGGCCGACGAGGCGGAGGCCCAGTTCGCCGACAACGACCTCGTCGCCGCGCTCCGCGAGATGCCCGACGCCAGCTACCGATCGCTCGACGAGGTGTGCATCGCCCTCGAGCGCGTCGCCGCGGGTGGCGAGGGCGCTTGATGCGCGGGGGTTGCGTCACCGTGCACGGGCGCCGATGGACCGGGGCTCCTACCCCGCCACCGGTCGATCGCAGGGCCGCCACCCGCGCCATCGTCGCTCGAGCCCGCCCAGCCGCAACCAGAGATGGGGGCCGCTTTCCTTAGGGGGACGGGCGCATGACATCACGACGACCGCCCATGACCGCCGTTGCGCGCGCCGCCATCGACCAGCAGGGCTACGCCGACGCCATCTGACAGGCCTCGGTAGCGTGAGCTCATGAGACCGGTCGATGTACTGGGACTCACCCTGGAGGCCGGTAGCGAAGCACCGGTCGTGCTGCTGCGCGAGCAGCATGCGCCCTATCGGGTCCTGCCGATCTTTGTAGGCCCTCGCGAGGCCATGGCAATCGCATTGGCGCTGAGCGGTCAGTCACCGCCGCGGCCACTCACCCACGACTTGTTGGCTGCCCTCATCGAGGCCCTCGATTCCCGCGTCGACCACGTCGAGGTGACCGACGTGCACCAGGGCACCTTCCTGGCAGAGCTTGCCGTACGCGGACCGCGCGGCGCAGTCAACCTCGACAGCCGGCCGTCCGATGCCATCGCGCTGGCGTTGCGCCTAGACGCCCCTCTGTTCGCAAGCGACGCCGTTCTCGACGAGGCCGGCGCGCTCATCTCAGTCGAAGGCGGAGACCAAGCGATAGACGAGGACGTCCACAAGTTCCGCACCTTCCTCGACCAGGTCGACCCGGCAGATTTCGAACGGCCCGAAGCTGGGGGCGAGCGTTCCGACGGCCCCGGCGCCTGAACACGGTCATTGTGACGATCAGGGCTACGCCATCGAGCTCGCCGTCGCCCGACGACGCAACGCAATGGCGCGACGTCGGTCCTACACGTCGGTCCTGCCTCCAGCGGATAATGATCACGACGCTCGCCTCTGGGACGCATTCTCCGGGACACGAGCCCGCAGAACGGCGCTCGTCGGCAAGAGCGGCTGCAGCACGTAGTACGCAACGCGCCGCGATCATGTGCTGGTTGGTTGATACTTCTCCAAGCGGTATCGATCGCCCGCCCCGCTCGTCCTGGCGATTCGCCTAGAGATCCCAACAGGGGTCGTCACTCGCGGCCGGGCCGCTCGCAAGCAGGCACGGGTGGTGGCCCCGGAACACGTCGGTCTGGAACTGCCACCCCGGCACGATCCACGCGTGCACCATCCAGTAGTTGCCGAGGTAGACGGTCGTGCCGTTCTGCCCGGCCAGGCACGGGCCGTCGCGGATGACCAGCCCGGTGGAGTTGGATATGCAGAGGTACTCGTGGGTGTGCCACCAGTCGTTGTCGCCCGCGAACCCCTCCGGCGGGCGATCGGGCCCGTTGTCGACGTACCAGCTCATCCCCACGAGCTTGGCGTCGGGCCCGTTGCCACCGTACTGGAGGAAGTTGGGCCGCTCGGGGTCGAACGAACCCTGCAGTGGGTTTCCTAGGGCGTGGTGCGTCCCCATGCCCATGGCGTAGTTGACCCGTGCGGTCCAGCCGGCGGCCTCCGCCTCACCGCGCGTTGGCCACTGCTGGGCGAACTTGAGGGCAGCATCGAACTGTGCGGAGATCTCGAGGCAGTCGTCCCAGCTCAACGGGCCCTTCACGATCCCTTGGTCCACGTAGTACTGCGAGCCATGCGTGCCCTCACCACCAGTGGAGTTGCACCACCAGGGCCGGGTGTCGGGATTGGTGTTCTGTTGGTAGACAGCGAGCGGGTAGAAGCAACCGCTCAGCGCAAGAGGAAGAATCAGCACCCCGACGCGAGCACGACTCCTCAGGATGAACGACACGATGCCCATTGGTACCCCCTCGGCGTCTGCCGTCACCGCCAATAATACGCTACCAGGCGTAGCGGGTCGCCAAGGGTGTTCGGGCGGGGTAGAAGTTGTCATGGTGGAACCCCTGATCCTGGTGGTGGTCGAGGACGACACGGCCCGCCAGTGATGCTGGCCGAGTTCGGTCGCTATGCCCGCGCTTACAGTGTCGAGTCGGCGAGCGGGCGATGAGGTGATGGCCCGCCTGGGTGAGCTGGGGGCGGAGGGCCACCCTGTCGCGATGGTGCTGGCCGACCTCGCCCTGGCTCCTCTCGACGGAGTCGACGTGCTCTTTCGAGTCCGCCGCGTGACGCCCATCGCCAGACGCGTCCTGTTGCTCGACTGGAGCCTGCTCAGATGCAGGCGATATTGCGCGCCGCCGGGTTGGGCATCGCCGACACCTTCCTCACCAAACCGACCGGGTCCGCGACGAGGAATTTCACAGTGCAATCACCGAGGACCTCGGCGATTGGGCGTGGACTACGACGCCGACCGTCGAGGCGGTGAAGGTGGTCGGCGGTGCCGACAACAGGCACAGCGGCGTGATCCGCGACCTCCTCGAGCGCGCCGGCGTTCCAATCGGCGTGCACCCACGAGAGTCCCGGATCGGCCAAGCGATCACGGCTGTGGCTGGACCAGGTATCCGCTATCCAGTTGTCGAGGTTATGGGCAAGACGGTGCTCGCCAACCCGACCAACCGACAGATCGCCGAGACGTTCGTGGCTGTCGCCAACGTGGGACGTCACTTTCGACTTGGCCGTCGTCAGCGCCGGGCCAGCAGGGCTCGGGTCAGCCCGTGTACGGGGCGTCGGAGGGGCTGTCGACGTTGGTTCTCGAGGTCGATACGTTCGGCGGCCAGGCGAGCACCAGCCCGATGATCGGGGCCTTCGCCCAGGCGTTCGACAGCGACGCGCTCGACGCCTCGGCGCTGATGATGGCCATCGTCGGCTTCCTGCCCGCCGACGACCCGAAGATGCGGGCCACCATCGACGCGGTCGCCGACCAACTCACCGACGAGCGCGGGTTCGTGTACCGCTACCTCACGAATGACGGCCTCCAGGGCGAGGAAGGCACCTTCGCGATCTGCACCTTCTGGCTCGCGCATTGCTGGGCACTGCTCGGCGACACACAGCGAGCACGCGACCTGTTCGAGCGGCTCGCCGCCTGCGCCAACGACGTCGGCCTGCTCGCCGAGGAGATCGCCCCGCACAGCCCCCGGCTGCTCGGCAACTTCCCCCAAGCCTTTACTCACATCGGCCTCGTCAACGCAGCTTGGGCGATCCACCAGGCCGAGCAGAGGACCGGCGCTCACACGGTCTGAAACGACACGGGGCCGGGCGCCGCTGGCGGTGGGCTGAGCCCCGAAGCAGGCGAGCGGTGTGCTAACGCGGATCTCGCCGGCCAACGTCCGGTGCACCCACACCGTTGCACCAAGGCACGCAGCCGTTCCCACGACGTTGTGGGATCGGAGTCTCGGGACAAGTGTCGCGAGGGGGACGTTTTCGGCGTCAACACCGGGTTCCCTGGTCATGGACGACCTTCCCATCCGCCACGCCGCATGGATCGCCCGCTGCCTGGGCCGCGGAGAGCTGGCCCCGCTCGGGCCCGGTGACATCGACGCCCTGGCGAGTGAGCTCGGCGAAAGCCGCCATGCCGGGGGTACGACCGTGTTCCGCATGGGGGGACCTGCCGGGCCGCGTATACATCGTGCGGCGAGGCGCGATCGAGCTGACCCGGGAGCTGCATGGCCGCCGCGTGACGCTGCAGCTCCTGCATCCCGGGGACGTGTTCGGCGACATCCCGCTCATCGCCCGGATGCCGCTCCCCTTCGATGCCCGGACGATCGAGGACAGTGTCGTGCTGTCGATCGACTCCGTCACGCTTTGGCGTATCCTCGAGCAGCGGCCCCGCCTGGCGCACCGGTGGATGGTGTCCATCGCGCTCCGGATGGCCAAGATCCAGGCCCGCCTCGTCGACCTCCTGGCCGGAGGCCTACAGGCCCAACTGGCATCGTTGCTGGTCCGTGAACCCGAGCAGGGCCGAATCCAGCTGAGCCAGCACGTCCTCGCCGCGCTCGTCGGGGGCCGACGCACCAGCGTCAACCGGGTCCTCAAGGACCTCGAAGCCCGCCAGCTCATCAAGTTGCGCTACCGGCAGGTCGAGATCCTCGACCCCCCCGGCCTGGCGGCGCTCGCGGGCGCGGCAGACGCGCCTGGTTTGTCACCGGTGGTGTAGCTGCGGCAGTGGACGCCGGGCTGTCCCAGCGCCGACAGTCGCGAGATGCGTGGCGGCGGCGGTGGGTTGGATGAGAGCGATGACGGCGGCATTCGTGCTCTCAGGCGGAGCGAGTCTCGGTTCGATCCAGGTCGGCATGCTCCTCGGTCTGGCCGAGGCCGGCATCGCACCGGAGCTGATCGTCGGCACGTCGGTCGGCGCCGTCAACGGCGGCTGGATCGCGTCTCCGCCCGACCTTGCTGGGATCACGGCGCTGGCCGACCTGTGGCGGTCGCTCTCGCACGCTGACGTGTTCCCCACGCGCCCGCTCACCGGGCTGGCGGGGTTTCTCGGCAGGCGCCTCAACTGGTACCCGACAGTGGGCTTCGACGCCTGCTCGAAGACAGCCTCGGGTTCTCCCGGCTGGAAGACGCGCCGATCCCGCTCCATGTTGTCGCCACCGACGTGCTCTCCGGCCAGGACGTCCTGCTGTCCGCGGGCGACGCGGTCGATGCGATCGCCGCCAGTGCCGCCATCCCGGCCGTGTTCCCGCCGGTGACGATCGACGGCCGAGATCTCATCGACGGCGGGGTCGTGAACAACACGCCGCTATGGCACGCGGTCGCCCTCGGCGCCGACGTGATCTGGGTGCTGCCCACGGGTTACTCATGCGCGTTACCGGAGTCCCCCAAGAGTGCACTGGCGATGGCGCTGCACGGGCTGACGCTCACGGTCAACCAGCGTCTGGCGATCGATGTGGCCCGCTTCGAGAGCCGGGTCGACCTGCGTGTCATCCCGCCGCTGTGCCCGGTCCACGTCTCACCGGCGGACTTCTCCCAGTCGGCGCAGCTCATCGACCGGTCCCATGAAGCGGCCTGCCGGTGGCTGTCGTCGCGTCGTCCCGTCACCGGCCAGGCGGCACTGCTCGAACCCCATCGGCACTGACCCGGCGTCGAACTCTGACCGGAATGCAGCAGGCCGGGCGCCGGGTTCCTGTTCTGATGATCGAGGAGGAATCCATGTTTCGCCGCACCCGTCGTAAGAGCGCACGGACCGCACCCGTTGCCGACCCCGCCGTCACCACAGCCCCGTCGCCGGTCGTCGTCATCGACGACGGCAACTTCCTCGAGCAGACCGCGGATTGGGTGACCGTCGTCGACTTCTGGGCCCCGTGGTGCGGCCCGTGCCGGGCGTTCGCGCCCATCTTCGAGGCGGCCGCGCTCGACTACGGCGGCCGGGTGCGCTTCGGGAAATGCAACGTCGACGCCAGCCCCGAAACGGCTGGCCTGCTCCAGATCCAGAGCATCCCCACGCTGGTCGTGTTCGGCACGGACGGCAGCGAGCTCCGACGGGTTGCCGGCGCGTTGCCGCGCCGGCAGCTCGACGCCATCATCGAACAGGTCGCACCCGTCGCCACCCCGTGAGCGCTGCGACACGCGCTCCCGCGGAGTCGTGCCGTGGCGGGCCTGCCGTTGGTCGCGGCGTGGTGGATACGTCCCGGAGCGCGGCACCCACGATTTACTTGTCGTCTGGTGGCGAGCCCGAACGGGGGCGGGTCTCGTAGCAGAACGGCAGCACGACGAGCAGCGTCCCGCCGATCATGTTCCCGATCCCGGCGGGCACCACGTTCCAGCCGAGCGCAACGTCCCAGCCCGGCCCCCGCCCGGCGGCCTCAACGATGGAAAAGAAGCCGAGGTTGGCCGGGCTGTGCTGGAAGTTGGCGGCAACGAAGGCGGTGACCAGGAACACCGGGATGTACTTGCCGATGATGGTTCGGCCCATGGCGGCGAAGAAGGCGGCCATCCCGACGAGCCAGTTCGCGAGCACCCCGGACAGCACCACCTGGAACCAGGCGCCCGGCACGCCGATCTCGCGGTAGGACAGCTTCCTGGCGACGATCTCATCGAGGAGGGCATTGACGTCAGCCGGGTAGTGCTGGGCGAGATGAAGGGCGTAGCCGACGACTAGGGCTCCAATGAAGTTCCCGACCAGAGCGAGTCCCCAGAACCGGGCGATTCTCGCTGCAGTGACACCGGGCTCATTGCGCAGTGCCGTGGCCGGCATGACCACGTTGGCCTCGGTGAACAGCGCGGCACCGGCGAGGATGACGAAAAAGAAGCCAGCGGAGAAGCCGAGGCCCTCAAGGAGGCGTTCGACTCCGGGGTTGTCGGTTCCAGTTGCGAGCAACGTGGAGAACAGCGCTCCGGTGGTGATGAAAGCTCCGGCGAGGATCCCCAGCACCAGGACCTTGGGTGGTGAGGGTGCGGAGGCGGTGTGCTCCCTGGGCGCCGAGCTCGTCGATCACGTACTCGGCGCTGAGGTATTGAGCGCCGGGGAGGTGCGGTTGGGCGGGCTACTCGGCGTCCATGCGGATCGAACGTTAGGGCCTGCGGGCTCGGATTCAGTTGGATCGCCGAGGAGTCCCCGGCTCACCCCCGCCGGAGCATGGCTATCCCCCGGAGCAGGTAGGCGACGGCCTCGGCCGCGCCGCCATGAGATTGTCGGCGTTGGCACAGTCCCGGACGCCGGCCCGCCCGCCGGGTGTTCCTTTGGCATCCGGGCAGGCCACCCCAACCGGGCGGTCCGACGACCACGAGGATCGTCTGTGGGCCTGCCCGGCAGGTCGAACAGACCGGGCGCAAGCGCCGGCTGGAAGGGAGCGATGACGATGAGGGCAGTCTGGAATGGGATTGTGCTCGCAGAGAGCGACGAGACCGTGGTCGTGGAGGGAAGGCACTACTTCCCGCCCGACTCGGTTCGCTGGGAGCACTTCGAGGAGAGCGACAAGACGACGACGTGCCCGTGGAAGGGTCGGGCCAGCTACTACACGGTTGTGGCCGCCGGAGCGACCAACCGCGACGCCGCGTGGTACTACCCCCGCCCGTCGGCTACGGCCGAGCGCATCACCGGTCACGTCGCGTTCTGGCACGGTGTCCGCGTCGCACGATCCGGACCGCCCGCGGCTGGTGGCAAGCGGGTCGGGTTCCTGCGGCGGCTGCTCGGTGCCAAGGTCGCGGCGGCACGGTCGTGACCCGAACCAGCACATCCGTGTCGTTTCCCGGTTCCGCCGGAGATGAGCTGGCCGCCCGGTTGGATCTCCCCCAGGGCGAACCAGTCGCCTTCGCGCTGTTTGCCCACTGCTTCACCTGCTCCAAGGACATCGCAGCGGCGTCACGCATCAGCCGAGGCCTGGTCGAACAGGGGTTCGCGGTGCTCCGCTTCGATTTCACCGGTCTCGGTTCCAGCGGCGGTGAGTTCGCCAACACCACGTTCTCCTCCAACGTCGAGGATCTCGTGCGGGCCGCGGCGATGCTCCGTGACCGGTATCGGGCGCCCGCACTGCTGGTCGGCCACAGCCTCGGGGGCGCGGCCGTGCTCGCCGCCGCACCGTCGATCCCCGAGGTAACCGCGGTGGCGACGATCGGCGCGCCATTCGATCCCGGCCACATCACCCACCTGTTCCCGCCCCACACGCTGGGCGAACTGGAACGTGTCGGCGAGGCCGCCGTCGAGCTGGCGGGACGGACCTTCCGGGTGCGCCGCCAGCTCCTCGACGACGCCAACGCCCAGAACCTCACCCACACCCTCGCGCGGCTCGGCCGGGCGCTGCTGGTGTTTCACTCCCCCGCCGACGAGATCGTCGACGTTGACAACGCCCGACAGATCTTCGAGGCCGCCCGACACCCCAAGAGCTTCGTGTCCCTCGACGGCGCCGACCACCTCCTCACCCACGCCGAGGACGCCGACTACGTCGCGACCCTGCTCGCCGGCTGGGCCAGCCGCTACTTGTCAGCCCCGGCCACCGCGCCCACCCACGACACCGACCCAACAGCGAACGAGGGCACCGTCACCGTCACCGACTCGGGACCCGGCGCGCTGCACCAGACGATCCGGGCCGGGCGGCATCGCCTCATCGCCGATGAACCACTCGGTATCGGCGACGACCTCGGCCCGACGCCCTACGACCTGCTGCTCGCCGCGCTCGGCACCTGCACATCGATGACGTTGCGCATGTACGCCGACCGCCACGACTGGCCGCTCGAGCAGGTGAGCGTTCAGCTCCACCATAACCGGGTCCATGCCGACGACTGCCGCGATCCCGAGGCCCATCCCTGCGTCGTCGACCACATCGATCGGACGCTGACCCTCGAGGGCCCGCTCACCGACCAGCAGCGGGCTCGGCTGCTCGCCATCGCGCAGCGATGCCCCGTGCACCGGACCCTGACCGGGGAGATCCGCGTCACAACCCAGCTCACCTGAGTCGCATCTAGGGACCACCCGCTGATCGAGGAGTGACCGACGACGCCGCGGCGAGCGCGGGTGCTGGGGCGCTGGGAGGGACGGGGGCGTCCAACTAGGACCCGGGCGAGTTGCGGGCCGGGCTGGCGCTCCGCCGTGGATCGTTCGCCGCTTCGACGGTCGCCAGCCCCCGGCTCACCCACCGCCGCCGGGCGTGGCGACGGATCGAACCACCTCCCGCCGGATTGCGGGAATGCCCCCGGTGGCCTGCCGGGTTCCCTTCCCGCACACTGTCGTCAGAGGTCTGCTCATGAGAGTCCGGTTGGTCGCCGGTATCGTCGGGCTGGGGTTGATAGCGGCGGCCTGCGGCGGCGACGACGGTGACGCGTCCTCCGGTGCGGCGTCCACCGAGCGCAGCGAGTCGGCGGGGACGACCGTCGATCAGGTGGCAGCCAGTCCCGCGGAGGACGTGCCCTCGGCCCTGGACGATCCCAACGACGACAGCTTCCCCGACCCACTGATCGACCCGGCTGACCTGCTGTCGGGGGGACCGCCGCCCGACGGCATCCCCGCCATCGACCAGCCCAAGTTCCTCGAGCCCGACCAGGTCGACTTCCTTGACGACGTCGAACCGGTCATGGCCCTGCAGATCGGCGACGACGCCCGCGCCTACCCCATGCAGATCATGACCTGGCACGAGATCGTCAACGACACCGTGGATGGCGTCCCGGTGGCGGTCACCTACTGCCCGCTGTGCAACACCGCCATCGCCTACGACCGCCGCCTCGGCGACCGGGTCCCCGACTTCGGCACCTCGGGCATGCTCTACAACTCGGCGCTGGTCATGTACGACCGCCAAACCGAGTCGCTGTGGAGCCACTTCACCGCCCAGGGCATCATCGGCCACCTCGCCGGCCAGGAGCTGGACGTGTACCCGGTCGCCATCGTGGCCTGGGCCGATTGGCGCGAGGCGCATCCCGACGGCCTGGTGCTCAGCCGCGACACCGGGCACGACCGGGACTATGGCCGCAACCCCTACCCCGGCTACGACGACATCGACTCCCCAGCCTTCCTGTTCGACGGCGAGGTCGACGACCGGCTCGCCGCCAAGGAACGGGTCATCGGCATCGAACGGGACGGCGACGCCGTGGCCGTCCGTCTGGACGAGCTGACGGACCGCGGTGTGCTCGAGGCCGACGTCGGCGGCACCGAGCTGGTGGTGTGGCTCGAGCCCGGGACCGCCTCCGCCCTCGATAGCGCGTCGGTCGCGTCGGGCAAGGACGTCGGGGCATCGGGCGTGTTCGTGCCCGTGGTCGACGGCCAGACGCTGTCGTTCGCGCGCACCGATGACGGCTTCGTCGACGACCAGACCGACAGCCGCTGGAACGTCCTCGGCCAGGCGATCGAAGGCCCCCTCACGGGGAAGACCTTGGAGCCGGTGGTGCACGTGGACACGTTCTGGTTCGCGTGGGGCTCGTTCCTGCCCGAGACGCGCATCGTCCCCTGACCACGTGGCCGGTCGCCTGACCGGATGGCCGGCACAGCGGGTCGAGCGTCACGAGGTGTTGTCTGGCAGGTCGAGGAGCCTGTCGGCGACCTCGACCAGGTCGGCACCGGTCACATCGGGCGGGTCGAACGTCGCCGGGAACACGCCCTCACGGCGGGACGCCCATCCGGTGACCAGGCCGGCGCGGTGGGCGCCATGGATATCCCAACTGTGAACCGCCACCAGGGCCAGGCGCGGCGGTTCGACGCCCAGGACCTCTGCCGCGTGCAGGTACGGTGCCGGGGCCGGTTTCCAGGCCTGCACCTCGTCGATGCTGATCACCCGGGGCGACCAGCGCGTCCAGGCCTGTCCGCTCCAGCAGCGCCGTCGTGGTGGCGGCAGCGCCGTTGGTGAGGGCGGCCACGGCCAGGCCGGCCCCGCGCAGGTGCTCGAGCGCGGGACGGGCGTCGGGGTGGGCGTCCAGCCGGGAGAAGGTCGCCAGCACCGCCTCGCGGTGGGAGGCGGCGAGGGTCGGTGCCACGGCGGCCAGGGCGCTGTCCGCCACCTCGTGGAACGGTCGGTAGGCGCCGCTGGCCGCCAGCGCGAACCCGTCACGCAACAGGCGGGAGAACAGCCGCTCCCCGGCGTCGGGCCCGGCACCATGGTCCTCGAGTGCAACCACTACGGCGTCCAGGGACACGAGCGTCTCCACGACGTCGACGGCCACGGCTCGTGGTCTCTGCGCGGCAGGCGTGCCCGTTGCCTACCTGCCTCACGGTCCTAGCTCAATGGTGAGTGGTCCCGGCGATCGCCGGCGGCATCCCTCGTGCCTGCCATGCTGGCGAGTGTGTGACGGCTTGGACGAGCCCGGTACTGCCGTGGCCAGGGCGAGCGGCGACGGGTGGGGCGACTACCTGGCCAGGTTCCACGACGAGCGGCCCGGGGTCACCGAGGATGTCCTCGCTGATGCTTCGGCGGACGACGGCAACGACCCCTACGACTGGTTGGCCCAGGCGCTGCCGCGCGACGGGCTGATCGTCGACGTCGCGTGCGGCAGCGGACCGCTCGCCCGTCGGACATCGCGCTGGGTCGGCCTGGATCGCAGTCCCGCGGAACTGGGCCGGGCCGCGCCGGTGGCGCCCGGCCGGGTGGTCGTCGCCGACGCGTCGGTCTGCTCGATGGCGCTCATGCTTCTCGACGATCCCGGCGCGGCGGTGGCCGAGATGGCTTGTCTGCTGCGGGACGGGGGCCGTTTCGCCGCGCTGGTCCCGGCGACGGCGCCGCTGACGTTCCGTGACCGGATGCGTTACGTGCGGCTGCTGGCCGCGCTCCGGCTGCGGCGGCTCCCGTTCCGGCACCCCGATCTGCTGGCTGACCCACGGCCGCTGCTCGCTCCTGCCGGGCTCACCATGGTGAGTGCGGACCAGCGCCGCTTCGCCTACCCGGTCACCGAGCCCGGCGACGCCCAACTGTGGGTCAGGTCGCTTTACCTACCCGGAGTTGAGCCTCGCCGGTTGTGCGCCGCGCAGCGCATCACCCGGCGGTGGACCGGTTCGAGCATCGGGATCCCGCTGTGGCGCCTGGTCGCCACCACGAACCGCTAAGCACGGAACACACGCGCCCGCCAGTGGGTTTCCCCCGCGACCGCGAGATCGGAGAGCCGATGGTTCGAGCGACATGGAACGGCGTCGTACTGGCCGAGAGCGACGACACCGTCGTGGTGGAGGGCAACCACTACTTCCCACCCGACGCCCTCGACCGCGCGTACTTCGCCCCCAGCGACCACGAGTCGGTGTGCCCGTTGAAGGGTCAGGCGAGCGCCCACGACATCGTGGTGGACGGGTGGCGGGCACCGGCAGGTTCCACGATCGGTCGGCGTTGTGCTCGTCGAGCGCCATGCCCATCTCGCGGTAGGCGGCCCGCAGCTTCGGGGGGAGCTCGAATTGGAGCCGGTAGGCGCGGATGACGGCCCGGTCGAGGTCGCTCAGCACGTCGTAGCCGAGGCCCAGGCGCTGCACGAGCGTCTGGGGAGGCATCGGGTGCCTGGGGGCTCACGGCGAGGAGCGACGCGCCAAGCTCCTTGATCCGCCCCAGCGCCTCCTGGAGGCCGGTCAGCTCGGTGTTGCAGATCGGGCACCATGCGCCTCGGTAGAACGACAGGACGACCGGACCCACCGCGAGCCGGTCATCGAGGGCGACCTTGCCGCCGTACGCGTCGGAGAGGGCGAACGACGGCGCCCGGTCACCGACCTCGATCCCGGGCGTGACGCCGTCCGACCGCAGCCTTTCGATCATCGGCCCGACTAGGGCGCGTAGATCAGGCTGCTGCTGTCCGGTCCCCGTCGTCATGAGTGGGCCCTCCTCCCCGTCGGCAATGTCCCATGAAGCCCGTCCGGCACCACACCCCATGCCCGCTCGACCGCCTCACAACTCATCGCACGAGCAGGAACGCCGAGGCAGCCACCGCGCCGGCTACCAACGGCGTGACCGTCCACGCGAGGGCGAAGTTTCGGAGCGTGCGGCGGTTGAGGCGGGACGGCTGGGCGCCTGCGGTGCCGGCGATGGCGCCGGTCGAGACGTGGGTGAGCGACAGGGGCCAGCCCCGGGTGGCGCCGAGCCCGACAAGCGCAGCCGACGCGAGGTTCGCCTTCGCGCCGTCGATGTGGCCCATGGCGACGACGTCGTCGCCCAGGCGGCGGGCGACCCGCAGGCCCCCGATGATCCCACCGCCGGCCATGGCGCCGGCGACGGCGACGGCGAGGTGTGTCGTTGTGATCCCGGCGGGGACGAGGACGAAGGCGGCGACCGCGACGATCTTCGGGGTGTCGTTGAGACCGCGGGCGAAGCTCGCGGCGCCGGCGGTGAGCCAGTGCAGGCGGTTCACGGTCAGGGCGGGGCCGTGGCCTGCCGGGCTGTGCGCCCGGCAGCCATCCACGGTCCCGGTGCGGATGACGGCGATCGGCGCCGCCGTCGCCGCCAGCGCTCCACCTGACGCCGACTGCGGGATCGGGGGGGCGACCCCGACGCACACGCATTCCGGGACCCGTCCGGGGAGGAGCTTGAGGGCGCCGGAAGCGGCGTAGGCGACCACGATGCTGAGCGCGAGTGGGACGACGACCCGGGTCGCCAGCGATGCCCAGGCGATGGTGGCGGGACCGAGCACGAGCCCGGCGCCGACGAGGCTGCCGATCAAGGCGTGGGTGGTCGAGACGGGCAGCCGGGTGACGGTGGCTAAGGCGACCCACGCCGTGGCGCCAACCAGCACGGAGAGGGCGAACGCGGGCGTCGGCTGGGCGGTGACGATGCCGGTCGAGAACAGCTTCGTCAGCCCGGCCGCGAGGTGCACCGAGACCACGGAGCCGGCCAGGGCGGTGATCACCCCCCATGCGAGCGCGTTGCGGTAGCCGGTCACACCGGCGCCACCCAGGGTCGCGACGCCCTTGGGGTCGTCGTTGCTGCCGTTGGCGGCGGCCAACAGCAGCGTGAACGCCAGGACGACGCCGGTCACCGTCTCGTGGCGACGAGGAGCATGTAGCCCGCGTCGCCTCGGGTGACCACGTCGGCGACGCGTCGGGTCAGCTCGATCCCGCGTCGCAGGTCGAAGGCCCGCAGGATCGGGAGGTCCAGGAGGCGCAGGGCCCGCAGACGGGTCTCCACCTGCTCGATCGTCGCCAGCAACGCCTGGTCGTGACGTTCGACATGCTCGACGCGCAGGCCGGCCGCCTCCAGCGTGGCCCGGGTCTCGTCGATGGGCCGGGCGTCCGCGAGGCAGGCGACACGCCCGGCGAGGCCCGCCAGCTCCGGGTCGAGCCGATCGGGGTCCAGCCACACGTCGGTGATGCCAACGCGGCCACCCGGGCCGAGCACCCGGGCGAGCTCGGCCGCCGCGGTCGCCTTGTCGGGGAAGGTGCAAAAGGCGCACTCGCAGACCACCGCGTCGAACGCCCCGTCGTCGACCGGGAGGCGTTCCGCGTCGCCGACCTCGAACCGGGCACGGACACCGAGGCCCGCGGCGTCGGCGCGGTCCCGCGCCCGCGCCACCTGGCTGGCCCCGAGATCGACGCCGAAGACGTCGACGTGTCGTTCGGCGGCGAGGAGCAGCGCGGTGGTGCCGATGCCGGCGGCGACGTCCAGGACCCGCTCGCCCGCGTGCAGCGAGAGCGCGTCCGCCAGGCGCCGGCTGAGCTCGGCGCCGCCCGGGTGATAGCTCTCGCCGAGGAACAGCGCGACCAGGTCGACGCCGTAGACCGCGGCGCAGCACGACTTCACCGCATCCGGGTCGCCGGTCGAGCCGGCCTGGAAGGCGCCGACGAGCTCGGCGATCGACGCTGCCGACGGCAGGGCGGTCACCGCAGGCCCCGCCCGAGGTTGACCTGCACCGCACCGGCCGGTACCCCAGCGGTGGGACTGGCGACGGTGCGTGACCCGTGGCGGGTCGGCTGGAGCAGATCGGCGAGCTCGGCGGCGTTGGGGACGACGCCGGGGACCGGTGTGCCCGAGAGCTGCTCGCGGACCTGTTCCCGGTAGCCGACGGAGTTGTAGGCGCAGAAGGGGATGAGGCGCCCGTCGGGGGTGATCTCCTCGACGCAGCACTTCATGAGCTGGCGCACGTTGAGGGTGTAGGGGTCCTGGAAGTCCTGGATCACGATCATGAACGCCTTCGCCGCCAGGTCGGTGAGGGCGTCGGGGAAGTCGATCCCGCAGCTCACGCACGTCTCCATGGCCACGCGGGTGATCTGGTCCAGCTCGTCGGGCAGGCCCAGCGACGCCAGCGCGGTGGTCAGCCGCTCGATCATGGCGTCGGAGCCGGGGATCGCCGAGGCGCTCCACAGCACTTCCAGGGCGCTGCGGACCGACGGGTCGGGCAGCGCCCGGTTGCTGATGTAGTCGAGGTGGTTCTCCATCGGCAGCAGCCGGGGGATGGGCAGCACGTCCTCGCCGTCGGCGAGCAGGTAGGTGATCGAGCGGCAGGTTGGGAAGCAGCACGGCACCGGGAAGAAGTCCGACGTCCGGAACCAGTCCGGGCACTGGTCGACCAGACCGTGGATGACGTCGGGGTTGGTGAGCCGCTGCCGGGGGTCGAAGGTGACGTGCCGGCCGGCATGCGTGACCGGCTGGAACACCACCCCCCGCACGGCGGGGTGCTCGATGCCGTGGCGGACGATCGCGCCGAGCTCGTGGTCGTTGACGCCCGCCTCCACCGCGGCGACCAACAGCGCCGCCAGGCCGGCCTCGGCGCACCGTTCCAGCGCCTTGGCCTTCGCGGTGCGCAGGTCCCGGCCCCGCATCGCCAGGTGCGTCGAGCGCTCGAGCCCGTCGAACTGCAGGTAGATCCGCACGCCCAGCTCGGCGAGGGCGGGCCCGAACTTGCGGTCGTGGGCCAGGCGGATGCCGTTGGTGTTGAGCACGACGTTGCGGATGCCCTTGTCACGGGCCAGCGCGCAGAACTCGAGGATCTGCGGGTGGATCGACGGCTCCCCACCGGAGAACATGACCACCTCGGGCTCGCCCTCGGCCGCGACGAACGCGTCCAGCCCGGCCTCGACCTGCTCGCGGGTCAACGAGAAGCCGTCGGGGTGGTGGCCGGAGTCGGCGAAGCACACCGGGCAGTCGAGGTTGCAGGCCGTGTTGACCTCGATCAGTCCGACGCACGCATGCTGCTTGTGGTCCGGGCACAACCCGCAGTCCAGGGGACAGCCGTCGTGGACCTCGGTCTGGGTTCGCAACGGCAGCGTTCCGGGCTTGTTGAACCGCAGCGACGCCGCGTACATCTCGGCGTCGCCGTAGATCAACGCCTCGAAGCTCCCGTGCTGGCGGCAGCGCTTGCGCAGGTAGACCTTGTTGTCGCGGACGTTGATCTCCGCGTCGACCACGACCTTGCAGATCGGACAGATGCTCTTCGTGTACTCGAGGAACACCTCGTCGCGATCGACACGCTTCGGCGTCGTGAGGGGGCTGGGCATGGCGCTCCTTTCATCGGCCGACGGATTCGGCCGCCGCGCCGCGTTCATTCCGCCTGGCTACCACCCGGCCAGCCCGGCGGGACCACACGACATAGGCGATCGCGGCGGCGAGCGCCAGGCCGAACACCGTCGCCCACAGCTCGGGGCGGCTGCCGAGCTGGTCGGTGAGCCAGGTCTGGAACCGCTCGACCGTCCGGAAGCTCGCACCCCGGGCGGCGAGCGGGTCGCGCAGGTTCGTGGCCCAGTAGACGGTGATGTAGGCACCCGACAGGACCAGGATCGCCCCGGACAGCCGCCCGACGTGCGGGAGCAGACGCCGCAGGCGCCGCACAACGGCCCCCTTGGCGACCGACAGGGCGATCGTGAGCACCATCAGCAGCATCGACATGCCCAGGCCGTAGACCACGTAGGTCAGCACTCCGGACAGGAAGGTCGGCGTCGCGCTCGCGGCCCCGGTGACGGCGAGGAAGACCGGCAGCGCGCACGACAGCGACGCCACCGCGTAGGAGACCCCGAACAGGAACATCGACCGGTAGCGCCGGCTCGACCCGCCCCGCTCGAGGTGCGGCAACGCCACGGTGAGCTGGACCCCGAAGACCAGCATGGCCACGCCGAGCACGGTGAGCGCCACACCGATCACCAGGGCGGCCCAGGGCACGTAGTCGATGATCGAACGGAACCCGGCGTTGACCAGCGCACCGCTCACGCCGAACACCACCAGGAAGCCGGCCGACACGACGGCGCCGACCGCCAACCCCCGGGCGACGCTCGTGCCCCGCCCACCGACCCGGTCGTCGTCGACACCCACGAAGTAGGACAGGTAGGCGGGCAGCATCGCGAAGCCGCACGGGTTGACGGTGGCGACCAGCCCGGCCGCGAACGCAAAGGCGACGGGAACCTCACCCACTGCCCGCACCGAGCCCCGGGCGGCGCCGCCGCAGAATCGTCACGCCGGCACGCCGAGAAGGTCGGTCAGGCGGTCGCGCAGCTGTGACTCGTCGATGGCACCACTGTCGGCGCCAGCGATCTCGCCGTCAGCCGCCACGTAGACGGTCGTGGGCATGGCGAACCCGCGCAGCGCGGCAAAGATCTCCCCGGTCGGGTCGAGGCCCCACGGATAGGTGACCCCGGTCAGCTCGACCAGCTCGGCGGCGGCGTCCTTGGTGTCCTGCAAGGCGAGCCCGAGAAAGCCCACACGGTCACCGACGTCGCCGTGCACCGCCGCGAAGTCCGGCATCTCCGCCCGGCACGGCGCGCACCAAGAGGCGAAGAAGTTCACGACGAGGGGCCTGCCGTCGAGGGCGTCGGTGAGCGCCACCGTCGTCCCGTCGGCCATCTCGACCTCGCTCGACGGCAGATCACCGCCCCCCTCGGCCACACCCTCGGACTCGCGGCTCGACGGCCGGCCGGCGGCGCTGCCACCGTCATCACCGCCGCAGGCGACGGCGATCAACGACAGCGCCAGCGCCAGCCCCAGCCCGCGCCACCCCCAGCGGCGCGCTTGTCCCGATGCGTTCATGGTTGGGAAACCCGCTGACCGCGGTCGAACCTTCCCGGCGCTAGACGCTTTGGGCACCCGCTCCACGCCTCCTGCTCCCCGCCGACGCCATGGCTGCCCAGCACGTCGCCAACGCCGGGTTCCTGTGAGTCCTTAGAAACCGGTGAACTCCTGGGCCCGCCCTGGACGGGTCGACCGGTCGGGCGCACGCTCGCCCAGTCACGGACGAGTGGCCGTGGCCTCACCGACACGCTGGAGGAGGGCAATGAAGCGCTTCCTGTTCGGACTGACCGTTCTCGTTCTCGCCGGAGTGATCGCGGCACCTGTCGGCGCCGCCGCCCGGGACGGCGGGGCGCGAGCGTGGCTCGTGACCGTCGAGAACCTCACACCAGCCGGATCCCAGCCCCTGTCGCCGCCACTAGTGGTGGTCCACTCGCAGCGCGCCGATGTCTGGAGCGTGGCCACCATCGCCAGCCACGGCGTCGCCGCCATCGCCGAGGACGCCAACAACGCCCCGCTAGAGGACGCCCTGCCCGACGTCCCCGGCGTCAACACCGTGTTCACCGTGCCCGGCGGACCCATCCCCCCGGGTGACTCCCGCAGCTTCGAGGTCCAGACCCGGGGCCGCTTCGAGCGGCTGAGTCTGCTCACCATGCTGGTCAACACCAACGACGCCTTCACCGGCCTCGACTCGCTGCGGGTCCACGGCAACGGCGCCGCCGTCGAGACCATCGCCTACGACGCCGGCAGCGAACGCAACAACGAGCTGGCCGCGTTCATCCCGGGACCGTGCTGCAACAACCCGTTCGTGCGCGACCCCGAAGGCGCCCTGATCCGGGCCCACGACGGCATCACCGGCGTCGGCGACCTCGACCCCGCCGTCTACGACTGGCCCGAACCCGCCGCCCGCATCACGATCACCCGGGCGCCGTAGACACCAGGGAGGCCCCACTCGGACAATCGACCCCTCCCGCCGATCACCGCGTGTCCTCGGCCGGGTGGAGTCTGCCGAGCAACTCGCGTTGCGGTCTGGTCACGACGATCTCGTCGACACCACGGCGGGCCATCCGCTCCAACGAGGGGGGCGAGCGGCTCGTGGTCCACGATCCCGTCGCCGTTGGTGACCAGGAGGCTGCGCTCCTTGCTGGCCGCGATGTTGGCCGCCCGCGGCGCTGAGCTTTCGCGTGCACAACTGGTTGATCTCCAACCACATCTGGAAGCGAGACTCGGTCATCGGGTCGGCACGTGAGCGGATCGCGGTCGGCGGCGCCGAGGGCGCGACTGGGTTGTTGGCCGGGTTGCTCCTGGCTGGTCACGCTGATCCGCTCGGTGGTGCTCCGGCGGGTGCGCCACCGCGGGCCTCGCCACAAGCCTGAGCGACATCGCAATGACCGCAAAGGCGATGCCGGCAGCTCTTGCCGAGGTCGGCTCGGAACATGGTGGGGTGATCGCCATGCGAGGTGCCCTTCCTGGAGGCGCCACAACGCGACGGTCGTGTCGGTGGGAAGGGACGCGGCCCGGCCGACGTTGATTGCAGCCCGGTGCTGACAGCCCAGTGCGTCGGGCTCGGGCAGCCTGCGTCAACGTTCTCCATCGCCGGCTTCGTGCCGCGGCGTCCCCCGCTGCGGCCCGCGGTTGAGGCCGGGAGGTGCACTACCGATCCCCTGGGGCCTCTCCGCTGGGTGGGGGCGTTCCGTCCAAGAGAGTCCTTACCCCGGCGTAGCCGGCCGGGCCGCTGAGCCGACCGGCCGCAGTGCCGTAGTACGCCTGGTCGGCGTGGATCCCGAGTCCATCGACCAGCCGGTTCATCAAGTTGAACAGCGCGCATACCGACACTGCGTCGTGCAGTGCGCGTTCATCCCACCCGGCGGCGAAGACGTCCTCGGCGTCGACGGCCGTGATCCGGCTGGGCGTGAGGGTCAGCTTGCGGACGTAGCGCAGGACTGGCCGCAGGCCTTCCTCGATGTTCGCGGTGTCGAGGTCGGCGAGGAGCTCGCCCAGCAGACCTTCGGGGACACCGAACGCCTGGGCGGTCTCGGTGTGGACGCCGTGGCAGTACTGGCAGGCGTTAAGCCCCGAGACGTAGGCCGCGATCAGTTCGCGTTCGGCCGGGGTGAATGGTGAGGGGCCACGGAGCAGGGCCTCGTGGTAGTCGAGCAGCGGCCTTGACGTGTCCGGGAACGCCTTGAAGACATCGAGCAACACGGCGTCGGGGCGGAACGATGGAAGAAAGGACATGCCTGGATCCCTGTCTGCGAGTGGGCCTCAAACTCGCCCAGTCAGCTGCCAGTCGGGGCGAGGATTCTGATCTCGACGGCGCCGACGTTGCCGCCGGTCGAACTCTCGATGTCGAACCGTACGACCTTGCCCCGGGTGTGGAGGACGCCATGCCGGTCAGTTGTTGACGGTGATGTTGCCGGTCATCTGGTCGCGGTGGACGTCGCAGAGGTATTCGACCTCGCTGGCTGGCCATGGTCGAAATCACGGTGATGGTCTGGGTGTCGGGGCCCTCGGTGACGTCGATGCGGACGTCGCCTGCGGCGATGTCCCGGATGTGCAGGTTGTGTTGGATGCGGTCGTCGCGGTTGTCGGAGGTAATGGTCAACTCCTCCGCGACGGTGGCGTCGAGGCTGGTGGTGTCGAAGCTGGTGTTCTGGCCGACGACGGTGACCTCGCTACCCGCCGGGGAGGGTTGGCTCTGGCTGGGGGCACCGGCGTTGGGAGTGTCCTCGCCGCCCGCGGCGGCCAGGAACACGATCCCGGTAAGCGGGCCGACAGCCTATGGCAGGCGGTCCATGGTTCTGCCTCCCAGCTCGGCGGCCGGTAGGTCGCCGGTGCCAGCCTCGGACCGGGCAGTTGACGGTGAGACCTCACCGCCGGTGTCAGGGGCGCCGGGGAACCCGTCGATGTCCTCGAAGCCGTTCCTGAACACGTTGGTGCGGCCGACCGCCCCCGGCGTCGCTGACCACGCTGTGCACGCCCCGAGAGAACACGGTGCTGGTTATCTCGGCCATCGGCGCCATGGAGTGGTCCAGCGCGAAGTACCTGGACCCGGGGAGCACTGATTCAACTTGAAGGTGGCCCGCGTCCCGACGGTGTCGACCGGCTCCAGCAGCATCCCCTGCGCCGAGATACGCGGTGCGCTCGGTGTCAGAAGGTGATGACCTGGTAGCCGTCGTGGAGCAGCGAGCGGAAGCTCGGGTGCCGGTGGTAGTCGTCCAGGAGCTTCACGCCCGCCTGCTGGACGCCGTCTGTGGCATGGAAGGCGTCGGCGCAGTAGCTGCAGGCCCCGGCGACGACGTCGTGCACCGATTCCCACAAGCCGTGCGCCACGTGATCTGGCCCCTCCAGCTCGCCGGGCCACACGGTGCCACCGCCGTCGAATATCAACCGGACCTCGTCGCCGCCCTCATGCAGCTCGCGGGCCGCCACCATGGCGTTGACCACCCGACCCAGGCCCTCGTGGGTCTCGTTGTCCGCCAGGACCACCAGTGCAACCTTCATCTCAGACCTCCGATTCTCAGCAACAGGCCACTACCCGCAACACCTCGATGGACCCGCGATGCACGGAACCATGCCGGCCTCACCTCGCCCGACCGTCCCCATCGTTCGGATGAGGGAGCACCGTTCGAGGCGGGCAGCCACAGATCCAGGCCGCAAGTTCCCCAGCCCGGGAACCCGGTCACCGGACCGCGGCATTCCCAACGGATTCAGACAGGTTCACGAGGTGCGGCCGCGATCGTCGATAAGGCCCCAGGGGTGTCCCCGACCTCGGGGATCCCTGGTCCGAGCGACCGGGCGGCCCACTCGGCTGGTCACTGCTGGCGGGACAGGAGGCGGCCAAGCGAGGCACGCGCTTCTAGGACGACCTGGGGAACTCATGGCCAGGCTTGCGGCGGTGACGGTGTTGCGCGCCGAGACCCGCGGATACTGCCGGCGCCGGCCGCGGCATAGAGCGTCGTTCCAGCCCCCTGATCCCTGACGGAATCGGCTGCTCCTCTGACCGGGTTCCCGTCGTAAACCGTTCCGAGCGGTCCAGGGGCGATGGTCTTCTGATGGGGCACCGGTGAGAAGGAGATGGTCGAGTTTGACGTGGTGGGTGCGCTCGCGGGGGTCTCGTCGGCACAGTGGTGATGTCCGCCCTGATGACCATGGTGACCGATGCCGGCCTGACCGCCATGCACCGCCCACGCCGTTGGTGGTCGGCTCGGTGATGAGCGGTGAGCGCAGGCAAGCGAGGGCGCCGGGCACGATGCTGCACTACCTGGTGATGGGCACGGCGGTGTTGGGCCTGGCCTACGGTGCCAGTTCACGGCCTTGGACAACGACGCGTGGTGGGTTGGGCGCGCATCGGCGTAATCCAAGGTCTGGTCGTCGGGCTCATGCTCATGCCGATGATGCCAATGGCGCACCCCCGCATGATCGAACGAACTGGCCGGCGCCAGCGTCCGCAGCTCCGCCGGCACGGCTGCCGGGACCGACTAGCTGGGTCAGGTCGATCGCCGCACCCGGTGTGCTGGGCAAGAACTGGGGTGCGATGGCACCCGCCGGGCTGGTGATGGGACCCGTCGCCGCGCTGGTCTACAGCTGGATCGCGTAGAAGGAGGGCATGCCGTGAAGGCCACATGGAACGGCAACGAGCTCGCTGACAGCGACCACACCAAGGTGGGGGGAACCTACTTCCCGCCCGGCAGCGTCAACTGGGAGGCGCACACGCCCAGCGACACCACCACACGTTGCTTCTGGAAGGGCAAAGCCAGCCACTTCGACGCGTACGCCGGTGACCACGTCAACCAGACGCGGCCGGGACCTACGAGAACCGTGGCCCCTGGCCCGCCTGGACGCCGCCCTCGGCGACGCACCGTTAGCCGCCACCCGCAAGATCACCCACAAGGGATGGCTCCCCCGCAGCCGCCAGGTCGGCGTCACCGGACGTTCGTTGGCGCCTGACCCTCCTTTGTCGCGATCGGCGCGAGCCGTCGCTACAACCACGTCGTCGGATTCACGGGGGCCAAACCGTGCTCGCCTTGAACATCGACCTGGAGCCCACATCTTCCAACTCAGTCGCATCAGTCAGTCGCGGCCACATCGCTGCGGTCGACACGGGCCTGCACCCCTGCGATGAGGTCCTCCCTCTCCGACAGGGCACCGCCTGGTGTGTGGTGGAGCCGATTTCGCGGGTTGTCTGGCGGCAGCGTGGCGGCAGGACGCGGTTCCACGGCGAAGGGGGCCGGGTCAAATTTCCGGCGTCGTTGGCAGCTTGACGCCTGGGATGTCCCAGGGTGCTGCCGGGGGCGCCGTGGGACGTCCCCGACCCCCATCCTTCGTCAGGCATGGGACGTCCCAGGCGTCGCAGGCTTGAAGACCGACGGCGCTCGCTACGCCGCCCTGTTCGCCAGCGTCGGGATCGCTCGCATGCGACCGTCAGAGGCCATCGGCCTTCAGCCCACGGACTTCGAGTTTCCCAGCGACGGCTGGGGCTTGCAGTGCTCCACGGCGCTTCCACCTCCGCGGGGACACGGTTCACGTCCAATGGAACGGTTGTCGAAGACAAGGGACTCAAGCAACGACCGCCCGATGCCACCCGCGTGCTCTCGCCCCGGGCTTGGTCGAGCGTCTGCGGTGGCA
>DASQUK010000009.1:0-2474 GCA_035641315.1 Acidimicrobiales bacterium | reverse complement strand
GCTGTACCGGAAGGTCCGTGACCGGGCGAGCTATGCGTTCGCAATGGTGAGCGTGGCCGCGGCGCTCGAGGTCGAAGACGGGGCGGTCAAGAACGTCCGGCTCGCGCTGGGCGGCGTCGCGCACAAGCCTTGGCGCGCGCGCGAAGCGGAGCGGGTGCTGACGGGCGCAGCAGCGAGGCCCGAGACGTTCCGGCGCGCAGCGGAGGCCGAGCTCGCCAACGCCAGGGGGTACAGGGACAACAGCTTCAAGATCGAGCTGGCGAGACGAACGATCGTCAGCGTGCTGGGCCAGCTGGTCGAGCGGGGAGGTGCGCGATGAGCATCATCGAGAAGGTGGACACCGTGGCGCGGTTCGTGCCGGCCCGCGACGACGAGGGACGCCATTACGTCGGTCAGCTGCTCAGCCGCGTCGACGGGGCCGCGAAGGTCAAAGGCGAGGCCCGTTTCGCGGCCGAGTACCAGCTTGACGACCTTGCCTACGCGCGGCTCGTCTGCAGCACGATCGCGAAGGGAAGGATCACCGCGATCGATGTTTCCGAGGCCGAGCGCGCGCCGGGAGTGATCGCCGTTGTCACGCACGAGAACAACGCCCGGCTGGAACGGCCGTACCTCATGGACTTACAGCGCGCGGAGAGAGGCATGGCGGCAAGCGATCTGCCAGTGATGCAGGATGCTGAAGTCCATTGGGATGGGGAGCCGGTGGCGGTGGTCGTCGCCGAGACGCTCGAGCAGGCGGAGCATGCGGCGTGGCTCGTCCGCGTCCACTACGACGTGCAGACGCCGAGCGTGTCATTCGACGAGCTGAAGGCCGACGCCGTCCCGCCCCCGGACGTCCTTGGCGAAGCGCCCGAACTCAGGGTCGGCGACGCCGGGAAGGCGCTTTCGGAGACGGCGGTCAAGGTCGACAACGTCTACCGGACGCCGCGACACAACCACAACGCCATCGAACCGCACGCCACGATCGCCGCCTGGGATGACGATGGCGGTCTGACGGTCTTCGAAGGGACCCAGTTCATCAACGGGCACCAGCACCTGCTCGCGACGATGTTCGGCCTAGCCCCGGAAAGGGTTCGGGTCATCGGGCCGTTCGTCGGCGGTGCGTTCGGCGGCAAATTTATACTTTGGAACCACACGCCGCTGTGCGCGGCGGCGGCGAAAGTCGTCGGTCGCCCCGTGAAGCTCGTCCTCACGCGCGAAGACGTGTTCCGCGTCGTCGGCGGCCGCACCCTCTCCGAACAGCGCGTCGCGCTGGGAGCGAACGAGGACGGAAGATTCACCGCGCTCATCCACACCGGCACGACCGCAACCACGACGCACGCCCGCTACCCCGAGCAGTTCTCGCTGACTGCGCGCCACCTGTGGGCGGCGGAGAACATGGCTATCGGCCAAAGAGTGGTCAACCTCGACACGGTCGCCAATACCTGGATGCGCGCGCCGGGCGAAACGTTGGCCACGTTTGCGTTGGAGTCGGCGATCGACGAGCTCGCGTACGAGCTGAAGATCGACCCGATCGAGCTGCGCAGGATCAACGAACCGGGCAAAGACCCCACCACGAAGAAGGAATTCTCGGGCCGCAACCTGGTCGATGCCTACAAACGCGGGGCTGAGCGGTTCGGGTGGAACCGGCGCAATCCCCAGCCGCGCTCGCAACGGGACGGCACATGGCTCATCGGGCAGGGCGTGGCGACTGCGTACTATCCCGTCTACCGCTTCCCCGCGACGGCTCGCGTCCGCGTTGCATCCGATGGGACGGCGCTTGTTCAAGCAGCGGCCAACGAGATGGGGATGGGCACCGCCACCGCGCAGCTCCAGCTCGCCGCGGATAGCCTCGGCCTGCCGATCGAGAAGGTCTCGTTCGAGTATGGCGACTCCGCCTTGCCCGACGGTGTGATCGCGGCCGGCGGCTCGAGTCAAACCGCGTCCGCGGCCGCCGCGGTGCAGGCGGCGGTCGAGAAGGCGCACCGCGAGCTGCTCGAGCTCGCGAGCGGCCAGGACGATTCGCCACTGGCCAAGGCGACGTACGAGGAGGTGGAAGCACGCGACGCCGGGCTCTTCCGCACCGGCGGGAACGCGGGCGAGACGTACACGTCGATCCTGCAGCGAGCCGGCCGCGATGCCGTCGAAGTGGAAGAGACGTCGGGCCCGCCGATGGAGCTCATGAATTTCTCGATGGCGTCGTACGGCGCGCACTTCTGCGAGGTGCGCGTCAACGAGGAGTCAGGCGAGGTGCGCGTCTCGCGCTGGCTCGGCTCGTTCGACTGCGGCAGGATCGTGAACCCGAAGACCGCCATCAGCCAGTTCCGCGGCGGCATCGTCATGGGCATGGGGATGGCGTTCTTCGAGGCGGCGCTGTTCGACGAGCGCAGGGGCCGGATCATGAATCCGTCACTTGCCGAGTACCACGTTCCGGGCCATCTGGACGTGCCGCACATCGATGTCATCTACACCGACATCCCGGACGAGCAGGCGCCGCT
>DASQUK010000008.1:0-10585 GCA_035641315.1 Acidimicrobiales bacterium | reverse complement strand
GTACGCGAGGTTGGTCTGCAACACCAAGCTGCCGACCAGCACCAGGGCCGGCAGGCACGCCAGGTCGCCGCACGCCAGCGACCACGCCAGCACCAGGAACAGCAGGAACGGCAGCAGCACGGTGCTCGCGTGCCAGGGCTCGACCAGCACCGCGCTGCCCAGTGACCAGCACAGCGCGGCGGTCACGGCCATGGCGGCGAGGGCGGTGACCGGGCCGCCGCGGCGCCAGGCCACGGCGAAGATGCCGAGCACCCGAGGCGCAGTTCACCAGCGCGGTCCCGATGACGACGCCCACCGGGCCGGCCACCAACGCCGTCGGCACCGCCAGCACCCAGTACAGCAGCGGTCCGGGATGGTTGATGTCGAACCCGAGGCTCCACGACGTCGACGCCCACATCCCGAGCGACGGCGCGTCACCGCCCGGTCCCCCGCCGAGCACGTCGCGGGCCCGAACGGTGAGCAGGGCGGCGTCGCCGACGGGCACCCAGCCTTCGCGCCCGGCGCGGACAGCCGCCACCACGACCGGAAGCAGGGCCATCAGCAGCGAGAGCCAGGCAAGCCGCCGCGTTGCCGTTGCAGCCAGGCGGTCACTCGCCGCGTAGCTGCGACGGTTCGTGGAGCAGTGGCTACGTCCACGCACCGAGCTTGCCGACCGGGCCGTGACCGGCGCCGAGCGTCCAGTGGGCCGATCGCTCCAGCCCCTCGTGCACGAAGCGCTTGGCGGCCTTCAGGGCCTCAGGCACCGACGCGCCCCGGGCGAGGCCGGCGGCGGTGGCGGCGCCGAACGTGCAGCCGGTGCCGTGGTCGTTGCGGGTGTCCACCCGGGGCAGGCAGAGCTCGACGACCTCGCCGGTGGCCGACTCGACCGCCACGTCGCAGGCGGCTGCGTCGCCGGGAAGGTGGCCGCCCTTGACCACCACCCACCGGGGACCCCACTCGGCGATCCCGCGGGCGGCCCGGCGGACATCGTCGTGCGACTGGACCGGGGCGCCGAGCAGCGCCGCCGCCTCGCGGGTGTTGGGCGTGGCCACGAGGGCGTGGGGGAAGAGCGCCTCGCGGTACGCGGCCTCGGCACCGGGATCGAGCAGCCGGGCGCCGGTTGACGACACCAGCACCGGGTCGACCACCAGGTTGGGCAGCCGCCCGGCGGCGGCGTACTCGGCCACCGCAAGCACCACCTCCCGGGTCGCCAGCATGCCGGTCTTGACCGCCGCCACCGGCAGGTCGCCGAGCACGGCGTCGAGCTGCTGGCGCAGGAAGTCGACCGGCGGCACGTGCACCCCGGCGACCTCGACCGTGTTCTGTGCCGTCAGGGCGGTGAGGACGCTGGCACCGTGGACACCCAGCGCCGCGAACGTCACGAGGTCGGCCTGGATGCCGGCGCCCCCGCCGGAATCGGACCCGGCGATCGTGAGCGCCACCGGCGGCGTGCCCGGGGCGTCAGGCATCGGCGCCCGCCGCCACCAGCTCGTCCACGAGCGAGCGCACGACGGCGCCCGGGTCGTCCGCTCGCATGACGGCGCCCATGACCGCCACGCCGTCGGCGCCGGCGGCCCGGCAGGCACCGGCGAGTCCGGGGCCGATCCCCCCGAGTGCGTACACCGCCACGCCGGACCGGGTGTGGGCGACCTCCTCGCACCCTGCCGCCAGACCGTCGATGCCCAGCGCCGGTCCGTAGCCCGGCTTCGACGTCGTAGCGAACACCGGCGAGAAGGTTACGTAGTCGGCGATCGCGCGCTGTGCCGCGGCGGTCAGCTCCCCGATGGTGTGGCAGGACCGCCCCACCCACAGGCCCGTCGTCGGCCCCTCGGGCCAGTGGTCCGCAGCGGCCAGGTGCACGCCGTCGGCGCCGACCTCCCGGGCCAGCACCACGTCACCGGCCACGACGAGGGCGGCACCGGCGTCCGCCGTGATCCCCCGCAGCCGCATCGCCAGGCGGTGACGCTCGGCCCGCGGGAGGTCCTTCTCCCGGAGCACGACCGCCGGCGCGCCGGCGCCCACGGCGTCCGCCACCACGTCGACCACGTCGTGGCCGGCGTCCGCCGCCACGCGGCGGTCGGTCAGGACCATCAGGCGAGGGAGCGTCATGTGGGCTAGCCCAGGTCGGCCAGGCCCTCGGCACTGGTGGAGGCCTCGGCGTAGAGCCGCTTGGGGATGCGGCCCGCCCGCCGGGCCAGCCGGCCGGCCTCGACGGCGTGGCGCATGGCGCTGGCCATGCGGACCGGGTCGCGGGCCCGGGTGACGGCGGTGGCCAGCAGCACGGCGTCGCATCCCAGCTCCATGGCCTGGGCGGCGTCGGACGCGGTGCCGATGCCGGCGTCGAGCACCACCGGCACGCCCGCCGCCTCGAGGATGATGGCCAGGTTGTAGGGATTGCGGATGCCCATGCCGCTGCCGATGGGAGCGCCCAACGGCATGACCGCGGCCACGCCGACGTCCTCGAGGCGCCGCGCCAGCACCGGGTCGTCGTTGGTGTAGGCCAGCACCACGAAGTCGTCGTCGACGAGCTGCTCGGCGGCGTCTAGCAGCTCGACCGGGTCGGGCAGCAGCGTGCGCTCGTCGGCCACCACCTCGAGCTTCACCCAGTTGGTCTCCAGCGCCTCCCGCCCCAACTGGGCCGTGCGCACGGCGTCGCGGGCGGTGAAGCAGCCGGCGGTGTTGGGCAGGGGGCGGATCCCGGTGCGGCGCAGCAGCTCGAACAGCGAGCCGGGCGCCGACGGGTCGACGCGGCGCAGCGCCACGGTGGTCAGCTCGGTCCCCGACGCCGCCAGAGCCCGCTCGAGCAGCTCGAGGTTGGGGGCGCCCCCGGTCCCGAGGATCAGGCGCGACCGGAACGACTCGCCGGCGATCACGAGGGGGTCGGGATGGTGCAGCTCGACGGTGCTCCGTGCTCCCCGCACTTGGCCTTCGGCCGGGCGGCTCGGGCTGTCGACGTGTTGTCTCCCGCTCCCACGGCCGCTCGGGCCGGGCTCGCTCTCACCTGGTTCCCCCGTCACCCTCGACGGACGCTCGCTCATGTCAGCCTCCCTGGGCGATCGACAGGACCTCGACGCGCTCACCCGCCGCCAGCGAGCGCTCCCCCCAGGTCCGGCGGGTCACCACCTCGCCGTCCACCGCCACGGCCACGCCCCGCGGCTCGACGTCCAGCAGCGCCAGCAGCTCCGAGACGGTGGCCCCGGCCGGGACCTCGACCTCGTCGCCGTTGACCGTCAGCCGCAGGGCGGCGCCCGCGTTGGCCCTCACACCCGCACCTCCTCGAACCGGCGCGGGTCGCAGGCCGCCACCTCGGCCGGCAACCGGTCGCCGGCGACGGCGGCCGCCACCGCGTCGGCGGTGATCGGCGTGAGCAGGATGCCGTTGCGGTGGTGCCCGGTGGCCACGACCAGTCCGTCGACGACGCCGCGGCCGATCAGCGGCAGGTCGTCGGGCGTCCCGGGGCGCAGCCCCGCCCGGACGGCGACCAGCTCGGCGTCGTCGAGGCCCGGGACCAGGGCCAGCGCGTCCCGCACCAGCTCGTAGGCGCCGCCCGCCGTCACCCGGGTGTCCCAGCCGCGCTCCTGCACGGTGGCGCCGACGACCAGGCGACCGTCGGCGCGGGGGACCAGGTACACGGTGAACCCGTGGACCACCCCCCGGATCGTCTGCGCGACCAGGGGCGGCCCGGGCGGCTGGCGCAACGTCACGATCTCGCCCTTGACCGGCCGCACCGGCGGCCGGGCTGCGTCCGGCAGGCCGGGGATGCCGCCCGACCGGCAGCCGGCGGCCAACACCACCGTCCCGGCGTCGGCCCGCGCGCCGCCCGCCACCACACCGGTGACCCGCTCCCCTGTGGGCGTGGTGACGATCCGGTCGACCGCGGCCGCCACGAAGCCGACCCCCGCCGCCGCGGCCGCCCGCCGCAGCGCGTCGACCAGGGCCGGCGGGTCCACCGAACGCTCGGCGCCCGCCAGGAACCCCGCCCGGACGCCCGGCGCCAAGCCCGGCTCGAGCCGGCGGACATCGCGGCCCCGCAGCGTGGTGACCTCCAGCCCCATGGCACGGTGCCGGGCCGCCAGGTCGTCGAGGGCGACCCGATCGTCGGCATCGATCCCCACCACCAGGGTGCCGTCGGCGCGGTACCCGATCTCGGTGCCGGACGCGTCCTCGACCTCGGCCGCGAACCCATGATTCCAGAGCGACCACGACGCCAGGTTGAGCCGGAGCAGCGGCTCCTCGCCCATCCGCGCCTCGGTGATCGGGGCCAGCATCCCCGCCGCCACCCCCGACGCTCCACTGCCCGGCTCGGGATCGACCACGGTGACCGACGCCCCCCGCTGCGCCAGCCGCCATGCCGAGGCCAGCCCGATCGCACCCCCGCCGACGACGACCACGTCGGACCCGCCGCCGCTCACGGGAGCGCTTCCCCCAACGCCTCCACCGCCTTGGTGACGGCCAGCATCAGCTCGTGGGTGGCGCTGTGGGGATCGGGCGCGTCGGAGATCGCGCCGATCACGGCCACCCCCCATGCCCCGGCCGCCATCACCTCGTCCACCCGCTGGGCGGTGATGCCGGCGATGGCGATGACCGGCACCGGCACCGCCGCGGCCACGGCCCGCACCCCCTCGACGCCGATCGGGTCGGGCAGGCCGGCCTTGGAGGACGTGGCGAACGTCGGGCCCACGCCCAGGTAGCTGGCGCCCTCGTCGACCAGGCGCCGCCCGGTGGACGGGTCGCGGGCGGTGCCACCGACCAGCAGGTCGGGCCCCACCACCCGCCGCACCGCGGCCACCGGCAGGTCCTCGGCCCCCACGTGCACGCCGTCGGCACCGACCGCCAGCGCCACGTCGGCCCGGTCGTTGACCAGGCACGTCGCCGCCGCGGCGCGGCAGCGGTCGGCGATGGCCTCGGTGAGGTGCAGGCGGTCGGCGTCGGTGCCCGTCTTGATGCGGACCTGCAGCGTGGGCGCGCCGCCCTCCAGGGCCGCCTCGGCCACGATCAGCGAGTCGACCAGCACGTGCAGCCGCCCGAGCGACCGTTCCTCCGCCCCCACGAGGCTCATGGAGCCGCGGCCCCTTCCCGGCGGACCGACGTGTTTCCCGCTCCCGCGGCCCGAGGGGCCGTGGGAGCGGAGGTCATGTCTCGGGCCGGGTCCTCGAGGTACACCTCTCCCCCGGCGGCGACGAACTCGGCCGCCTTCTCCTCCATCCCCAGCTCGAGCGCCTTGGCCGCGTCCCCGACGCCGTGCTCGGCGGCGTACTCCCGCACCTTGTCGGTGATGGCCATCGAGCAGAACTTGGGCCCGCACATCGAGCAGAAGTGGGCCGTCTTGGCCGGCTCGGCCGGCAGGGTTTCGTCGTGGTAGGCGCGGGCGGTGTCGGGGTCCAGAGCCAGGTCGAACTGATCCTGCCAGCGGAACTCGAAGCGGGCCTTCGACAGCGCGTCGTCCCACGCCTGGGCCTGCGGGTGGCCCTTGGCGACGTCGGCGGCGTGGGCGGCGATCTTGTAGGCGATCACCCCCTGCTTGACGTCGTCGCGGTCGGGCAGCCCCAGGTGCTCCTTGGGCGTGACATAGCAGAGCATGGCGGTGCCGAACCAGCCGATCATCGCCGCCCCGATGGCGGAGGTGATGTGGTCGTAGCCCGGCGCCACGTCGGTGGCCAGCGGCCCGAGCGTGTAGAAGGGCGCCTCGTGGCACAGGTCCATCTGGAGCTCCACGTTCTCCTTGATCTTGTGCATGGGCACGTGGCCCGGCCCCTCGATCATCACCTGCACGTCGTGGGCCCACGCCTTGTCGGTCAGCTCGCCGAGGGTCGCCAACTCGGCCAGCTGGGCCTCGTCGTTGGCGTCGGCGATCGAACCGGGCCGCAGCCCGTCGCCCAACGAGAACGCCACGTCGTAGGCGGCGAAGATCTCGCACAGCTCGTCGAAGTGCGTGTACAGGAAGCTCTCCTGGTGGTGCGCCAGGCACCAGGCGGCGAGGATCGACCCGCCCCGGCTCACGATGCCGGTGACCCGGTCGACGGTCAGCGGCACGTAGCGCAGCAGCACCCCGGCGTGGATGGTCATGTAGTCGACACCCTGCTCGGCCTGCTCCACGACGGTGTCGCGGAAGACGTCCCAGGTGAGCTCCTCGGGCGTGCCGTCCACCTTCTCGAGCGCCTGGTAGATGGGCACGGTGCCGATGGGGACCGGGCTGTTGCGGATGATCCACTCGCGGGTGGTGTGGATGTCGCGCCCGGTGGACAGGTCCATCACCGTGTCCGCGCCCCAACGGGTGGCCCACGTGAGCTTGTCGACCTCGTCGGCGGCCGACGACGTGACCGCCGAGGTGCCGATGTTGGCGTTGATCTTGGTGAGGAAGCGGGAGCCGATGATCATCGGCTCGGACTCGGGGTGGTTGACGTTGGCGGGGATGATCGCCCGTCCCCGGGCCACCTCGTCGCGCACGAACGCCGGGTCCATCCCCTCGCGCACGGCCACGAACTCCATCTCGGGCGTGATCTCGCCCCGGCGGGCGTAGTGCATCTGGGTCACGGTGCGGCCGGCCGCGGCCCGCAGGCGGGGGCGGCGGGCACCCTCGCCGGGGAACGACTCGGCGCCCGACCGGCCGGCCCGCTCGGAGGCGCGGCCGTCGTCTCGCAGGGTCGCGGTCCGTCCGGGGTAGTGCTCGACGTCGCCGCGCTCGTGGATCCACGGCGCGCGCAGCGGCTCGAGCCCCTCGTGGGGGTCGCTGCCGGGGCCGCTGGTGTCGTAGAGGCGGACGGGCTCGTTGGGCGGGTCGAGCACGACCTCGCAGACCGGGACACGCAGGTCGGTGCGAGTCCCCGCAACGTAGGTCTTGCGGCGGATGCCCATGCAGCATCACTCCCTTCGCCGGCATTACCCGGATCAGGTTCGGCGGTCGGCGCCTGGTGCGCCCTCTCAGCCCGGTCGCCCGAGCTCCCGCGTGGGATTTGTTGTCGGCTCCACCGTAGCGGCTGCACCAGAATCGGGGGATGTCCCCCTTCGCCAAGCAGACCACGCTGGTGGCCGATGGGTCTTCGCCGGGCCGCTATCGGGTCGAAGTGGAGCCGCGGTGGAACTGCCCGATCGTCCCCCAGGGCGGGATCATGGCGGCTCTGGCGGCGCGGGCCATGGCGCTGGAGCTCGGCGACAGCAGCCAACGGCTGCGGACGCTCACCACCGTGTTCGCCGCCCAGGTGCCGTCCGGACCGGTGACGGTCGACGTGACGGTGCTGCGCCGGGGGCGCTCGATGTCGCAGGCGATGGCCGACGTGCGGGCGCCGGGCGCCGACGCCGGGCACACGAGCGTGGCCGTGTTCGGCCAGTCCCGGCCCGGCTTCGAGTTCACCGACGTGCGGATGCCCGACGTGCCGCCGCCGCACGACTGCCCGTCGTTCCGCGATCCGCTGCCGCCGGAGGCCGGCGAGTTCGAGCGGCGGCCGGTGTTCCCGTTCTGGGACAGCGTCGAGGGCCGGCCGGCCATGGGGCACGCACCGTGGGACGATTACGTGCCCGCGTCGTCGGAGTGCGCCCACTGGTACCGCTTCGACGAGCCGCCGATGCTGGCGGACGGGAGCCTCGACCCGTTCGCCGTTGTGGCGTTGTGCGACCTCATGCCGTCGTCGGTGGGCGAGCGGATGGGCCCGGGAACGCCCATGTGGTACCCGCCCAGCGCCGACCTGACGGTCCACCTGCTGGGGGAGGCCCGGTCCGAGTGGCTGCTGGCGCACCTGCGGGCCCGCCGGGCCACCGAGGGCTACGTGTCGGTGGAGGCGGCCATGTGGGACCAGTCGGGCCAGCTGGTGGCGCACGCCGCCCAGGTCATGTTCCTGTCGTTCCCGGACGGGCCCCCGTCGCCCGAGCAGCGGGTCCCGTTCGACCACCGGGTCCCGTTCGACCAGCGAGGCTGACCGGTCGATGGCGGACCTGACGCTCGGGAGCTTCAACCTCCACATGGGCAGGGGCAGCGGCGGCCACGACGCGCCCTTCTACGACGTGGTGACCGCCTGCAAGGAGATCGACACCGACGTCCTGGTGCTGCAGGAGGCCTGGGTGCCGGACGGCGAGGACGGCGACGTGCTCGCGATCGCCGCCGCCCTGGGCTACGAGGTCGCCGCCACGTTCTCGGTGGCGCGAGCGGAGTGCCACGATCAGGTGCGCCTGGTGGCCCGCTCGGGCGACGCCGGGGACGGCGACTGGCAGTTGGCTGTCCTGTCGAGGCTGCCGGTGGTCGGGGCCCGGGTCGTGCCGCTGGAGCCGCAGCTCCCGCGGGACCCGGGTCGCCGGGCGGTGTTGGTGGTGACGGTCGAGGTCGGTGGCCGGCCGTTCACGGTGTGCGGCACCCACCTGCCGCTGCTCAAGGACCCGGTGTGGCGCCTGGCTCCGTCGTTGCGCCGGGCGCTCCCGCCGCCCGACCGGCCGGCGGCGCTGGCCGGGGACATGAACATGTGGGGCTGGTGCGCCGAGCGCCTCGTGGGCGGCGGGGCCGGGCGGTGGGGGCGCCGCAGCTGGCGGCGAGCCGTCCGGGGCCGCACCTACCCGGCGCACCGCCCGCACAGCCAGACCGACCACATCCTGGTGACCCGGCCGGCCCAGGTGGTCGATGCCGAGGTGGTGCCCCGGGTCCGGTCGGACCACCGCCCCATCCGAGCCCGCCTCCGGGTCTGAGCAACTCCGCGAACTTGCGTGCGCAACTGGTGACGCAATCCGTTGGATAGCGACGGCATCCGTCACCAGAACCCGGCGTAGCGCCGCGCGGCCGGGTACACCGTGGGCATGACGTCGCTCGAGATCCCGGTGCCCGAGGCAGCCCGCCAGCCGCCGGCTCCGCCGCCAACACCGCCCGAGCCGGTCAACGTGACCGCCCGGAGGCAACGGCTGCGCACGACCCGCCGGCGGGCGACGGGCTTGCTGGTAGCGGCCACGTTGGGCTTCATCGCGCTGCAGCTGTGGGGCGGCGACGGCACCACCTTCGGCTACGTGGAGGCTGGGGTCGAGGCTGCCATGGTCGGCGCGCTGGCCGACTGGTTCGCGGTCACGGCGCTGTTCCGCCATCCGCTGGGCCTGCCCATCCCGCACACCGCGATCATCCCCACCCGCAAGGACCAGTTCGGCGAGACGCTGGGCGACTTCGTGCAGACCAGCTTCCTCACGCCCGAGGCCATCGTCGAGCGGGTGCACGCGGCCCGGGTCGTTCCCCGAATGGCGACCTGGCTGGCCCAGCCTCCCAACGCCGAGCGGCTGGCGCGGCACCTGGCCGACGCCTCGGTCACCGTCGCCGACCTGCTGCGGGACGACGAGGTGCACCGGGCCCTGGAGGACGCCGCGCGACATCGGATCGAGACCACGCCGCTGGCGCCGGTGGCGGGACGCATGCTGAAGCTGCTGACCCAGGACGGGCGGCACCAGGAAGTGTTCGACGTCATGCTTCGGTCGCTCGACCGGTTCCTGCGGGACAACGAGGCCAGCCTGCGGGCCCGGTTCGCCGACGAGGCCCCGTGGTGGCTGCCCGGCGCCGTCGAGGACCGGATCTTCGAGCGCCTACTGGAGGGGGCCGCCCAGCTGCTCCACCAGGTGGCGGAGGATCCCGACCACGAACTGCGCCGCGACGTCGACGCCCGGGTGCGCCGGCTGGTCGACGACCTGCAGACCTCGCCCGAGATGCTGGCCCGCGGCGAGGAGCTCAAGGCCGAGCTGCTGTCGCAGCCGGAGCTGCGGCAGTGGGTGGCGAAGGTGTGGGCCGACATCAAGGCCGGCCTGCGGACCCAGGCCGACGACCCGGACTCCGAGCTACGCCGCCGGCTGGCCGACGCCATCGCCTCGCTCGGCGCCCGGCTGCGTGACGACCCGCCGCTGGCCGAGCGGGCCGAGCACGCCATCGAGACCGGGGTGCGCTATGTGGCCGACCAGTTCTCGGACGAGATCGGCGGGATCGTCAGCGGCACCGTCGCCCGCTGGGACGGCCGCGAGACGGCCGATCGCCTCGAGCTGCTGCTCGGTCCCGACCTGCAGTTCATCCGGATCAACGGCACCGTCGTCGGCGGCCTGGCCGGCCTGCTCATCCATGCCGTCGGGCAGGCGCTGTAGCACGCTGCCCAACTGGCGTTCGCCGGGCTGGTCACCGCGTCGTCATTCCGCTGACGGTCACTCGCCGCCGGTCGCGCCGAGGTCCGGCGGCTCGTAGTCGGGCGGGCGGTCCTCCTCTGGCAGCTCCTCGTACTCGACGACCGACGACGCCTCGTCGAACAGGGCCGCCGCCTCGATGGAGTCCGGCACTTCGCCCGGCCGGTAGCGCTCGCCGGCGTTGGCGAACCGGTAGGCGCCGACCCCCGCGTTGCCGGCCTCGTCGACGGTCTCGGCGTCGGGATCCCACCACATCAGCGTGATGTCATCCGGGCCGCTCCCGTGGTCGAACGTCGGCCAGATCCCCTGGTCGCCGCGCGCCACCAGCGGCCGCGTTGGTGTCCCGCCCGTGGCCGGGTAGCGCATCAGGCCGTCACGGAAGCTCTCCGGCGTCAGCTCGGCACCGGCGAGGTGGATGCCGGTGAACAGCTCACGCAGCCCGGGCTCCAGCACCGTGTAGATGTTGCTGGGCGGTTCCCGG
>DASQUK010000007.1:0-14907 GCA_035641315.1 Acidimicrobiales bacterium | reverse complement strand
CCGCCGGCGGGGCGCCCCCGGCCCCGCCCGCCTCGGCCAGCTCCATGGGCGGCGGGTTGAACCCCTCGACCGAGCGGAAGACGATGATCTTCTCGCCCGTCTCGGGGTCGTCCTCGGCGTCGACCACCACGATCTCGCCGGCCCGAACCTCCTTCATCAGGAGCCGCTCGGACAGGGCATCCTCGACCTCACGCTGGATGGCCCGCCGCAGCGGTCGGGCGCCGAGCTGCGGGTCGTAGCCCTTCTGGGCCAGGAGGTACTTGGCCTCCTGGGTGAGCTCGAGCCCGACGCCCTGGCCCTCGAGCTGCTGCTGCACCCGGTTGATCATCAGGTCGACGATCCGGGTGACCTCCTCCATGGTGAGCTCGTGGAAGACGATGGTGTCGTCGATGCGGTTGAGGAACTCGGGCCGGAACTGGACCTTGAGCGCCTCGTTGACCTTGTCCTTCATCTTCTCGTAGGAGACCGCCTCGTCGGCCCGGGCGAACCCGACGCTGGCCTTGCGCAGGTCGGCTGTGCCCAGGTTGGAGGTCATGATGAGCACGGTGTTGCGGAAGTCGACGGAGCGCCCTTGGGCGTCGGTGAGCCGACCCTCCTCGAGGATCTGCAGCAGCGTGTTGAAGACGTCGGCATGCGCCTTCTCGATCTCGTCGAACAGCACCACGGCGAACGGCTTGCGGCGCACGGCCTCGGTGAGCTGGCCGCCCTCCTCGTAGCCGACGTAACCGGGGGGCGAGCCGACCAGCCGCGACACCGTGTGCTTCTCCATGTACTCGGACATGTCGAGCTGGATGAGCGACGACTCGTCGCCGAAGAGGAACTCGGCCAGGGTCCTGGCCAGCTCGGTCTTCCCGACCCCGGAGGGACCCAGGAAGATGTAGGAACCGCTGGGACGCTTGGGGTCCTTCAGGCCCGCCCGGGTGCGGCGGATCGCCTGGCTGACCGCGCGGATGGCGTCCTCCTGGCCGACGACCCGCTTGTGCAGGTCGTCCTCCATGCGCAGCAGCTTCTGGGTCTCCTCCTCGGTCAGCTTGTACACGGGGATGCCCGTCCAGACCGAGAGCACCTCGGCGATGGCCTCCTCGTCGACCTCGTCGAACAGGTCGACGCCCGCGTCCTTGATCTCGCGCTCCTTGGTCTCCTTGCGGGCGAGAAGCTCCTTCTCCTGGTCGCGGAGCTTGCCGGCCTCCTCGAAGTCCTGCTGCTCGACCGCCTTCTTCTTCGCCTCGACGGTGCGCGCGAGCTCGTTCTCGAGGTCCTTGTAGTCGGCCGGCGTCTCCATGCGGTGGATGCGCAGCCGGCTGCCGGCCTCGTCGATGAGGTCGATGGCCTTGTCGGGCAGGAACCGGTCGGAGATGTAGCGGTCGGCCAGGTTGGCCGAGGCCACCAGGGCCTGGTCGGTGATGGTGACCCGGTGGTGGGCCTCGTACCGGTCGCGCAGGCCCTTGAGGATCTCGATCGTGTGGGCGACCGTGGGCTCGTCGACTGTGATCTTCGCGAAGCGCCGTTCCAGTGCGGCGTCCTTCTCGAGGTGCTTGCGGTACTCGTCGAGCGTGGTGGCGCCGATGGTCTGCAGCTCGCCGCGGGCCAGCATGGGCTTGAGGATCGAGGCGGCGTCGATGGCACCCTCGGCGGCCCCGGCACCCACCAGGGTGTGAATCTCGTCGATGAACAGGATGATGTCGCCGCGGGTGCGGATCTCCTTGAGCACCTTCTTCAGGCGCTCCTCGAAGTCGCCCCGGTAACGGCTGCCGGCGACCAGCGCGCCCAGGTCGAGCGTGTAGAGCTGCTTGCCCTTGAGCGTCTCGGGCACGTCGTTGGAGACGATGTTCTGGGCCAGACCCTCGACGATGGCGGTCTTGCCGACGCCGGGCTCGCCCACCAGCACCGGGTTGTTCTTGGTGCGGCGGGAAAGGACCTGCATGACCCGCTCCATCTCGCGGCTGCGGCCGATGACCGGGTCGAGCTTCTTCTCCCGGGCGAGCTGGGTGAGGTTGCGACCGAACTGGTCGAGCACCAGCGAGCCGGTGGGCTGCGACTCGGACGAGCCGGGACCGGCGGTGGCGCCGGCCTTCTCGGGCCCGGGACCGCCGGAGCCCTGGTAGCCCGACAGCAGCTGGATGACCTGCTGGCGCACGCGGGACAGGTCGGCGCCCAGCTTGACGAGCACCTGCGCGGCCACGCCCTCACCCTCGCGGATGAGGCCGAGGAGGATGTGCTCGGTACCGATGTAGTTGTGCCCCAGCTGCAGGGCCTCTCGGAGCGACAGCTCGAGGACCTTCTTGGCCCGGGGGGTGAACGGGATGTGCCCAGAGGGCGAGGAGCCGCCCTGGCCGATGATCTCTTCAACCTGCTGGCGGACGGCCTCGAGGCTGATGCCCAGGGACTCGAGCGCCTTGGCCGCGACACCCTCACCCTCGTGGATCAAGCCCAGGAGGATGTGCTCGGTGCCGATGTAGTTGTGGTTGAGGAGCCGGGCTTCCTCTTGGGCCAGGACGACCACTCGGCGAGCCCGGTCGGTGAACCGTTCGAACAAGACCTGCCTCCCGCTCTGGGGGGTTCGTGGGGAAACTCTACAGCCCGTCCGTCCGGACGACGCTGCCCGGGAACCTTCGCCTCCGTTCTTAACCGGATCGCGCGTGGCACCGCACCGACGGTGGTGACCTGTCTCTTGTCTTACCCCGATTCGTCCCCACGCTCGTCGGTGGATTCGTCGGTGGGCTTGGCACCCGACTCGTCGGTGGTCTTCTCGCTGACTTGGCGCCGCAGCTCCTCGGGGTCGACGCCGACCTCCCGGAGCATCCGGCCGGCGGCGCCGTCTGGGTCCCGGACCGCGGCCAGGAACAGGTGGATAGGCGCGACCACGAACTCGCCCTTCGCCGCGGCTGCCTGCCGCGCCTCTTCGAACACCGCCATGAGCTCGCCCGAAACAGCCAGACCCGGCGGGGGGGTGGCGGGTGCATGTGGCTCTCCGGCCGCGCCGCCGGACAAGATCTGCACCACCCGGTCCCGCACCTTCGGCAGGTCAGCGCCCAGCGTGACCAACACCTGGGCGGCCACACCCTCACCCTCCCGCACGAGCCCCAGGAGGACGTGCTCGGTGCGGATGTGGTCGTGGCCCAGGTCCATGGCCTCCCGCAGCGACAGCTCCAGCACCTTCTTGGCACGGGGAGTGAACGGGATGTCGCCAAAGGGCGCCGAGCCGCCCCGACCGATGATCTCCTCCACTTGGCGGCGGACGACGTGCAGCGTGACGCCCAGCGACCCCAGGGCCTGGGCGGCGATGCCCTCGCCCTCGTGGAGCAGGCCCAGGAGGATGTGCTCGGTCCCGATGTAGTTGTGATTGAGGAGCCGGGCCTCCTCCTGGGACAGGACCACGACCCGCCGCGCCTCGTCGGTGAACCGCTCGAACATGGGGCCTCCCCCGTCGCTCCCGCTCCGACGCTACTCGGGGGTTTCGGCATCACCGCCCAGGTCCCCTAGCGTGAAGCGGTGGCCGCCCCCAACCCGCTGCTCGAGCTGCCGGGCATGCCGGCACTGCAGGAGCGGGTGGAGAAGCGGCTGCTGGCCGCCGTCGAGTCCGACGACCCGGCCATGAACGAGATGGCCTCGCACCTCGTCAAGGCGGGCGGCAAGCGCCTGCGGCCGCTGCTGGGTGCCGTATCGGCGGCCACTGCGGTCGGCCGCGTCCCGGACGGCAGCGACATCGGCGAGGTGGTGTCCGACGACGCCGTCACCGGCGGGGTGGCCTGCGAGCTGGTGCACGTGGGGTCGCTCCACCACGACGACGTCATCGACGACGCCGCCACCCGCCACGGCGTCGACAGCGTGAACGCCCGCTGGGGCAACATGCGGGCCATCCTGTCGGGCGACTTCCTGCTGGCGCGGGCGTCGGAGCTGGCGTCGTCGCTGGGCACCGAGGTGGCGGCGCTGCTGGCCGCCACGATCGGGCGCCTCTGCGAGGGCGAGGTGCGCGAGCTGGAGCTCGCCTACCGGGTCGACCGGCGGGTCGAGGACTACGTGGCCGCCATCGAGGGCAAGACGGCCGCGCTCTACGCCACCACCTGTCGCATCGGCGGGATCGTGGCCGACCTGCCCGCCGACCAGATCGACGCCCTCGGGGAGTACGGCCGGCGCTACGGCCTGGCCTTCCAGGTGGTCGACGACATCCTCGACGTGGTCGCCAGCGACGACGAGCTGGGCAAGCCCGCCGGCCACGACGTCGCCGAGGGGGTCTACAACCTGCCCGTCCTCCGGGCGCTGGCCGGCCCCGCGGGTGACGAGCTGCGCACGCTGCTGGGCGGTCCCCTCGACGGGGACACCCAATCCCGCGTGCTGGCGCTGCTGCGGGACGGCGACGGGGTAGCCCAGGCCACTGCCGAGGCCGGGGCCTACGTGGACGGAGCGATCGCGGCGCTGGATCGCCTGCCGCCCACGCCTGCCACCGAAGCGCTGGCCGGCGCGGCCCGGCATCTCCTGGCCGGACTGGGCGACGGCCTTTAGCTCTGGCTCCAGTCGGCGTCGGTCACGCACTGCCGGTTTCCGTGTTGCGTTGTGGTTGATCACCAACCAGAACGTCACGCGGAAACCACCGGCCGACGGGAGCCGGCGCTCGCTACGGTCCAACCGATGCCGATCGTCCCCGACACCAAGGACTGGACCTGGGTGCTCGAACGCCGCTGCCCCGAGTGCGGTTTCGACGCCCGGGCGTTCCCGCGGGAGCAGGTGGGCCGGATGGTCCGTGACAACGCCGCCGCCTGGCAGGACGTCCTGGCCCGGCCCGACGCCCTGACGACCCGCCCCTCCGACGACCGTTGGTCGGCGCTGGAATACGCCTGCCACGTGCGGGACGTGTTCTTCCTCTACGACCGGCGACTGGAGATGATGCTCACCGAAGACGACCCCGACTTCCCCAACTGGGACCAGGACGTCGCCGCGGTCGAGGGCCGCTACAACGAGCAGGACCCGGCCCGGGTCGCCGCCGACATCACGGCTGGGGCGGCCCGGCTCGCCGACCGGTTCGACGGGGTGTCCCGCGACGCCTGGCAGCGCACCGGCAACCGCAGCGACGGCGCCCGCTTCACCGTCGAGTCGTTCGCCCGCTACATGGTCCACGACCCGATCCACCACCTCGACGACGTGGCCAAGGGTTTCGCCAGGATCGAGGCGGGCGCGGGACGATCGTGAGCGCATGGTCCGGTCCTAGGCTTGGGCGGGTGGACCACCCGTCGATGACGCCGCTGCGGACCCGCCCCGACACCGGCGTGGCGCTCGACGAGCGCACCGACGAGGACCTCGAGACCGGGAAGCCCCGGGTGGCCCACATCGTGCGCACCGACCCCGGCGAGTCGGCGGTCGCCAAGGTCACCGAGGCCCGGATCTACGGGTTCCCGGTCGAGGCGCTGTGCGGCGAACGCTTCGTCCCCCAGCGCGACCCCAAGAAGCTGCCCATGTGCCAGGTCTGCAAGGAGATCTACGAGCTGTACCGCATGGCCAACGACGGCCTGAGCGACACCCCCAAGGCCTGACGGCGGATCAGCCGGCCGCGGCGGCGGGGAGCTGCTGGGGAAGCCGCCTCGGGAGACGCCGGGCAGCCAGCGCGCCACCGGCGGCCACGGCCAGGGTGACGGCGAAGGCCAGGCTCAGCGAGCTGGATGTCGCCCAGTCGCGCCCGTCGCCCAGCGCGACGAAGACCCCGCCCAGCCCCGTGCCCAGCGACACGCCCAACATGTCGGTGAGCTGCATCGACGCACTGGCGCTCCCCTCCTGGCCCGGCGCGGCGCTGCCGAGCACCGTCACCGAGATGGGGGCGTACGCCAGTCCCATGCCCAGGCCCGCCACGGTCCAGGCGGCGATGCCCAGCGCGACCGGCACGGAGGAGTCGACCGCCGCCAGCAGGCCGGCGATCCCCATGCCCACCAGTGCGAACCCGCGCCGGACGAGCCACGACGGGCCCCGTTCCGCCACCAGGCGCTGCTGGATCCACGCACCGGTGGTCCAGGCCAGCGTCGCTCCGGTGAGGGCCAGGCCGGCGACCCAGGTGGGTTGGTCGCGGGCGTCGGTCATGGCCAGCGACACGTAGGCGTCGGCCCCGAAGAACGCGAAGGTGAGGATCCCCCTGACGGCCACGGCCGCCGGCATGCCGCGCCGCAGGGCGACGGTCCCGGTGGGCACCAGCCGCAGGAACGCCCACGCCGCCGGTGTGGCGCCCACCACGACAAGGGCCGCCGCCGCGGAGATCTGGTGCGCGCCCAGGCCGGCCAGCACCAGGGCGACGCCCGCGACCAGCACCATGGCGTCGCGCCGCCGCGTGCCCTCCGGGCGTGGGGCCGCGCCCACCGGGGCGGCCTGCGTCAGGGTCGGGAGCGTCATCAGTGCCGCCACCGCCACCAGCGGAAGCAGGGCCAAGAACACGACCCGCCACGACGACCACCGCTCGATGGCGCTGGCGGCGGCCGGTCCCACGACGCCGGGGACCAGCCAGGCGGTGGAGAACACGGCGAAGACCCGCGGCCGCAGGATCGGCGGGTAGGCCCGGCCCACGCTGGCGTAGGCAACGGCAGGGATCACGCCGGCGCCCACCCCCTGCGCCACGCGCCCTGCCACCAGCAGCGGCATCGACTGGGCCGAGCCACCGACCACCAGCCCGATCGCGAACAGCACCAGCCCGGCCAGGAACGGCGCTCGGGTGCCGCGGCGGTCGGCGGCCTCACCGGCCAGGACGATGCCCAGCAGGTTGCCGAGGAAGAACCCCGAGAACACCCATCCGTACAGCCCCAGCCCGCCCAGGTCGTCGGACACCACGGGCATGACCGTGGCGATCGCCAGCGACTCGAACGCCACCAGCGTGATGGTGAGGACCAGGCCTGCGGTCAGCCGCCGCCGGGCCGGCGCCCACACGCCATCGGCGGCGGGGACGGTGCTGGTGACGGCAGCGGTCATCGACGACATGCTCCCCCGGCAACCGCCGCGAACCCGCACGCGATTCCGCGAACGCGGCGAGTCAGACTGTGGGCGTGGCGAATCCGTCCTGGGTCCCCGCCTGGTCGACATCGTCCGCGAGGGGTTCGCATGACCGCCGGGTCAACGATGGGAAGAACTACCGTGCGCGTCGATGGCGTCCCACACGGCGACCTGGCGCGATGCGCTCCGCGCCCAGCGGCTGCTGGTGAGCGGGTTCGGCAAGTGGGGCGGCGGCATATACGACCTCACGGAGGGCATCCCCGAGGCACTCGACGACCTGCCCTCCTCGGGCGTCACCGTCGGGGGCGGGCGCCTGTGGCGGGTGCTGCGGGCCCCCGGGGAGCAGACCAGCACGTGTGAGCTGCTGTCGTACGACGCCCACGGCGTGCGCAGCTATCAGCGCCTCGACGCCATCCGCGACCCGCACGACGTGTGCTGGCACGACGGCGCCGTCCACATCAGCTCCAGCTGGGACGACGCTGTCTGGCGGCTGGTCGACGGAACGGCGGAGCCGGTGTGGCGGGCACCGGGCACCGTCCCCGACGCCTGGCACGTCAACTCGCTGGTGGTCGTGGACGGCGGGCTGCACGTGTGCGCCTTCGGGCGGTTCGGGCGGCACAAGGCCTGGAAGACCGCCCCCCGCAAGAACGTCGGTTTCGTGGTCGACCTGCGCACCGGCGACGAGGTGCTCGGCGGCCTGACCCATCCCCACGCGCCCCGGCGCAAGCGCGGGCGCTGGTACGTGTGCGAGTCGACCCCGGGCCGGCTCACCGAGCTCGACGCCGGCGGCCTGGTGCTGCGCCGGGCACCCGTGCGCCGGTTCACCCGGGGACTGGCGCTCGTGGGCGACTGGGCCCTGGTGGGCGGGAACGCCCATCGCGACCAGGACGACGACCGGGCCGAGGTAGTGGTGATCCATCTGGATTCGTTCGAGGTGGTGGAGCGGATCCCCATGCCGTGCCTCGAGATCTACGACATCCTGCCCGTGCCGGCACCGCTGGCCCGGGGCGCGGCGCTGGGCTTCGGGGCGAACGCCGCCCGGGCCGTCGAGCAGCAGCGGTCGGCCCGGCGTCCGGCCGAGCGGCGGCCGGCGCCGCCCGGGGTGGCCGTCCGCCTCGTGGCGCCGCGCACGGCCGCGTCGCTGGCGGCGATGGGACGCGCCATCGACCCCGACGACGCCCGCCGTTGCGGGGTGCGGGGGACGGTGCCGGCCGAGATGGTGGCGGGGACGGTCCAGCCGATCACGGTCGAGGTGGTCAACCGCTCGTCCCGGCCGATCGGATCGGTCCTGCCCCGCCCGGTCAAGGTCGCGGCCCGCTGGTTCCCGATCGCCGCGCGCGAGCGGGGCACGCCGATCCCGAACCCCCGGATGCCGCTTCCGCGGGTGGTGGCGGCCGGTGCCGACCTCCGGGTCGACCTCCCGCTCGAGGCCCCCCGCCAGCCCGGGCTCTACGAGGTGTGGGTGGCCCTCCACCAGCCGCGCCTGGGCTGGTTCGGCGGGCGCATCCAGTCCGAGGTGACGGTGATCGAGGCCCCGGCCGCGGCGCCGACCTCAACCCTGCTCGGGGCGGAGCGTGGGGAAGAGGACGACGTCCCGGATCGTGTGGGTGTCGGTGAGGAGCATGACGAGGCGGTCCATGCCGACGCCCAGGCCACCGGTGGGCGGTAGGCCGTACTCCAGCGCCCGCAGGTAGTCGTCGTCCACCGCCATGGCCTCGTCGTCGCCCCCGGCCTTGACGCGGGCCTGGTCCTCGAAGCGGCGCCGCTGCTCGTCGGGGTCGACCAGCTCGGAGAAGGCGTTGGCCAACTCGCGCCCGGCGACGATGGCCTCGAACCGCTCCACCACCTCGGGCAGCTCGCGGTGGTCGCGGGCCAGCGGCGAGACCGCCTTGGGGTAGTCGAGCACGAACACCGGCCCCCACAGCTCGGCCTCGGTGGTCTTCTCGTAGATCTCCAGCACAAGCTTCCCGGGACCCCACGCCTCGTCGAGGGCGACGCCGTGCTCGGCGGCGATGCGCCGCAGCTCGTCGACGGGCATCCGCACGTCCAGCCGGACGCCGGCGTGCCGCTCGACCAGGTCGTAGAGCGTGGCCCGGGACCACGGCGGGGTGAGGTCCACCTCCCGGCCGCCGTAGGTGACGACGGTCGAGCCCGTGACCGCGCGGGCCAGGTGGGCGACGAGCTGCTCGGTCAGCTCCATCATGTCGCCGTAGTCGGCGTACGCCTGGTAGAGCTCGAGCATCGTGAACTCGGGGTTGTGCCGGGGGGACAGTCCCTCGTTGCGGAACACCCGGGCCAGCTCGTACACCCGCTCGAAGCCGCCCACCACCAGCCGCTTGAGGTACAGCTCGGGGGCGATGCGCAGGTAGAGGTCGAGGTCGAGGGCGTTGTGGTGGGTGGTGAAGGGCCGGGCCAGGGCGCCGCCGGGGATGGGGTGGAACACCGGCGTCTCCACCTCGACGAAGCCACGGTCGTCGAGGAACCGGCGCGTCTCCGACATGATGCGGCTGCGGGCCTGGAACACCCGCATGCTGTCGTCGTTCGCCCACAGGTCGGCGTAGCGCTGGCGGTAGCGCAGGTCGGTGTCGGTGATGCCCTTCCACTTGTCGCCGAAGCCGCGGCGGGCCTCGGCCAGCAGCTGCCAGCGCTCGACCCGCACCGACAGCTCGCCCTTCTTGGAGCGGATGACCTCGCCCGTGGCCACGATCCAGTCACCGAGGTTGAGCTCGGTGAGGCCGGGGTAGTCGTCGGTGCCCTTGGCGGTGGCCATGAGCTGGATCGACCCGCTCGAGTCCCGCAGCGTGGCGAACGTCAGCCGCCCCATGTCCCGCAGCAGCATCACCCGGCCGGCCACGGTGGCCTCGACGCCGCTGCCCTCCCCGTCGGGAAGGGCGGCGTGGGCGGCGTGCAGGTCGGCGGCCCGGTCGCTGACGTCGACCCGGTACGGCGGCCGCAACGGCGGCGGTGACGGCGACTGGCTCACAGGTTCTTCTCGTAGATGAGCCGCAGGCCGTGGAGGGTGAGCCAGGGCTCGTGGTGGGTGATCGCCTTGGACAGCGGCGTGATCAAGCCTGACAGGCCGCCGGTGGACACCACCTCGGGTTTCGCGTCCAGCTCTGCCTCGATGCGCTCCACCATGCTGTCGACCAGGCCCGTGTAGCCGAATATCACCCCCGACTGCATCGACTCGACCGTCGATCGGCCGATCACGTGGCGGGGCTCCACCAGCTCGACCCGGCGCAGCGCCGCGGCGCGAGCGAACAGGGCGTCGAGGCTGATGTCGATGCCCGGGAAGATGGCGCCGCCCAGGTACTCCCCCTTGGCGGAGATCGCCTCGAAGGTGGTGGCGGTACCGAAGTCGACGACCACGACGGGGCCGCCGAACAGATCGAACGCAGCCACGGCGTCCGCGATGCGGTCGGCGCCAACCTCCTTGGGGTTGTCGTAGAGGATCGGCAGGCCGGTGCGGATGCCGGGCTCGACCACGATGGCCGACTGGCCGAAGTAGCGCTCGGACATGCGGCGCAGAGCCCCGGTCACCCGCGGGACCGACGAGCAAAGGCAGATGCCGGCGATGTCGTCGTCGAACGAGAACCCGTGGAACCCGAGGAACTCCTGGATGACAAGCGCCTGCTCGTCGGCGGTGCGCTCGGCATTGGTGGCGACCCGCCAGTGGTCGAGCAGGTGGGTGTCGGCGAGCCGGCGGCCGACGTTGTGCACGTCGTCGGGCTCCATGTCGTAGAGCCCGATCACCGTCTGGGTGTTGCCCACGTCGATCACCAGCAACATCACGGCGGCCGAGGCTATGCGGAGGGGTCGGGGCCCGACGAACCTCCCGGCCCGGCTCAGGCCGGATCCGCCACCACGTCGAGTCCGATGTCCAGGACCGGCGCCGAGTGGGTGAGGGCGCCGATCGACACCAGGTCGGCACCAGTGGCGGCGTAGGCGGCGATCGAGTCGAGATCGATCCGGCCCGAGATCTCGATCAGCGGTCGCTGGGGGTCCTTCGCCCGCACCTCGGCCACCACCGCCCGGACCTCGTCGGGGGACATGTTGTCGAGCAGCAACGCGTCGGCGCCCGCCGCCACCGCCTCCTGCACCTGGTCGAGGTCGCCGCACTCGACGTGGACCGTGCGCCCCGGCCAGCGCTCCCGGGCCCGGGCCACGGCGGCGCTGATCCCGAACAGCGCGAGGTGGTTGTCCTTGAGCAGCACCCAGTCGGACAGGTTGCCGCGGTGGTTGGCGCCCCCGCCGGCCCGCACCGCCGCCTTCTCCAGCGTCCGCAGGCCCGGCGTGGTCTTGCGGGTGTCCCAGACCCGCAGGGACCCACCGGCCTCGGCCACGGCGTCGACGAACCGGGCCGTGAGCGTGGCGACGCCCGACAGGCGGCCGAGGAAGTTGAGGGCGGTGCGCTCGGCGGTGAGGATCGGCGCCAGCCGCCCCGTCACCCGGGCTACGGCCTTGCCGGCGCCTATGCGGTCCCCGTCGTCGGCCCCCCAGCGCAGCTCGAGCGTCTCGTCGACCTGACGCATCGCCTCCTCGGCGCACAGCCGCCCGGCGAGCACGCCGTCGGCCCGGGGCACGAACAACGCCGTGGCCTCGAGCTGGGGGGGCAGTAGCGCCGAGGTGAGGTCGCCGATGGGGGTGAGGTCCTCGGCCAAGGCGCGGGCCACGGCGTCGCGCACCGCGCTGATGGGGGGATGGGCGTCGTGCACCGCCCGGAGTCTCGCGGATCGCCGAAGGCTTCTCATCCGCCGGGTGCATCGGCTCCGAACACACCGGCGAACGGCTGGACTCTGCCCCGCACGAGGTGTCGACGATGCTCCTGAGTGCCCCACACGCGCCGGTGGCGGCCGCGCCGCCAGTGCCGTGGGGCGTGCGCCTACGCTGGTGGGCCGAGGACCACGGCGCCGGCGTCGGGGCGGTCGCGGCCATCGCGGTGGTCACCGTCGCCTTCCAGGGCGTCAACCTGGGCACGGCGCCGCCACCCGCCGAGGTCGAGGGAGCGCTGGTGGCGGGCGGGTGGTCGATGGCCCACCTCGGGTCTGCCGGCGAAGCGACCTTCTCGCCGACCGGGACGTCGCTTGCGCCTGTCCACCTCGGCGCGTGGATGTGGGCGACCGGGGGCCTGGGCCGGGCGTCCACGGCCATCGCCGCCGGCCGCGAGGCGATGCTCGTCGCGCACACGGTCGGGATCCCGCTGGTGTGGCTGCTGGCACGGCGCTCGGGGCTGGCCCGCTGGGCGGCGGGGGCGGCGGCCGTCCTGTTCACGGCCTCGCCGCTGGCGATCGCCCTGCACCGGCCGGTCAGCGCGGCCGGGCTGACGGTGCCGTGGATGCTGGCCGGGCTCGTGCTTGCGAGCAGCCGCCGGCCTCGGCCGTGGACCGTGATCGGCGCCGGCGTGTGCCTGGCCGTGGCGGCGCTCACGGAGCCGGTGGCGGTGGTCGTGGCTCCGGCGGCCGGCTGGCTGCTGTGGCGGTCGTCGCCGAGCGCCACGCGCCGGCGGCGCCGCCTGCTCCTGGGCGCGGCCGCCTTCGGGCTGGTGTGGTTGGCCCTGACCGCGGTCGCGACGGGCGGCGGGACGCCCGGACCCGGCGCGCCGCTCGATCTGCTGGACCGGATCCGCCTGGTCGTGGACAGCCGGTCATCGTCCTCGGTTCTGGGGACCGGGGCCGGGGGGCTCGACGGGCGGTCGGCTGTGGACCTGATCGGGCTGGACCGCGTCGGGGCCGCGGTCACGTTGCTGGCGGCCGTGGTCGTGCCGTCGGTCATCCCCCGCCTGCGCCCGATCGGCGGCGCCTTCGGGGCCTGCGCCGCGCTCGCCTTGGTCGCCGACGAGCCGTCGGCCGCTGTCGTCGTCCTCATGGTGCCGCTCGGCGCGCTGTTGCTGGCGGCGGGAGCGCAGCTCGTCTGGGCCTGGCACGTCGAGGCCCACCTCGAGCCGCGCCTGCGCTCGCACCGGGTGTCGGGCGCCGTCAGGCGGCTCGACGCTGCCGTGCCGCTGGTGTTCGCCGCCGCGGCCGTGGTCGGGGCAGTGGCGCTGCCCGACTGGGTCGCATCCCACGGGGACCTGATGGGCGGCGGTCCCACGGCGCCCCTGGCCCATGCCGTCGACTGGGTGGCGGGCAACCTGGGAGACGGCGAGACCGTCATCGTCGACGAGGTCGCCTGGGTGGACGTGGTCGAGGGCGGGCTCGACCCCTCCCGGCTGGCGACCTACGGAGCAGTGGGCGGAGGTGCGGCCTGGCGCTCCTACGACTACATCGTCGCCACCCCGGCACTCCGCCACCCGGGGGCGCCGCCCGCGCTCGCCGCCGCCGTCGAGGGCTCGCGGCCCGTCGCCCGCGTGGGCGAGGGCGCCGACCGGGTCGAGGTCCGGCGCATCTCCCGGGTGGACGCGGAATCCGTGACCGCCGGCGAGGTCCCGCCGCCGGACGAGGCGCTGGCGACCGCAGGAGCGGCGCTGGCCACCAATCCCGCCATCGAGGCGCCGCCGGCCGCGCTCGCCCAACTGCGCGCCGGCGAGGTCGACGGCCGGCTCACCACGGTGCTCGCCACCCTCGCGGGCGCCCACCGGCTCGAGATCGGCGCGTTCCTCCGCTTGCCCAGCGAGGCCGTGGCCGGAGCACCGGTGCGCACGGTCGAGCTCGTCGCCATCGACGGACGCCCCATCTCCGCCGACGATCCCGCGGTCGTCGAGGTCGTCGCCTTCCTCGGCAACCAGCGGCCGGAGTTCCGACCTGAGCAGGCGGACGTGGTGTCCCGCACCGGCGGGGAGCCACGCCTTCGCATCACCTTCCCCGTAGGACAGGAGGACCAGGAATGACCGATGCTCGATCGACGAGGCCGGGCGGGCGACGCACGGCGGTCGTCGCGATCGTGGCCGCGCTCCTGGGCGTGGCCGGCAGCGTGGCGTGGAGCGGGCGACCGGCGAGCGCCGCTGCCACCGACGTGCAGCTGCGCGTCGCCCACTTCTCGCCGGACACGCCGCCGATGGACGTCTACGCGACCGGCTTCGACGGCCGGGAACAGCTGGTGCTGCCCAAGCTGGGGTACGGACAGGTGTCGGAGTACCTGCCGCTGACCGCAGGCCAGTACGCCTTCTCGATGCGGCCGGCGGGATCGCCCGCCGCCGACGAGGCCGTGCTGCGGGTGTCGGCCGAGCTGGCCGCCGGCACGTCGTACACGTTCGCGGCGTTCGGGCGGCAGGCGGAGCTGGAGACCGACCTCCTCACCGACGACCTCTCGGCGCCGCCGGCAGGCCAGGGACGCGTGCGCCTGATCCAGGCGGCCATCGACGCCGGCGCCGTCGACGTGAGCGCGGCCGACGGGCCGCTGTTCGCGCGCGATGCCGAGCTGGGCAGCGTCGGCAGCTACGTGGCGGTGCCGGCAGGGTCGTGGGAGGTCACCGCCCGGGGCGAGGAGGGCGAACCGGTCGTCGAGCGCCTGACGGTGGAGCCGGGTGTCGTCAGCTCGCTGGTGGTGCTCGACGGTGACAGCGCCGGGGACCTGGAGATCATGAGCGTCACCGACGCCTCCGCGGCCACCGCCCCGACCGGCGGGTCGCCCAGCGGCGCCCCGGCGGGCGGTGTCGACACCGGCGGAGGCGGGCTGGCCGCCGGCGGGGCTGGCCCGGCGACCACCGGCGGACGCGACACCGGATCCGAGGGTGCCGGGCCGCTGCTCGCCACGTCGGTCGGCGCGCTCGCCGTGCTGCTCGGCGTCGGTTTGGTGCCCGTCGTCAGGCGGCGGGGGCGGCCGGTGTGACACGTCGCAGGCGGAGGGCTGTCGCCCGGCGGGCGCTGCCCCTGGCGGGCGTCCTCGTCGGCGCGCTGCTGGCTCCGGCGCTCGTCGCCCATGCGGTCGACGGCTGGGGCCGGCAGGCAGGCGACCAGACCGGGACCGAGATCGTGGCGGGAACGCCGGCGGTGGCCGGGGCCGGTG
>DASQUK010000006.1:0-3392 GCA_035641315.1 Acidimicrobiales bacterium | reverse complement strand
GTCGGCGCCGACGCGTCGCCGAGCGAACTGCGAGTGCGACTACCGATGCCTGGCGGCGCTCCGGCCCGCCACGCCGGCGGCCGCGGCATGAGGCTGCTCTCGGTGAACGTCGGGCTTCCGCGGGAGGTGGCGTGGCGTGGCAGCACCGTGACCACGGCGATCTTCAAATCACTGGTCACGGGGCGGCGGCGGGTGCGGCGCCTGAACGTGGACGGCGACGGCCAAGCCGACCTGGTGGGCCACGGCGGCGAGCACCGCGCCGTGTACGTGTACGACCGGTCGGCCTACGAGCACTGGTCGGACGTGCTCGGCCGCCACGACCTCGTCGCCGGCCACTTCGGTGAGAACTTCACCGTCGAAGGCATGCCCGACGACGAGGTCTGCGTCGGGGACCGCTACCGGATCGGTGACGCCATCTTCGAGGTCACCCAACCGCGGGTGACGTGCTTCAAGCTCGGCCTGCGCCTGGACGAGCCGCGCATGCCGGCGCTGTTGTACTCGCACGGGCGCCCCGGCTTCTACCTGCGGGTGCTGGAGGAGGGCGAGGTCGGCGCAGGCGACGACATCGAACGTCTCACGGTCGGACCGCAGGCGATGAGCGTGCGCGACGTCAGCGCCTTGCTCTACCTGCCCGGGCACAGTCACGCCGGCCTGCGCCGCGCCCTCGCGATACCGGCCCTCCCGGAGGGCTGGCGCGGGTCGTTCAGGGCGCTCCTCGAACAGCACGAGACGGGGGCGGCGGGCAATCAGGGGTTGGCCCCGCCCTCGGCCCCGCCGGCGTGGCCGGGCCTGCGCGCGTTTCGCGTGGCCGCAGCGACGAACGAGAGCACGACGATCCGCTCGATCGCGCTCGAGCCGGTTGACGGCACGCGGCTGCCCGGCTTCCTCCCCGGTCAGTTCCTCGCCCTCAAGCTCCAGTCCCCCGAGGCATCGGCGGCGCTGCTGCGTTCCTACTCGCTCGCGGCACCGCCCGACGGACGCCGGTACCGGATCGCGGTCAAGCGGGAACCCGGCGGGCGCGCCAGTGGCCTCCTCCACGACCGTGTCGCGGTGGGCGACGTGCTCGAGGTCGGCGCGCCCCGCGGCGACTTCACGCTCGACGTGGACGGCGACCGGCCCGTCGTGCTGCTCAGTGCCGGCGTCGGCGTCACTCCCGTGCTCGCCATGCTGGGAGCGCTCGCCGGGGCCGCCAGCGAGCGCCCGGTCTGGTGGGTCCACGGTGCCCGCAACGGCGCCGAGCACGCCTTCGCCCCCGAGGCCCGTGACCTGGTGGCCAAGCTTCCGGCGGCCCGCTCGCTCGTGCGGTACAGCCGCCCGCACCCCCACGACCGCCCGGGCATCGACTTCGACGAGACCGGCCGGATCGACCTCGACGCCCTCCTCCCCCTCGGCGTCCCGCGCGAAGCCGAGTTCTACCTGTGTGGCCCCTTGGCGTTTCTGCGCGACCTCACCGCCGGCCTGCTCGCATGGGGAGTGGAACCCGCACGGTTGCACCGCGAAGTGTTCGGTCCCGAGCCGCGCGACGACGCGCCGGCACCGCATCCGCCTCCCGGGCCACCCGGCCGGGGTCCCGAGGTCGCGTTCAGCCGCTCGGGTCTCACCATCGCGTGGGACAAGCGCTACGGCAGCCTGCTCGAGCTCGCCGAGGCGTGCGACGTGCCCGCGGACTGGTCCTGCCGCACGGGCGTCTGCCACCGCTGTGAGTCGGGCCTCGTCGACGGTGCGGTCGTCTACCAGCCCGAGCCGCTCGACGACCCCGCCCCGGGACAGGTGCTGCTGTGCTGCGCGCGTCCGCGAGGGCCGGTCACGATCGACCTCTAGAGCATCAGGCCGAGGTCGGCTGCTGGCAGGAGGGACCTCTCGGACTTCTCGGCAGCGCATGTCGAGAACGGCCGGCCGGCTCCGACCTATGGGCGCCGCTGGCCGGAGGGCCGCCGCCACGAGGAGGTGCAGAGGCATGACCAAAATCACCGCCCAGATGTCGGTATCCGTCGACGGCTTCTACGCCGGGCCGCGGGACACCAGGGACCCCAAGGACATGAGCGGCTGGATGCAGGGGCCGGAGACGCCCGGCTTCTTCCGGGTCACACGGTGGGTCGTGGACGCCATGGGCTGGCGGGAGCGGCAGGGCTACGCCGGCGGCGAGCGGTCGATCAACTCGCAGATCATCGAGGAGACGTTCGCAGCCGCCGGCGCCTACGTCATGGGCCGGCGCATGTTCGACGGCGGAGAGATCCCCTGGGGCGACGACCCGCCGTTCCGGGCGCCGGTGTTCGTCGTCACGCATCGCCACCGCGAGCTCCTGGAGCGCCCGGGTGGGACGTCGTTCACCTTCGTCACCGACGGGATCGAGGGGGCGATCCAGCTTGCCAGGGACGCCGCCGGCGACAAGGACGTGGCGGTGGCCGGTGGCGGCGAGCTGCTACGTCAGGTGCTGGCGGCCGGGCTGCTCGACCAGCTCGAGCTGCACATCGTCCCGGTGGTGCTGGGCGACGGCCAGCGCCTGTTCGACGCCAGCCTCGGCCTCGCCCCCGACGAGGGCATCGAGCTGGTCCCGACCCGGGTCGTCGAGGCGCCCCCGAGGTCACCCACATCCGCTACACCGTCGGTGGCCGCTCGAAGCTGGCGCTGGACGACCGCGGCGCCAGCGGCGACCTGGTCGGGCAGGCCCAGCCGCGGCAGTGAGAGCGACCCATCGGCGGTTGCCGTCATCCATGAGCAGTGACCCGTGAAGCCCGGTCGAGCCGGGGACCCTGTCATCCGTCGTCCGCCGCGTTATGCCGCCGGCGGGCCGAGCCGGGCGCCGCCGCTGGACTCGATGGCGACACCGTGATCCAGCGCGCGTCGTCCGAGACGAGGAAGGAGACGATGTCATCCTCGTGGTCTCCGTCACGACGACGTGGCCAGTTCAGGGGCACGCCGTTCGCCACCGATGCGGCGATCGTTCACTGCCGGACGAGCTCGACCTCGATCTCGAGCTTGATGTCCTTGGAGACGAGGAACCCGCCGGCGTCGAGGACCATGTTCCAGGTGATGTCCCAGTCCTCGCGGTTGATCGAGGCCGAGGCACTGAAGATGGCGCGCTCGCTGTCCCAGGGATCGCGGGCGTGCCCCAGGTACTCGACGCCGAGGGTCACCGGGCCGGTCACGCCCTTGATGGTGAGATCACCGGTGACCTGGCCGGCACTCCCGGTCCTCGTGATGCAAGTGGACCGGAATGTGGCGGTCGGGTACCGCTCGACGTCGAAGAGGTCCGCCGACCGAAGATGCTCGTCGCGGTCGGTCGCGCCCGACTCGACGCTGGCCATGTCGATGGTGACCTCGATGCGCGAGTCGGCCGGGTCGTCGGCGACGTGGACTGTGCCGCCGACGCCGGTGAACCGGCCCCGTAC
>DASQUK010000005.1:0-2409 GCA_035641315.1 Acidimicrobiales bacterium | reverse complement strand
TGATCGCGAAGCGCTCCCCGAACTTTCGCGCTCACGATGACAGGTCGGTCGGCCTTCCCTGCCGTCGTCGTGCGCCGCGGCTTGCCGGCCTCAAGATGGTTCCTCCTCGCTGCGCTTGATCGCGGGGCCGAAGTGCGCCAGGAGCCGCCGGGCATACCAGGAGTCCCATTGCTCGTCCGGTGATCGCTCGACGTATTCCTTGTCGAGTTGAACCAGCAGCCACGTCAGTTCGCTTCTCACCGGCCGTGTATCAAGGATCTCGGGCAGTTCCGAATGATCGATGAGCCAGTCGGAGTACCACGATGCCCAATCGTCGTCGACGCCATCGACCAGGCGAAAGACGATGTGATGGGTCTCCCCAGCCTCGTGGAGCAGGTCACGTACGTTGTCCTCGGTGCTGGTCATCGGTCTCTTCCTTTCGTTTGCGTTCGTCGTGGAGCGACGCTAGGGGCGAGTACGGCGGCCGCCCACCTCTGCACGGAGTCGGGAAAGGCGTCTCCGGGCGTCAGGTTGTCGGCAACTCGACCACCAACGCGCCACCATGCCAGTCCTGGGTCAGTTAGGGAGCGCCGTCAACACATCCACGCCCAGAGCCGCACCGTATGCACCCACGACGGCGTCTACTTCGGGACGTTCTTCTGCATGAAGGCTTCTTGACCGCGGTGGACCCGGATTACCGGCGCTTCGGGTCTGAGCGGCGTGTGAGGTAGCGGAGGGTCCACCGGGCGCCGGACAGGGGCTCTGAGAATCGGAGGGTTCTGACGCCATCCCCTCCGGAGAGCCCTTGTGGAAGTCGACCCTACGCGCATGTGCGAGCTGCTGGTCGGCTTGCTGGCGATCAACGTGCTCGGTGTCGACAATCAGCGCGAGGACATGGTGGTGGTGCACATCGAGGCGCGTACATCGGGGGCGGGCTGTGAGGGTGCGGCACGCCGGGCTGGGTGAAGGACCGGCCTGCGGTCGAGCTGGTGGTCGACCTGCCGTGCTTCGGGCGGCCGGCCCGGCTGGTGTGGCACAAGCACCGCTGGCGTTGCCCCGATGATCACTGTCCCGTCGGGTCCTCGACGGGTGAGGAATCCCGGATCGCGCCGACCGGCGCAGCGATGACCGACCGAGCGGGCCGCTGGGTGTGCGAGCAGGTCGGACGGCTGGGCCGCACGGTCGCCGCGGTGACCCGCGAGCTGGCCTCTGACTGGCACACGGTCAACGACGCGTGTCGACGGTCCTTCCCGGATCGCCCGGGTCGACAAGGGTCACGGCCTACCCTGGGCTCGTGCCGGAGATGGAGCGGGGCATGCCCTACAGGGGCTAGCCGTGAGCACGTGGTGGTCCGAGCTCGCGGACGACGCTGCGGGCCCGGCTCGTTCAGCGCGGTGTGGACGAGTCCGCCGCCCGGTTCCTTGTCACCCACCGGGAGGACCCGCTGGCGGCCAAGGCGATCGTTGAGCTGCTCGGCAACTGACGTCAACACGAGACCGCGTGCACCCCGCGACCTGCGGCTCAGCGCGCCTTCAGCCCGGCCACCCCCATTTGGCCTTGTTGGCGGCGACGTCGCTCGTCGTGGGCTGGGGCTTGTCGGTGTGCCGGGGTACCCGGAACTTGTCCTTGCACTCGATGATGGACGCGTTCAGAGCGATGTCGTCCTCGAACGCGGCGGGCACGTCGGCGTCGGACAGTGGCGCCTCCCAGGGGCAGACGGGCTCGCAGGCCTGGCAGTCGATGCATTCCTCGGGGTCGATGTAGAGCTGGTTCGGGAACCGATCGGACGCGGATCCGACGTATTCGTAGATGCAGTCGACGGGGCAGACTTCGATGCACGAGGTGTCGAGGCAGTCTCGACACAAGCGGGTGATGACCCAGGTCATCGATGCCTCCTATCCGGCCCCCTCATCACCGCTGGTCGGCGTTCGCAGGGCCTACACGGGCGCCACGACGTGGGTTTCGGTTGTCCGGACGCCCGGGATGGCCTGAATCGTCACGAGCACCGTGTCGGCCATGGCACTCTCGTCGTCGACTTCGACGTAGGCGAAGATGTCGGGCTGGCCCCAGCAGGCGTGGGCCTGTGTGACGCCGGCAACCTGTCGGAGCGCGGCGACCACGTCCTGGTTCTTGCCGGCCTCGACGGAGACGAGCACGTAGGCGGAAACCATCGTTCCACCTCCTCTTCTCGGCCACCGTCGAGCCTAGCCAGCTGAAGATCGGCGGCATTCAGGGCCTCGGTTCGGCGGCGAGCACTCGCCTGCCCCGGCGCCATTGCACGGCAACCCGGACATACCCGGCCTGCCTCCAGGAGCTGTCCAGGCGGAACGGGCCCAGCAAGGTGTCGGCTTGCCACCGCCGGGTTCGTCCGGACAGTAGCCCCGCGCCGCGGCCTCGGCGGCCAGGTAACCCGCGGCCGCCGCCTGGACG
>DASQUK010000004.1:0-100008 GCA_035641315.1 Acidimicrobiales bacterium | reverse complement strand
CGCCCGCCGGTTCCGCAGCCGTCTGGGCGGGCCCGGCCTCGGCCTCCGTCGGAGCCTCGCCGGCCGCCGGCTCGGTGTCGCCCGCCGGTTCGGTCGCAGCCTCGGCCGGGGCCTCCGCCTGGGGCTCGGCAAGGGCCGCCTCCCATTCCTCGGCCGACACCGCCGGTCCGCCCTCGGCGGGCTGCCACACCTGCTCGCCCGTCTCGGGATCGACGACCCACTCCCCCTCGGCCCAGTCCTGCTGGCTGTAGGCCTCCTCCTCGACGAGCTGCGTCTCGCTCTTGATGTCGACCCGCCAGCCGGTGAGCCGGGCGGCCAGGCGGGCGTTCTGGCCCTCCTTGCCGATGGCCAGCGACAGCTGGTAGTCGGGCACGATCACCTCGGCCACACCCGTGGCCTCGTCGATGCGCACCTCCTTGACCTTGGCCGGAGACAGCGCCTTGGCCACGAACTCGTAGGGGTCGTCGGAGAAGGGGACGATGTCGATCTTCTCGCCCCGCAGCTCGTTGACGACCTGGCGCACGCGGGCGCCCCGGGCGCCGACGCACGCACCCACGGGGTCGACGTTGGAGTCGTTGGACCACACGGCGATCTTGGTGCGGTGCCCCGGCTCGCGGGCACAGGCCTTTATCTCGACGATGCCGTCGGCGATCTCGGGCACCTCGAGCTTGAACAGCTCGAGGATGAGGCCCGGGTGGGTGCGGGACACCACGATCTGCGGGCCCTTGGACGTGCGCCGCACCTCGACGATGTAGGCCTTGAGCCGGCTGTTGGGCTCGGGGCGCTCGTGCGGCACCTGCTCGGCCTGCGGCAGCAGGGCCTCGACCGGACCGAGGCTCAGCAGCGTGTATCGGCTGTCGCCCTGCTGCACCGTGCCGGTGACGATGTCGCCCTCGCGGCCGGCGTACTCCTCGTAGCGCATCTCACGCTCGGCCTCGCGGATGCGCTGGGTCATCACCTGGCGGGCGGTCTGCGCGGCGATGCGGCCGAAGTCCTTGGGCGTGACGTCGAGCTCGGGACCGTAGGGCTCGCCGTCCTCGTCGATCTCCTGGGCGTACACCCGGATGTCGAAGTTGGTGGGGTCGATGGTGACCCAGGCGTACTCGTGCGCGCCCGGCATGCGCTTGTAGGCCGACTCGAGCGCGTCGGCCAGGGCCGCCATCAGCGTGTCGACCGAGATGTTCTTCTCGGCGGCCAGCGCCTGGAGCGCCTCCATCATCTCGCTCATGACTTCGGTTCCCTCTTCTGTGGACCCCACTCGAACACGGTGCGGGCCCGCTCGATGTCGTCGTACGCGAGGCGCCGCTCGGACGCGGTGCCGTCGTCGGCGACGCCGGTGCGCACGGTGATGCCGGTCTCGTCGGCGGCGACGAGCTGTCCCTCAACCCGCCGCTCGTCGTCGACTCCCGCCACCGTACGGATCTTCACCGTCTCGCCCACCGCCCGCTCGAAGTGCTCGGGGCGGCGCAGGGTGCGCTCGAGCCCCGGGCTCGTGACCTCGAGCGTGTACCGGCCGGGGATGGGATCGGCGTCGTCGAGCGCCCGCGACACCGCCCGGGTGGCGTCGGCCAGCACGTCGAGGTCAAGACCCTCGGACCGGCCCGGCGGGTTGTCGACCACGACCCGCAGCACGGGGCCCTGCAGCTCGACGTCGTAGAGGTCGAGCTGGCGATCGTCGAGGAGAGGTAGCACGAGGTCACGCACGCGGTCTGCGACGCTCATCTGCTGCTACACCTCCTCTTGTCATACGAAAGGCGTGGGCCCAAGCCCACGCCTTCGCTCGATGGGATCGAACGGAACGGACCCCGAAGTATAGCGGCCGCGCTCCGCGAGCGGAGAGTACGGACCCAACACTGGCCGCGCGCGACCGCGCCCGGACCGGCGGTCAGTACGCCCGGGCCACGTAGGCGACGAGGTCGTCCTCGTCCTCGGATCGCGGCAGCGAGCCGTCGGGCCGCTGCAGGCACCGCACCGTCACGCCGTCGGCGGCCAGGCGGGTTTCGCCCTCGCCCCGCACCAGCCGCCACGGCAGCCGGGCGAAGCGGGTCGTGCAGGCCTTGGTCGCCTCGTCGAGGTCGGTCACGTCGGCGATGTTGGCGTCGCGGCGGCCCACGGCGTCGGCCAGCATGTCGCGCTGGATGTCGACCACGAGGCGCTCGACCCGCTCCCGCAGCGAGGCGAGCGGCACCTGCTCCTTGACGCCAGTGTCGCGCCGCACCAGCGTGGCGGCGTCGGCCGCCAGGTCGCGGGGCCCGACCTCGACCCGCACCGGCACGCCCTTGAGCTCCCAGTCGGTGGCCCGGCGGCCGAAGCTGTGGGCCACCCGGTCGTCGAGGCGGGTCCGGACGCCGGCCGCCGTGAGCTCGTCGGCCAGGACCGACGCCCGCTCACCGGCGCCGGCCTCGTCCTTCACCAGCAGCACCACCGCCTGGATCGGCGCCAGCGCCGGCGGCACCACCAAACCATCGTCGTCGCCGTGCACCATGATCAGGCCGCCGATCATCCGGGTGGTCGACCCCCATGACGTCGTCCAGCAGTGCTGCGTCTCGCCCCGGCCGTCGAGGTAGGTGATGTCGAAGGCCCGGGAGAAGTTCTGGCCCAACAGGTGGCTGGTGCCCATCTGCAGGGCCTTGCCGTCGCGCATCATCGCCTCGCACGTCAGCGTGTTGATGGCCCCCGGGAAGCGTTCGCTGGACGTCTTGGGGCCCACCAGCACGGGCACGGCCAGCACGTTGACCATGAAGTCCTCGTAGACGTCGTGCAGGATGCGGACGGCGTAGGCCTCGGCGTCGTCGTGGCTGGCGTGGGCCGTGTGCCCCTCCTGCCAGAGGAACTCCGTGGTGCGGAGGAACAGGCGGGGCCGCAGCTCCCAGCGCACCACGTTGTTCCAGCAGTTCAGCAGCAGCGGCAGGTCGCGGTAGCTCTGGACCCACTTGCCCATGTACTCGCCGATGACGGTCTCGCTGGTGGGGCGCACGACGATCGGCTCCTCGAGCTCCTTGCCGCCGGCGTGGGTGACCACGGCCAGCTCGGGGCTGAAGCCCTCGACGTGCTCGGCCTCGCGCCGCAGGTAGCTCTCGGGGATGAACAGCGGGAAGTAGGCGTTGTCGGCTCCCGCCCCCTTGATGCGGGCATCCAGCTCGGCCTGCATGCGTTCCCAGAGGGAGTAGCCGTACGGCCGGATGACCATCGTCCCCCGCACCGGGCCGTTGTCGGCCAGCTCCGCCTTGGCCACCACGTCCTGGTACCAGCGGGGGAAGTCGTCGGCCTGGGCCGTGAGCACCTTCGCCATAGGTGACGGAGCGTACCGGTCCTCCCGGCGGCCGCCCGAAGCAGTTGGCCGTCAGGCGGCGGGGCGGGTGACCGGCCGACCCACGCGGTCGAGCCGGTCGCCGTCGAGCGCGTAGCCGACGGTCGTCAGCCCGCTGGGGCAGCAGTTGGGGTCGCCCTCGGCGTAGTGGGTCCAGGTGACCTCGACCCGCCCGCCCTCGATCGCCACGTCCGTTACCCCAGGTGGCAGCGGACCGGTGATCGAGCGGGGCGGCTCCGTCAGGCTCGCCACGTGGACCGGTCGGCCGCGGGACAGCGTCCACACGTGCACGGTGTCCTCGGCGGCGTTGGCGCCGTAGTTGCACACCACGTGGACGGCGGCCTCGTCGTCACCGTCGCCGTCGAGGTCGCCGTAGGCGACATCGGGATCGACCTCCAGCTGCGTGAACCGCCCGATGTCCAGCACCGGGCTGCGACCCCGGTCCACCGGGATGGCCGCAGGTGGCGTGAACCGGAGTCCCTCGGCGCACGCCGATCCGGGGGGCGCCACCTCGCCGAAGTCGACGGCACGGATGTTGGCCGGCCTCTCGGTCGCGCTGGGCGCGGAGGGGGTGGCGTCGGCCGGAAGCGACGATCGCCCGTTGCCGGAAGCGGCGAACGCGGCCGCGGCCAAGCCCACGCCGGCCAGCGTCAGCCATGAACCACGGGAGCGCGAGGTGTTGTCCACGACCGGCGGAATCTATCGAATCGTGTGTGTCGATGGGGTTGCGTTTCGGGGTTGATCGGGGATTTATCGGGTTAATCGCGGCGGTCGGGCGGGCCGACGAGCACAAACCAGGCGACGATCGCGAACAGCGCCAGGAACAGCAGCATCCGGATCAGCGAGAAGACGAACCCGAGGATCGACGAGACGATGAGCCAGACGATGAACACGCCGAGCAGCACGAAGCCGATGCGGCCGAACAAACCTTCGCTGCGCCGCGCCTCCCGAGCCATCGCTAGAGCTTACGAATCAGCTCGACGCGTTGCTCGCTGCGGTTGACGTCGTCGCCATGGGCGCCCGCCAGCGCTGCCCGGTCGCGCTCGGCCTCGCGCCGGGCCAGGTCACGGGTGGACTTGGCCCGCTCGAAGGCGGCGTCGACGCCGTGCTCGTTGATGAACGTGGCCCACTCGACCAACGCGTCGACCATCTGGTCCTCGGGCACCACCGCCACGTTCTGGCCCCGCACGAACAGGTGCCCCTTCTTGTTGCCGGCGGCGATCCCCAGGTCGGCGTCGCGGGCCTCGCCCGGTCCGTTGACGACGCAACCCATCACCGCCACCTGGAGCGGGATCTGCTGGTCACCGAACGCCTCCTGCGCCTTGCGGGCCACCTCGATCACGTCGATCTCGGCCCGGCCGCACGACGGGCAGGCGATGAGGTCGACGTTCTTCCGCTCGCGCAGGCCCATGGCCTCGAGCAGCGCTCGGCCGGCCCGGGCCTCCTCGACCGGGTCGGCGGTCAGGCTGTAGCGGATGGTGTCGCCGATGCCCTCGGCCAGCAACGTGGCGATGCCGGCGGTGGCCTTGATCAGTCCGCCCGGCATTGGGCCGGCCTCGGTCACGCCCAGGTGCAACGGGTGGTCCACCGCGTCGGAGAGCTGGCGGTACGCCTCGATCATCAACGGCACCGACGACGCCTTGACCGAGATCTTCACGTCCTCGAAGCCGACCTCCTCGAAGTAGGCCAGCTCCATCTGGGCCGACTCGACCATCGCCTCGGGCGTGACCTTGCCGCCGTGACGCTTGTACAGGTCGGGGTGGAGCGAGCCGCCGTTGACCCCGATGCGGATCGGGACGCCGCGGTCCTTGGCCTCCTGCGCCACCAGCTTGATGTGGTCGGGCTTGCGGATGTTGCCGGGGTTGAGCCGCAGGCAGTGGACGCCGGCCTCGAGCGCGGCCAGGGCCATGCGGTGGTTGTGGTGGATGTCGGCCACGATCGGCACCGGCGAGCGGGGCACGATGCGGGCCAGCCCCTCGGCGGCCTCGATCTCGTTGCACGTGCAGCGGACGATGTCGCAGCCCGCCATGGCCAGGTCGTAGATCTGCTGCAGGGTGCCCTCGACGTCGGCCGTCTTGGTGATCGTCATCGACTGCACCGTGATGGGGGCGTCGCCGCCGACCGGGACGTCGCCCACCATGATCTGGCGGGTCTTGCGGCGGGGATGCGAGGACTGACCGAGCTCCATGGGCGTGGTTTACCGCAACCGGGGCGCGGGCCGCGTCACAGATCGATGGGGTTGACGAGGTCGAGGTACATCGTCGTCACCCCGATCACGACCAGCACCATCACCACCGCGTAGGTGAGCGGCAGCAGCTTGGCGAAGTCGGCGTGGTACTGGCGCCCGCGACGCGACCGGATGCGCTCGTAGATGGCCATGGCGGCGTGCCCGCCGTCGAGCGGTAGCAGCGGCAGCATGTTGAAGACGCCGATGAACATGTTGAGGTTGAAGAACAGGGCGAGCAGGAAGGCGCCCCGGTTCTCGACGTCCTGGGATCCGATGTGGATGACACCGATGATCGAGATGAGGCGGCCGTCGTCGTCGGACGACGAGCCCGAGCCGCCGGAGCCCGAGCCCTCGTTGTTGCTGCCATCGCCCACGTCGTTGGCGAAGTTGCTGAGGCGGTCGGGGCTGAAGGCGCTGACCAGCGCGCTGAACGTCTGGCCGGTGAAGCGCACCATCTCGCCGGGTGCGCGGCCGATGGCGGTGCCCAGCCCGATGGGCTCGTCGGAGTAGTGCTTCGAGGTGCCCACGCCCAGGAACGGGGAACCGGCGACGCCACCCTCGCCCTCGGGACGGGGACGCAGCTCGGCATCGACCGTCCGCTCCACCCCGTCACGCTCGATGGTGAACGACACCTCGTCGCCGACGTCGTAGGCGGAGAGTGCGTCCGACAGCTCGTCGTAGCGCGACACCGGCTCGCCGTCGACGGCCACGATGAGGTCGTCCTCCTGCAGCCCGGCGGCCTGGGCGGCGCTGTCGGCCACCACCGCGTCGATCTCCCACGCCGGGGCCCGGTCGGGCGGGTTGGCGATGCTGCGGCCCGGGAACCCCACCACTCCCAGCAGCAGGACCAGCAGCACGAACGCCTGGGCGAAGTGCATGAGCGAGCCGGCGCTCACCACCAGCAGCCGCTTGGAGAAGGACTGCTGCCGGTAGGTGCGGGGCTCGTCGCCGGGGTCGACGTCGTCGAGGTTGTTCATCCCGATGATGCGGACGTAGGCGCCGGCGGGGATGACCTTGATGCCGTACTCGGTCTCGCCCCGCTGGAACGACCAGATCTTGGGGCCGAAGCCGATGAAGAACTCCGTCACCTTCATGCCCGACCACTTGGCGGTCACGTAGTGGCCCAGCTCGTGGAGGAAGATCATCACCACGATGCCGAAGATCATCACCAGGACCGGCCAGCCCCAGGCCAGCCCGGCGAGCACGACGACACCGATCAGCAAGGCGAGGCGCAGTCCCCCGGTCTCGTACTCGGGGGGATCCGGCGCGGGCCGCGAGCCGCTCGGCGGCTCGGGGTGTCGGTCCGTGTCGGTCATTCGGTGATCCTCTCGATCTCGCGCCGGGCGGCGTCTCGACCGCGCCGGTCGGCGTCGATCACGGCGTCGACCCCGTCGGCACGGCCTCCATCATGCCGGGCGAGGACCATGTTGAGGACGTCGGGGATATCCATCCAGCGGATCTGCCCGGCCAGGAAGGCAGCCACCGCCTCCTCGTTGGCGGCGTTGAGCACCGCCGGCGCCGTCTCGCCCTGGCGCCCGGCCTCGTACGCCAGGCCCAGGCACGGGAAGGCCTCGTCGTCCGGGGCCTCGAAGTCGAGTCGGCCGCGAGCCGACCAGTCGATGCGGCCGAACGGCGTCGCGATGCGGTCGGGCCACGCCAGGGCGTAGCCGATGGGCAGGCGCATGTCGGGATTGGAGAGCTGGGCGATGGTGGAGCCGTCCGTCATCTCCACCATGGAGTGGACGATCGACTGCGGGTGGACCACCACATCGATGGCGTCGTAGCCCACGCCGAACAACTCGTGGGCCTCGATAACCTCCAAGCCCTTGTTCATGAGCGTCGACGAATCCACGGTGATCTTGGGGCCCATCGACCAGGTCGGGTGGGCCAGGGCGTCGTCCACGGTCACGTGGGCCAGGTCGGCGCGGCGGCGGCCCCGGAACGGTCCCCCGCTGGCCGTGAGCACGATGCGGGCCACGCGCGCCGGGTCGCCGCTGGCGTTGGCGGCCAGGCACTGGTGCACGGCGCAGTGCTCGGAGTCGACCGGCACGATGTGGCCGGCACCGGGACGGTCGAGCACCGCCCGCACCACCGGTCCCCCGGCGATCAGCGACTCCTTGTTGGCCAGCGCCAAGCGCCGGCCGGCGGCCAGCGCCGCCAGGGTCACCCGCAGGCCGGCGAACCCCACCACGCCGTTGACGCACACGTCGGCCAGGGCGCCCAGCTCGGCGAGTGCCTCCTCGCCGGCCCGTACCTCGGTGCCCGGCGGCACCCCGTCGGTGACGGCCGCGGCGCCCCGCTGGTCGCCGATCACGACCAGCTTGGGGTGCAGCTCGTGGGCCTGGCGCACCAGCGCGTCCGCCGACGACCAGGCCCCCAGCGCCACGATCTCGAACCGGTCGGCCTCGGCCCGCACCACATCGATGGTCTGTGTCCCGATCGACCCGGTCGACCCGGCGACGGCGACGGTCGTCAGAGCCACATCCGCGAGGGTAGGCGGTTCAGGTGAGGAAGAAGTCGCTGACCCTCCCCAGGTACCAGACCGCGGGGAGCACGAACAGCAAGGCGTCGAAGCGGTCGAGCAGGCCGCCGTGGCCCGGCAGGACGCTGCCCATGTCCTTGACGCCCAGGTCGCGCTTGACCAGTGACTCCGACAGGTCGCCGAGGGGCGCCACCAGGGCCACCAGCACGCCCAGCTTGAGCCCCTCGCTGGCCTCGTCGAACGGGAAGACACCGCCCGCGACCGTGGCGAAGACGACACCGGTCGCGACCGCCAACACCATGCCACCGAGCAGGCCCTCGATCGTCTTGTTGGGGCTGGCGTCGGACAGCGGCCGCGACCCGGCGCTGCGGCCGACGAACAGGGCACCGACGTCGTAGCCGATGGTCGGGATCACCGCCGCCAGCAGGAACGCCACGCCGTTGCCCCCCGGCTCGGCCAGCAGCAGCCCGGCGAACGAGCCGAACAAGCCGATCCAGCCGATGCCGAGCAGCGTGACCCCGATGTTGGGCACCGGCCGATCGGTGGCGGCACGCACCAGGTACCAGAGGAAGCAGACCGCGACCGCCAGCACCATGACCAGCGGCAAGGCGCCCTCGCCGTAGTTGTACGCGGCGATGACGGCACCGACCGTCGCCACCACCCCGACCGGCATGAGCGCCTCGTGCCCCGCCTTGTTGGCGGCCACGAAGTACTCGTAGGCGGCGTACGCCAGCACGGGGACGGCGACGATCATGCCGCCGATCTCCTCGCCGAACCGGAAGAGCACCAGCGCTGCGGCGGCGAACACAACGCCAACACCGATGGCGGTGCGGAGATCGCGGTCCGCGGTGATCCTGCGGGGGGCACGCCTCGGCGCTCGGCGGCGCGGGGCCGTGGCGACACCGCGAGCCTCGGGCGCGTAGCCGCCCCCCGTCTCGTCCGCATAGGTCTCGTCGGCGTAGACGTCGTCGTAGCTCTCGTCGTAGGTGGCGTCGTACTCGTCGGCGTAGCCCTCGTCGGCGTAGGCGTCCTCGTAGGCGGGCGGCTGCTCGGGGGCGTCGCCGAACACCGACCGCCCCGGCGGCGGCTCGGGGGCCTGGGGCTCACCGGGGTCGGGCCACCCGCCGGCCGGCTGGCGGCGCGTCGGCTGGGGCGGTGGTCCGGCCGGCGGTCCGGGCGGGTGGCTGACCGGCGCCCGGGGATCGTCGCGCCAGCGGGGGTCGGAGTCGGCAAACGTCGACCAGGGATCGTCGCCCTGGCGTGGATCGCGGCGGTTCATGTTGGGGACCTCCTCTGCGGCCGAGCCCGCCCAGTGCGACAGCTCGGGCGCTTCGGTGGGCGGTTGGACGGGCACGACGGGCGGCCGCTCGATCGTGGTGGGGTCGTCGTACGAGCCGAGGGGGAAGCGCAGCGCCGGGCGGGGCCCACCGGCCTCGGCCGACGCCGGCCGATCGCCGAAGCGCGGCTGGTCTTCGCGTAGGCGGTGTCGGATGTCGTCGCGTTCGAGCGCCTCCGCAGCCTCGTCGGCACCGATGAGACGGACGCCTTCGGTGGGATCACGGTGCCGCTTCTGCCGGCGCTCTTCCCTGTCGGTCACAGGCTCTTCCTCTCGTCGCGCTCTCGTTGCGGCCCACCGTGCGTGGTCGTGCGTCCCGTTGCGCCCACCATCCTGCACGCGTGGCGCGCCCAGGTGGTGGAGGGGGTCAGGTGGCGAGCAGCTCTTGCTCCTTGTGCTCGAGGGCCGTGTCGACCTCGCCTTCGTACCGGTGCGTGAGCTTGTCCAGCTCCTTCTCGGCGCGAGCCAGATCGTCGGCCGAGATGTCGCCGTCCTTCTCGAACGCCTCGAGCTCGTGCCGCGCGCTGCGGCGGGCGTGGCGGATGCTCACCCGCCCCTCCTCGGCCATCCCCTTGACCAACCGCACCAGCTCCTTGCGGCGCTCCTCGGTGAGCGGTGGGAAGTTGAGGCGGATGATCTGACCGTCGTTGCTCGGGGCCAGGCCCAGTCCGCTCTGCTGGATCGCCTTCTCGATCGCGCCCAGCGAGCTCTTGTCGTAGGGGCTGATCACCAGCATGCGGGCCTCGGGAACCGTGAAGCCGGCGATCTGTTGCAGCGGCACCTCGGTGCCGTAGTAGTCGACCGGAAGCTTCTCGACCAGGGCCGGCGCCGCCCGGCCGGTGCGGACGCCGGTGAACTCGGACCGGGCATGCGAGACGGCCTTGGCCATCTTGTCCCGCGCCTCGTCGAGCACCATCGGGATCACGTCGTCGTCATCAGTACTCACGGGCTCTCCTGCTCTCCCCGACGGCGCCGGGCTTCCCGCCGGCCGCCGTCAGCGGATCAGAGTACCGACCGCTTGGCCCCCCACGATCGACGCGATGTTGCCCTTGCCGAGCAGGTCGAACACGACGATCGGCAGCTTGTTGTCCATGCACAGCGTGATGGCGGTCGAATCCATCGCCTTGAGGCCGCGGTTGAGCACGTCGAGGTAGCTGACGGTGTCGAGCCGGGTCGCGTCGGGGTTGGTGCGGGGATCGTCGGTGTAGAGGCCGTCGACACCCGAGTGGGTGCCCCGCAACATGACGTCGGCCTCGATCTCGACCGCGCGGAGCGCCGCGGCGGTGTCGGTGGTGAAGAAGGGGTTGCCGGTGCCGCCGGCGAAGATCACGACGCGGCCCTTCTCCAGGTGGCGGATGGCGCGTCGGCGGATGTAGGGCTCGGCCACCTGCGCCATGTGGATGGCGGTCTGCACCCGGGTGGGCTGGTCGAGACGCTCGAGCGTGTCCTGCAGGGCCAGGGCGTTGATGACAGTGGCCAGCATGCCCATGTAGTCGGCCTGGGCGCGGTCCATGCCGGCACCGGTGCCGGTCATCCCTCGCCAGATGTTGCCGCCGCCGACCACCACGGCGACGTCAACGCCCTGGTTGTCGCGCACGGCCACGATCTCGTTGGCGATGTAGTCGGCGAACTTGCCGTCGATGCCGTAGCCGACGTCGCCGGCGAACGCCTCGCCCGACAGCTTCAGCAGGACCCGGCTGTACTCCGGTGGGGAGTCGGTCACGAGCCGGGTCCCTGGTCCTCAGCCGCCGATGAACAGCTGGGCGTAGCGCACGACCTCGGCCCCACCGCCGCTGGCGACCTGCGCGATGGTCTGCTTCTCGTCGCGGACGAAAGGTTGCTCGAGGAGCACGCGCTCTTTGTACCAGCCGTTGAGGCGTCCCTCGACGATCTTGGGCCACGCCGCCTCGGGCTTGCCCTCGGCCTTGGTGATGTTGAGGAGGGTCTGGCGCTCGTCCTCGACCGCCTCGGCCGGCACCTCGTCGCGGGTGAGGTACTGGGGCTTGGCGAACGCGACGTGCACGGCGATGTCGTGGGCCAGCTCCTTGGAGCCGCCACGGAGGACGACCACCACGCCGTTGACGCCCCGCCCGTCCTGGCGGTGCAGATAGGTGTCGACCACCTCGCCCTCGTCCACCGTGACCTGGACGGCGCGGCCGAGGGCGATGTTCTCCTTGAGGCTGACCTTCAGGTCGTCGATGGCGTCCTTGTGGTCGCCGACGGCGTCCTCGCCCCGGGCGGCCACGGAGTCGGCCAGCTCCTGCGTGAGCACGACGAAGCCCGGGGACTTGGCGACGAAGTCGGTCTCGCACTTGAGCTCGACCAGACCCACCGCGTTCGCGTCGGCGTTGGTGGCGATGGCGATCGCACCCTGGGCGTTCTCGCGCCCGGCACGGTCGTCGGCCTTGGCCAGGCCCCGCTCGCGGAGGATCTTGCGGGCCTGCTCGAAGTCGCCGTCGGCCTCCTGGAGCGCCTTCTTGGCGTCCATCATCCCCGCGCCGGTGGCCTGGCGGAGGGCCTGTACGTCTTTGGCGGTGAAGTCGGCCATCTGGCTCAGGACTCCTGGGTCTCTGCGGGTGTGTCGGGGGCGGACGTGTCGGCAGAGGCTGCGGCGATGTCACCGGCCGGCTCCTCGGCTGCGGACTGCGCGGCTGCCGGTTCCTCGGCTGTGGGCTCCTGTGCTGTCGGCTCCTCGGCCGCCGGTTCCTCCGCCCCGGACTCCTCGGCGCCCTGGGCCGCAGCAGGCTCGGCGACGGCGGGCTCGACGGACTCGTTCGCTGCGGGGATTGCCTGAGCGGGAGCGGGTGCGTCGGCCGGGGCGGCCGGCGGCGGGGGCGGCACGGGGGCCCTGCCGGCACCGGCGGCGATGCGGGCGTCACGCTGGCGGGCCTCGGCCAACGCCTGGCGACGAGCCTCGGCCTGCTCCGCGGCGATCCGCGCCTTGTCGTCGGACGAGCGGGGGGCGACCGGCACGCGGAGCGAGGCGATGTGCTTGCCCTCGATCACGGCGTCGGAGATCACCCGGCTCAGCAACGTTCCCGAGCGGATGGCGTCGTCGTTGCCGGGGATCACGTAGTCGATGACGTCGGGGTCGCAGTTGGTGTCGACGACCGCCACGACCGGGATGCCCAGCTTGTTGGCCTCGGTGACCGCGATGTGCTCCTTCTTGGTGTCGAGCACGAAGATGGCCTGCGGCAGGCGCTCCATATGGCGGATGCCGCCCAGGTAGCGCTCGAGCTTGTCGAGCTCGCGGCCCAGCAGCAGCGCTTCCTTCTTGGGCATGGCGTCGAACTCGCCCGAATCGCGCATGCGCTCGTACTCGAGCAGCTTGGCGACCCGCTTGTTGATCGTCTGGAAGTTGGTGAGCATGCCGCCCAGCCAGCGCTGGTTGATGTACGGCATGCCGCATTTCTCGGCGTACTGCTGGATCGGATCCTGCGCCTGCTTCTTGGTGCCGATGAACAGCACCGAACCGCCGCCGGAGACGGTGTCACGGATGAACGTGTAGGCGCTCTCGATGCGGGCGAGCGTCTGCTCGAGATCGATGATGTAGATGCCGTTGCGCTCGCCGAAGATGAAGCGCTTCATCTTTGGGTTCCAACGGCGGGTCTGGTGGCCGAAGTGGACCCCGGCCTCCAGCAGCTGCTTCATGGTGACGACAGCCACGTGTCTTTTCCTTTCGTCCCATCGGTTGGTCGTTGCCGGACCCGGCGCGCGAACGCGACCGTGGGTTGGGACCGGCTGCGGTGTGGTGAGCCGACCGGAGGCATCCGGCCGACGGGACAGCCTACCGGGGGCTCGTCGAGACACGCCATGTGGTTCCGACCCGGTGACACCCGCGCTACGGGAGTTGGGTCATCGCGGTGGCACCGATCTGGTCCTCGGCGAACGAGATGCCGTGCCCGACCGCGACGTCGGCCACCACGTCCGTCCAGGACTCGCATGCAGGAGGCTCGCCGGCCAGCGCCCGGGCTATCTCTTCGGTTGCGGCATCCGACGCCACCAGGTCGCGATGGGCCGACCGGCCCGACACCGGCACGGTGACGTTGGTGGCGCCGTCAACCTCGGTGTTGGGGGCCGCCACCGCCAGGTCGCCGCGGGCGGCGATCGACACGAGCGGGACACCCTCCGGCACGCCGGCCACGGCTAGCTCGCGCACGACGTCGGAGTGCTCGGACAGCTGGCGCAGCGCCTCGGCGTCGGGGTCGATGCCGGTGCCGAGCAGCGCCTCGGCGGCATCGAGGCCCAGGTTGCCGGTGAGCGTGGTGTTGGTGGCCGTGACCGTAGTGGCCAGATCGGCTCCGGCGTGGGGCGTGGCCAGGGTGGTCACGACGCCGAGCCGCTCGAGGTCGACACCCCTGTCCGACAGCTCGACCAGCGCCAGGCGGGCGACGACGCCGCCCTGCGAGTGGGCGAACAGGTCGATGGCGGCGTCGGGGTCGGCGGCGGCCACGTCCTCGACCAGGTCCGCGAGGCGACCGGCGGCAACGTGAAGGTCGTCCTGGGTCGCGTCGGTCTCGTAGTTGGTGGTGGCGAGGTGGTCGAACGCCGCACCGGAGCCGGCGACGCGCCCGCCGGCGTAGCTGAAGCGCACGACGCGATCGTGGTCGTAGCCGAGATCGGCGGTGCGCAGCTCGTCGATCGAGCCGCTGGTGCTCGACGAGCCCAGGCCGGCGACCGTGATGGCCACCCGGTCCTGGCCGGCCACGGGCGCCGACGGCGGCGGCCCGTCGGAGCAGGGTCCGTGGAACAGCAGGCGGTTGCCTAGGTCGGCCATGAGGCTGAGCCCGCGGACGGACAGGTTGAGCTGGGTGGCGTAGCCGACAGTCGAGTTGGCGCGGTCGTACAGCCAGCCCAGGGCGCTGTCGAGGCCGGGGATGTGGAACCCGCCGCCGTCGAAGGCGAGCTGGGCCAGCGCCTTTGCCTCGGCCTCGGGTGTGCTGCCCGGCGGTATCTCGAAGGGCAGCAGCTCCACCTCGACGTCGCCCGCGGTGCCGGCGAACAGAGCGGCCGGGTCGAAGTAGGTGTCGCCGTCGCGGGCGCCGAAGTGCAGGCGCTCGCCCGCCAGGGCGATCTGGTCGCCCCGGCTGACCTGCTGTCCGAGCACGACGTCGACGGCGTCGACGAACGAGTACGAGGTCCGCACGCCGTCGGCGTGGCGCAAGCTGACGTGCAGCGTGCCCGCCACCGGTCCGGCGAAGACGACCGTCCCGTCGGCACTGGCCCAGACGGGATCGCCCGCCCGGGTGTCGTACTCCAGCCCGCGGTTGCCGGGGCCGTAGGGCCCGGTGGGCGGTCGGAACGGATCGGTGACCGGTGCCGAGACCGGTGGGGCATAGGTCGGTGGGTGCTGCTGCTCGGCCTGCGCCCCGGCGGGCCCGGCTGCCAGGGCGGTGGTGACGATCACCGTCGCCAGCGCGGCCGCTGGCAGCCGCAGCGTCGTGGGGGTGGTGCGGCGGCACTCGAGGCCGTGCGCGGGTCTGGGCGGCCAGAGCACGAGGCGGCGCCACAGGCGGCGCCGGAGCCGGTGGAGCGGGGAGCGATGCCGGCTGCGGTGGTGGTGGCGACGGCGCGGGCGAAGACGGACAGGACGGAACGACCGACGGGCCGGGAACATGGCGTCCCCCTCGGGGCGTGCGCGGATACCTCGAGGGGAAGTGATGGGGAGACGGACGGGCGGTCCGTGAAGAACGGCGCCCCGCAGGCGGGGTCACGGGTTCAGGGCCAGCGATGGGCCCTATCCGGACGGGCCGGCCGGGAAGCCCGGGGCCGGCCCCAGTCAGGGGAAGTCAGGCGGGGAGGCGGCCGGCGGCGGTCATGCGGATCCGGAGCCGGGACACGGCCTTGGCGTGGATCTGGCAGGCTCGGCTCTCGGTCACGCCGAGGACCTCGCCGATCTCGGCCAATGTGAGTCCATCGTGGTAGTAGAGGCTGACGACGACCCGCTCGCGCTCGCTCAGGCGCTCGATGGCGTCGGCCAACGACCGGCGCACCTCGGCCAGCTCGACGGCCGCCAACGGATCGTCGTCACCGTCGGCCAGCGTGTCGCCGACGGTCAGCGGCTGGTCGTCGGTGGCCGCTACCCCTACCGCAGCGTCGAAGGTGACGAGGCTCATCAGCGAGACCTGGGAGAGCGCCTGGCGGAGCTGACCGTCGTTCATGCCCAGCGCATCGGCCAGCTCCGCGTCGCTCGGTGAGCGGTGCAGCTTGGCCTCGAGCCGGGCGAGGGCCCTGTCGATGCTGCGGGCCTTGGCGCGGACCGAGCGTGGAACCCAGTCCAGCGACCGCAGCTCGTCGAGGATGTTGCCCTTGATGCGGGCGATGGCGTAGGTCTCGAACCGACAGCCCCGATCAGGATCGAACCGCTCCACGGCATCGATGAGGCCGAAGATCCCGTAGCTCACCAGATCGGCGCGCTCGACATGGCTGGGGAGGCCGACACCTAGCCGGCCGGCTACGTACTGGACCAAGGGCGAGTAGCGCAGGATCAGCTCGTCACGCGCCGCGTGATGGCCGTCGCGACGGTAGGCGGCCCACAAGTCCCCAATCTCGACGTCGACGTGCGTCACGTACGCGCCCCTAGGCCCGCGGATGGGTGGCGTCGAATACGGTGCGTAGCCGTTCCTTGGAGACGTGAGTGTAACGCTGCGTGGTCGCCAGGTCTGCATGCCCGAGCAGCTCTTGGACGACCCGCAGGTCAGCACCCCCGTCGAGCAGGTGGGTGGCGAAGGTGTGGCGCAGCGCATGGGGATGGGTGGGGGCAGCCGACCGCCGATCGAGCACCCGCCGGGCGTCGCGCGGTGTGAGCCGCCGGCCCCGCTGGTTGAGGAAGACTGCCCCCGCCGGCGACGCCTCGGTGGCGAGCGCGCCACGGCCGTCGGCGAGCCAGCGCCGCAGGGCGTCGGCCGCGGGATCGCTCAGCGGCACGACGCGCTGCTTGCCGCCCTTGCCCCACACCCGGACCTGCCCTCGCGACAGGTCCAGATCGTCGACATCGAGCGCCGTGGCCTCGGCCACCCGCAGGCCGCTGCCGTAGAGCAGTTCGAGCAGCGCGATGTCGCGCAGCCCCACGGGACCGTCGGAGACCTCCGCCTCGTCGAGCAGCGTGCGCAGCTCGTGGGGGCGGAGCACCCGGGGTAGCCGGGCCTCACCACGGGGAGCGCTGAGCCCCGCGGTGGGATCGCTGGTGATCACGCCGACCCTGCGGGCCCAGCCGAAATAGCGCCGCAGGGCCGAGGCGCGGCGGGCGATGGTGCGCCGGGCGAAGCCGCGGGTGGCCAGAAAGGCCAGGTAGCGCCGGGCGGTCGTGCGCTGGACCTGTGCCGGCGATCTCAACCCCAGCCGTTCGGCCCAGGCGACGAACGCCCCCAGGTCGCGCTCATAGGCCTCGATCGTGGCCGGCGCCGCCGCCGTCAACGAGCGGGTGAACTCCTCGACGCGCCAGCCCGATGCCACGAGCGCAAAGGTACCGGCCGTCATGGGACGCCTCCTGCGATCCTCTCGTACCAGCCACCCCGCTGGGCGATCCACCCGGCCTCGCACAGCCGGTCGAGCGCGGCGGCGAGGCTGCCGAGGTCGAGCCCGGTGCGCGCGGCGATGTGGTCGAGCGTGGCCGGTTGCCAGCCCACGGCGTCGAGCACGGGGACATCGGCGGCGTCGGGCCGGGGCCGCGCCTCGTCGCGGGACCGGCGACCCGCGGGCCGCAGCCCCAACGCCACGAGCACGTCGTCGGCCGAGCAGACCGGCGCCCGGCCCTCCGCGAGGAGCGCGTTGGTCCCCGCCGATGCCGGGGCCCGCACCGACCCGGGGACGGCCATGACGTCGGTGCCCCGCCGGTCGGCCTCGTCGACCGTGTGCATCGACCCGCCGGCGCGGTGCGACTCGACCACCACGACCAGGTCGGCCAGGGCGGCGATGATGCGGTTGCGGGCAGGGAAGCGCCAGCGCTCCGGCCGGGCGCCCAGTGGCGCCTCGGACAGCAACACGCCGTGCGACGCCACCGCCCGCCACAGCTCTCCCTGGCCACGCGGGTAGATGACGTCGAGCCCGCTGCCGACGACCCCGATGGGCGGGGCCCCGTCGCCTGCACCCAGGGCGGCGAGGGCGCCGCGATGGCCGGTGCTGTCGATGCCGGAGGCCAGCCCGGACACCACCGCCACGCCCGCGACCGCGAGGTCGCGCCCCAGCTCCCAGGCGATGCCGGCGCCGGTGGCGCTGCAGCGGCGCGTGCCGACCACCGCCACCCGGGGGCCGGCCAGGACGTCGGGCGACCCACGGTGGAAGACGACGCCGGGCGGTTCGATGTCTCCGGCGAGGGCGCGTGGATAGGCGGGCGAGCCGAGGACGGCGACGCCGATCCCTTCGTCGACGATGGCCTGCCACACGGCGGCGGGGTCGATGTCTCGGGCCGCCCGGCGCCACCGCGCCAGCAACGCGTCGGATCGCGGGCCGAGCGCCGCCAGGACATCGGCTTCGGGCCACCTGGCGCCCACGTCGATGCCGTCCCAGGCGACATCGGCGGTCGCCACCCGGAGGATCGCCGACAAGCGGGCCGGGCCCATCCCGGGTAGGCCGGCGAGGCAGGCGGCGAACGCCTCCACGGGCAGGGCGACGGACGGCGCGGGGGCGGCAATCACCATCACGCCACCCGCCAATCGAGGCACACCGGGTCGGCCCTGAGGACCAACGCGGTGCTCACGTGCTCCGTTTGCAGCGGCCCGCCGTGCCCGGCGAGGTCAGCGACGGTGCGGCCCACCCGACGGACGCCCCCGAGCCCGCGTCCGGTGAGGCGGCCGGCCCGTAGCGCCCGGTCCACCAGCCGCATCGCGCCCCGGTCCAACGGCGCCACCTCGTCGAGCCGCCACGCCGGCAGCTCGGCGTTGCCGTTGACGTTGCGCCCGGCGGCGACCTGGCGGGCCGCCGCAACCCGCGCGGCGACATCGCTCGTCGCCTCGCCCGCCGACGAGTCGAGCAGCTCGGCCACGTCGGGCCGCCCAACCTCGATGCGCAGGTCGAAGCGGTCGAGCAGTGGTCCGGACAGTCGCCGCCCGTAGCGCGCCCGGGCGGCGGGCGTACATCGGCAGCCACCCGGTGGCCCGCCCTCCCCGCATGGGCACGGGTTCATTGCGGCCACCAGGAGCACGCGGGCCGGGAACGTGACCTTGGCGGCGGCCCGCGCCACCCGGATGACACCCTCCTCGAGCGGCTGGCGCAGGTTGTCGAGCACCAACGGCTCGAACTCGCCCACCTCGTCCAAGAACAACACCCCGTTGTGCGCCAACGAGATCTCGCCCGGCTGCATCGACCCCGAGCCCCCGCCGACCAGCGACACCGCCGACGCCCCGTGGTGGGGCGCTCGGAACGGTGGCCGGCGGATGAGGCCCCCGGGAGGCAGGGGCAGGCCCGCGGCCGAGTGGATGCACGTGGTGTCCAGCGCCTGCTCGGCGCCGAGGTCGGGCAGCAGGCCGGCGAGCCGGCGGGCGAGCATGGTCTTGCCCGCGCCGGGAGGGCCGACGAGCAGCAGGTGGTGCCCGCCGGCAGCGGCGACCTCGAGCGCGAACCGGGCCGCGGGCTGGCCCCGCACGTCGGCCAGGTCGGGACCGGGCGTCGGTGGCGGCAACACCACCGGCTCGGGCGGGTCGGGCCACGGCTCCCGCCCCGCGAGCGCGCTCACCACCTGCTCGAGGCGGGCGACCGGCCGGACGAGGTGGCGGCCGACGAGCTGGGCCTCGACCGTGCAGCCGGCCGGCACCACAACCTCGGGTTCGGCCAGCGCGTCGATCAGGGGGAGCGCCCCCGGCACCGGCCGCACGGAGCCGTCGAGCCCCAGCTCGCCCACGAAGGCGCGGCCCTCGCAACAACTGGGCGGCAGCTGCTCGCTGGCGACCAGCAGCCCGACCGCGATCGCCAGGTCGAGGCCGGCGCCGACCTTGCGCACGCCCGGCGGCGCCAGGTTGACCGTGACCCTCGCGGTGGGCCAGGCGAGCCGGCTGGACATGAGCGCGGCCCGGACCCGGTCGCGGGATTCACGGCAGGTGGTGTCGGGCAGACCGACGACGGTGAAGCCGGGCAAACCCTTGGAGACATGGACCTCGACCCGGACGAGCCGGCCCTCGACGCCCAGAAGCGTCGCGGTGTTGACGGAAGCGAGCACGAGCAGGGCCTCCTGACGAAGGGGGATCGCAGGGAGGCCCAACCGCCTGAACGAGGGCCTCGACCCGGCTCACCTGAACCGTGGCCACACCCTAGCGGAAGGATGTGACATTTACGGTTGGATCCGCTCTTTGAAGAAAAAGTGCCCTATACGGTCAGAAGGTCTTCAAAGTCTTGGTCAGTGGCCCTCGAAGCGGGGCTCACGGCGCTCGACGAAGGCACGCATCGCCTCGGCCGTGTCCTTCGTGGCGAAGTTCACCGTCTGCGCCTGGGCCTCCGCCTCCAGCGCCTGGGCGAGCGTGACCTGGGCCGACTGGTCGAGAAGGCGCTTGGTCATGCTCATCGCCAGCGGCGGTCCGGCCGCCAACCGCCCTGCCAGCTCGGCCACTGTGGTGTCGAGCTCGGCCCGGGGCACCATCCGGGTCACCAGGCCGATCCGCTCGGCCTCTGCGGCGGAGATGATGTCGCCCAGCAGCGCCAGCTCCTTGGCCCTGAGCAACCCGACGGTCCGGGGCAGCGACCACGATCCGCCGCCGTCGATGCTGAGCCCGCGCCGCACGAAGATCTCGGAGAACTGGGCGTCGTCGCTGGCGACGACGAGGTCGCAGGTCAGCGCCAGGTTGAGGCCGATGCCCACGCACACGCCCGCCACCCGGGCGACGACGGGCTGCGGCAGCGCGTGGAGCGCCTCGATCGCACCAGCGATCGACCGCATCGCCTGCAGCGGGTGCCGGCCCTCGGCGGCGTCGCCGGCGGGGTCGCCGGCGCCGTCGCCGGTGACGTCGGCGCCGGACGAGAAGTCGTCACCCGCCCCCGTCACCACGACGCAGCGGTCGTCGCGCCGTCCGGCCACCTCCCGAAACGTCGCCTCGAGCTCGGGCCAGGCCGACGCCGGGATGGCGTTTCGCTTCGCCGGGTTCGACCACGTCACCGTGACGATCCCATCGCTGCGTTCGACCTGCACATGCCGCATCCCGGGCACGATACTGACGCCGTGGGCTTCAACCCGTTTCGTCCCCGCCGCCGCTCCCCCGCCGACTACCTGATGGTGGCGGCGGCCTTGGTCGTGTGCGCGGCTCTCGTGATCTGGGCGTTGGCGGGCTGACCGCAGCACCCGATCAGAACGCCGCCTGGATCACATCCACGGCGGATCCCGTGACGGCGACCACGTCGAAGCGGATGCTCGGGCGCGCCGAACCCGAAGCGGCACCCGCACGCTCGTCCAGGAACCGCGCGGCCAGCGTCCGGAGCCGCCGCTGCTTGGCCACCGTCACCGCCTCGGCGGGCACGCCGAACCGGTCGGAGGAGCGGGTCTTGACCTCGCAGAACACCAGCTCACCGGGCCGTGCCACCACCAGGTCGAGCTCGCCCTCCCGGCAGCGCCAGTTGCGGGCGACGACCTCGTAGCCGGCACTCCGGTACCACTCGGCCGCCCGGTCCTCGCCGTGCGCGCCCAACCGTTGGCGGTAAGGCACAGCGCTATAGCTCCTTGGAGGGGAGCTCCTCGACGTTCACGTCCTTGAAGGTGACGATCTTGACCGACTGCACGAACCGGCTCGTGCGGTACATGTCCCACACCCAGGCGTCGTGCAGCTCGAGCTCGATGTACGTGCGCCCGCCCTCGTTGCGGACGGTCTGGCGCACCTCGTTGGCCAGGTAGGAACGCCGATCGGTCTCGACGACGTACGCGAACATCGGCGCGAGGTCCTTGTACTCCTTGTAGAGCTGGAGCTCGATGTCCGCCTCGTACTGCTCGAGGTCTTCCGCGCTCATCGGCTCGCCTCCGGCTCGCCAATGAGCGATCGCCGCTGCGCGGCGAGTAACGCACTGTGCTTGTGATTCGCTCGCTGCCGCTCGCTCACTCCGGGCACCCTATCGGCGGCACCAACCGCCGGCGGACGGCAATGGCGGGGCTCAGTTGTTTCCCGCTCTTGGCGCTTCGCGCCGGGCCGCTCGGGCTTCGACGCGTGCTTCCCGCTTCCACGGCCGCTCGGCCGGGCTCTCCCGTGCGGTCGGGCTCAGGCCTCGCGCTTCTCGCGGATCTTGGCCGCCTTACCGATGCGGTCGCGCAGGTAGTAGAGCTTGGCCCGGCGGACGTCACCCCGGCTGACGACCTCGACCTTGGCGATGGTCGGGGTGTGGAGCGGGAACGTGCGCTCGACCCCGACGCCGTAGCTCACCTTCCGCACCTTGAACGTCTCGCGGATGCCGGAGCCCGAGCGGCCGATGACGACGCCCTGGAAGACCTGGATGCGCTCCTTGGACCCCTCGACCACGCGCACATGGACCTTGAGCGTGTCGCCGGGCGCGAAGTCGGGGATGTCGGTGCGCAGGCTGGTCTGGTCGACGAGATCGGTGGGATTCATCGCGCGGTCGCTCCGGGCGAGGCAAGGGACGGGCGGACGGGCGATGCTATCCGGGCTGGTGAGCCGAACACAAAGCCACCAATCGTCCGGGTCGGGTCACGAGCCGGACGGGCCGTCGCCGCCGGCGAGCCCGAACTCGACCAGCAACGCGCGGTCGGCGTCCGTCAGCCCGCCCCGCGCCTCCATGAGGTCCGGGCGGCGGTCCAGCGTGCGGCGGATGGCCTGGGCCCGGCGCCAGCGCGCCACCCGGCCGTGGTCGCCGGAACGCAGCACCTCGGGAACCTCCCAGCCCCGGAACTCGGCCGGTCGGGTGTAGTGCGGGTACTCGAGCAGGCCGTCGCTGAACGACTCGTCCTCCGCCGACGACTCGTTGCCCATGACCCCGGGCACTAGCCGCCCCACCGCCTCGACCACCACCATGGCCGCCACCTCGCCGCCCGCCAGCACCACGTCGCCGATCGACAGCTCGCCGTCGCACAGGTGCTCCCGCACCCGTTCGTCCACCCCCTCGTAACGGCCGCACAGCAGGCTGAAACCCGCCTCCAATCCCGTGAGCTCGCGCGCCACCGACTGGTCGAACCGCCGGCCTGCGGGACTCAGGTAGAGCAGTGGCCGGGGCGGCTGGACCGCCTCGACGGCGGCGAAGATGGGCTCGGGCCGCAGCACCATGCCGGCGCCGCCACCGAACGGCGCGTCGTCGACCGACCGATGGGGGTCGGTGGCGCACGAGCGCAGGTCGTGGACCCGGATGTCGAGCGTGCCCGCCGCCCTGGCCTTGCCCACCAGGCTCTGATCGGCGAAGTGGCCCACCAGGCCGGGGAAGATCGTGAAGACGTCGATGCGCATGGCCGACTCCCGCCCAACCGGTCAGTTGCTTCCCGCTCTTGGCCTTCGGCCGGGCCGCTCGGGCCACGCTCGCTGCATTGCGGACGCTCGCTCAGGGCTCCAGCAGGCCCTCGGGCGGGTCGATCGTGACCCGGCCAGGCGCCCGCTCGACAACGAACACGACCGGCACCAGCGCACCGCTGTCGAGCTCGAGCAGGTCCGAGGCCGGGTTGGCCACGACCGCGACACAGGTTCCGACCGCGTCGCCCCCGACGGTCACGACCTCGCTGCCGATCAGGTCGTGCACCCACAGTTCGTCGGGGTCGTCGATGGCCTCGGCACGCAGGGCGACGCCGCGCAGCCGGTCGGCGTCCTCGCGGCTCGTGCGGCCTTCGAACGCCACGATCCAGCGGCGCTGGTGGGGACGCACCGCGACGACGGTCAGTTCGCCGGCGTCGCTCTCGAGCACCGCGCCGGGCGTCAGGCGCTCGACCCGGTCGGTGGTGAGGTCGACGACCACCTCGCCGCGCAGGCCATGGGACCGGGTGATGCGGCCGATCTCGAGCAGGGGTGCCGTCCGGTGGTTCCCGCCCGGGTCACCGGCCATCAGGACCCCGGGTCCTCGGCACTAGTCCTCGAACTCGACCTCGACGTCGCTGCCGTCGCGGGCAGCGGCCGCCCGGGTCACGGTGCGGATCGCCTGGGCCACCCGGCCCCGCTTACCGATGACCCGACCCATGTCGGAGGGACCGACCCGGACGGTGAGCCGCGGCAGGTTGCGGCCCTGCTCGGTGTCGATGCGCACGGCGTCACGATCCTCGACCAGCGACCCCACCAGGTGCTCGAGCACGGCGCGGGCGGTCGGAACCTCGAGAGACGACGGCGACGACGCCGGGCTCGCAGTGTCGCTCACTTGGCGCTCTCGGCGGTGGAGCCGACAGCCTCGGCGGGCGCCGGCCGGGACGAGGCCTCGCCGCTGTAGGTCTCCCACGCGCCCGAGATCTCGAGCAGCTTGCGCACTGGGTCGGTGGGCTGAGCGCCCTTGCGCAGCCAGTCGACGGCCTTGTCGTTGTCGATGCGGATCGTGGAGGGATCGCGCCGAGGGTCGTAGACGCCCACGATCTCGATGAACCGCCCGTCACGGGGCGACCGGGAGTCGGCCGCCACCACGCGGTAGGTCGGTTGCTTCTTCTTGCCCATCCGCATGAGGCGGAGCTTGACGGCCACTCTTCTTCTTCTTTCGTGTTGGGGGTTGCGAGGTTATTGGTTGAGGCCGGGCAACGTAAAAGGCTGGCGCGGCGTCACCCGTCCGCCACCCGGCGGCGTCACCCGCCCGCCGCCTTTGCGGCCCTTCCGCCCCTTGCGGCCCCGCACGCCCTTGGTGCCCGACAGACCCGGCATGCGCTTCATCAGCTTCTGCATCTCGCGGAACTGCCTGATGAGCTGGCTGACGTCGGCCGTCTGGGTGCCGCTGCCGTTGGCGATGCGGAGCCGACGGGAGCCGTCGATGATGTTGGGATCGACGCGCTCCTCGCGGGTCATGGAGCGGATGATCGCCTCGACCCTGCTCACCTGGTCCTCGTCGACCTCGGTGTTGCGCAGCTCCTTGGGGACGCCGGGCATCATGCCCATGAGGTTCTGCAACGGGCCCATCTTGCGGACCTGCTGCAGCTGCTCGAGGAAGTCGTCGAGGGTGAACTTGCCTTCGAGCAGCTTGGCGGCCGCCGCCTCGGCCTCGTCCTTCTCGTAGACCTGCTCGGCCTTCTCGATCAGCGTGAGCATGTCGCCCATACCGAGGATGCGGCTGGCCAACCGGTCGGGGTGGAACAGGTCGAAGTCCTCGACCTTCTCGCCGGTGGAGGCGAAGGCGATGGGCCTGCCCACCACCTCCTTGACCGACAGCGCCGCGCCGCCGCGGGCGTCGCCGTCGAGCTTGGTGAGGATGACGCCGTCGAGCGTGAGCGTGGCATCGAACGACTCGGCCACCGTGACCGCGTCCTGGCCGGTCATGGCGTCGACGACGAGGAACGTGTAGTCGGGCTGCGTCGCCCGGGAGATGCGCCGGACCTGGTCCATCATCTCGGCGTCGATGGCCAGGCGGCCGGCGGTGTCGACAATGCAGACGTCACGACCCAGGCGCCGGGCCTCCTCGACCCCGGCCTTGGCTGTGGCCACCGGGTCGACATGCTCCCCGCTCCCACGGCCGCTCGGGCCGGGCTGGCTGAACACCGGCACGTTGATGCGCTCGCCCAGGGTGCGCAGCTGCTCGACGGCGGCCGGGCGCTGGAGGTCCGCACCCACAAGCAGCGGGTTGCGGCCCTGCTGGCGGAACCAGCGGGCGAGCTTGGCGGCGTTGGTGGTCTTACCGGAGCCCTGGAGGCCTGCCATCAGCACGACGGTGGGCGGGCGGGGGGCGTACTGGATGCGGATGGCCTCGCCGCCGAGCGCCTCGACCAGCGCCTCGTTGACCAGCTTGACGACCTGCTGGACCGGGTTGAGCGCCTCGTGGATGCGGGCGCCGACTGCCCGCTCGCGGATGCGCTCGAGCATCGTCTTGACGACGACGAAGTTGACGTCTGCCTCGAGGAGGGCGAGGCGGATCTCGCGCAGGACCTCGTCGACGTCGGACTCGCGCAGCGTCCCCTTGCTGCGCAGCCGGGTGAAGATGCCCTCGAAGCGTTCGGACAGCGACTCGAACATGAGCCACAGAGCCTATCGGCCGCGGTCCCGGGCTCGGCCCTTGCTGGAGCTCAGAGGGTCGTCAGGACGATCTCGTCGCGTATCGGGATGCCATGGCGCCCCGTCTCGGGAATCGACGGCTTGAGCGACCGCCGGGCGGCCTCGACCGCTCCGATGCGGATCTCGCTGATGCGGAAACCACGACGCTGGTAGAAGCGCAGTGCGTCGAGGTTGTCATTGGTCGTGACGAGCCAGAGCCGACGTGCTCCCGTCCGTTCTTGCACCGCGTCCAACAGCGCGGTCCCGACGTTGGCGCGCGACGTCGTCACCTCGAGATAGACGATCTCCACGTCCCCGTCGTCCACGTCGAAGGTCACGATGCCCACCCGCTCCCCGTCGTGCTCGGCGACCAGGCCGGGGCAGGCGAGCGCATCGACGAGCGACCCGAGTCTGGCCTGGAGCCGCCCGCCAAAGTGGGTACCGATCAGTTCCTCGGCCCAGGCCAGGTCGCTCTCATCGAACGAGCGGATCAGCGTCCCCAACGGAGCATGCCGAGCGTCGCCTCGTCCTTAGCCGCCGTCGCCGCTGCCGACCACCAGGCGGCTGTCGACCTCGGCCACGCCGGGGACCGAGGCGGCGGCGCGCTCGATGTCGGCCTTGCCGGTGGCGTGCGGGGCGCCGCCGGTGAGGATCGCCTTGCCCCCCACCACCTCGACCGCGGGCTGGGGCAGATGCCACGTGCGGGGCGAGTGCGACAGCTCGTAGCGCACCCGCTCGGCCACCGCGTCGTCGCTGGCCGGGCCGCGCCGGCTCTCCCACTGGCGGCGCAGCTTGTCGCGCATCTCCTGGCCCGACGTGGGGGCGACCAGCATGCCGATGCCGACGCCGACCCCCAGCAGCAGCGTGCGCCGCAGGCCGATGAGCCGCCCCACCCGGTAGGTCGAGCGGGCGGAGAGCTTGCCGGTGCGGTAGCCGGTCTTGGCCGACAGCTTGCCGACGCCGAGCGTCGCCCTCACCGGCAAGAGCAGGGTCCGGATCACGTTGCCACCTCCTGTGCGTCGCACCTCACGCGAACAGCGCCTCGACGAACTCGTCGTGGTCGAACTCGACCAGGTCGCCGACCCCCTCGCCCAGACCCACCAGCTTGATCGGGATGCCGAGGCTGGCCTGGATGGCGAGCGCGATGCCGCCCCTGGCCGAGCCGTCGAGCTTGGTGAGCACCACGCCGGTCACGTCGACGGCCTCGGTGAACTGCTGGGCCTGCGCCAAGCCGTTCTGGCCGGTGGTGGCATCGAGGACCAGGAGCACCTCGGTAACGGTTCCCGGTTCGCGGTCGGCCACACGGCGGACCTTGCGCAGCTCGTCCATCAGGTTGGTCTTGGTGTGCAGCCGGCCCGCGGTGTCGGCCAGCACGAGGTCGTTGCCCCGGGCCGCGGCCCGCTGGACGGCGTCGAACACGACGGCCGATGGATCGCCGCCCTCGCTGCCCCGCACGATGTCGGCACCGGTGCGCTCGGCCCACAGACCCAGCTGCTCGGGTGCGGCGGCGCGGAAGGTGTCGGCGGCCGCCATGATCACCGACCGTCCCTGGTCGAGCTGCTGCCGGGCGATCTTGCCGATTGTGGTCGTCTTGCCCACGCCGTTGACGCCGACGAACAACCACACGTTTGGCCTGCCGGGCTCGAACCGCAGCGACCGGTCGCCCTCGGCCAGCACCCCCTTCAGCTCCGACTTGAGCCGGTCGAGCAGCACCTCGGGCTCGGTGATCCCCTCGGCCTTGGCCGTCGCCTGGAGGTCGTCGAGCACGCGTTGGGTGGTGGCGACGCCGACGTCGGCGCGGATGAGGGCCTCCTCCAGCTCCTCCCACGTCTCGGCGTCCACCTTGCGGGACCGGATGCTGCCCAGGTAGCCCCCGAGCGCGCCACGCGCCTTGGCGAGGCGGTCGCGGAAGCTGGGCCGGACCGCCGGAGGCGCCGGGGCCTCGGGCGCGGGCGGGGGCGCCTCCAGCGTGGTGGCGCGGCTTGCCTCGTCGTGCACCGCGGCGAGGGCGTCTTCCACCTGGGCCGCCAACTCCTCGTCCACGGGTTCCGCCGGCGGGGCCTCGGGCGGGGGCGGGGGCTCCAGGACGCCGCCTCGTGCGGTCCGGCGGGCGGCGAAGGCGACGGCGGCCAGGATCACGACGGCGACGACGGCGATGATGATCCCGATCTCCATGGTGATGCCGGAGCCTACCGGTCCCCCCGAGGGCGCCCGAAGGGGCCGCTGGCGGCATCGGGTGAACGGACCGCGGCCTTCCGGTTGACCGGGGCCGAAGTGACGGCGAACCTTGTCCGGACGGCTGGCCGAGGGCTTGACCAGCTGGTCCGGTCGCAAGCAGCGTCCTCGACGCTGGGAACCATGCGCGCCGCCTCGATCCGTACCAAGCTCCTCGGCCTGCTGACCGTGCCCCTGGCGGCGCTCCCCATCGTGGCGACGTTGGGCGTCGTGTGGTCGGCCGACGAGGTCGATCGCAGCCGCGCCTCGGTCGCGCGCACCGAGGCGGCGGTCGTATCGGTACGGGCGGCGCTGGAGCTGTCCCGCGAGCGGGGACTGTCGGCCGGCACCCTGGCCGACCGGGATGCTGCGGACCTGCGGCCGCGAGCTCGGGTTCCAACGCGGCCAGAGCGACGTGGTGCTCGACGACCTCGCCCCCGGCGTCGCAACCGACGCGCCCGCCCGGCTGGCCGAGCTGCGCCAGGGCGGTCGGCGGCGGCGACGCCGCCATCGACGACGTGCTCGCCGACTACGCCAGGTTGCTCGACCCGCTGCTCGACGATGGGACGACCCGGGTCCGTGGCATCACCGACTCCGGGCTGGTCGGCCCGGCCCAGTCGTTCGAGTCGCTGACCCGCGCGGTCGAGGCCGTGGCGCTCCAGCAGAGCCTGCTCACGCCCGTGCTGGCTCGGGGCGCCTTCGACCCGGCGAGCCGTCCAGGCACCGCGGTCGCGCTGGACGCCGAGCAGGCGGCGCTCCGGCGCAACGTCAACGACGTCTTCGTCAACCTCGGGCGGCCGCAACCAGAACCTGATCACCCGGCAGCTCGCCCACATCGACCAGGCCGAGGCCAAGACCGACGACCCGGACGCGTTGGCCGACCTGTTCCTGCTCGACCACCTCGCCACCCGGATGCGCCGCAACGCCGAGAACATGCTGGTGATCGCCGGCGCCGACTCGCCCCGCCCGTGGGCCCGCCCGGTCTCGATCGTGAACGTCGTGCGGGCGGCCGTCGCCAGGCGACCGACTACACCCGTGTCGACATCGAGCGCCTGGTGCCCGTGTCGGTGTTGGGGTCGGGGGTGAGCGACATCTCGCATCTGCTGGCCGAACTGGTCGACAACGCCCTCGCCTACTCGCCGCCCACCGAGCGGGTGGTGGTGACCGGGCGGGGGACCCGGGACGGGCGTTACGTGCTGTCGGTGATCGACGCCGGGCTGGGAATGCCGGCCGACCGGATGGACGAGGCCAACGCCCGCATCAGCGACCCGCCCGTGCGCGACTTCGCCGTGTCGCGGTTCCTGGGGCTCTACGTCGTGGGACGGCTGGCCGACCGGCACGGCGTCGAGGTCACGCTCGCGCCGTCGCCGCTGGGTGGGGTCACGGCCCACGTGATCCTGTCGGCGCAGCTGCTGACGGCCGCGCCGGCTGGTGCCGGGGCCCCGGCCCCGCCGGCCCCGGTCGTCCAACCGATCAACGGACAGCCGACGAGCGTCGGCCCCCGCCAGACCCATGGTTGAGGGTCGCCGCCCGACGACGCCTGGGAGGTCGAGGCCGGCATCGTCCGCCCCTACCTCTTCACCGGGTGACGGACCCGCCCCGCGCTGGGATCGTTGGCGGTCGAGGCGATGGTGACCGCCACGTCGCTCGGCAGGGCGACGTCGACGACGCTCCCCGCCGAGCAGCGCCGGATCGTGGACGATTGCCGGGCCGCCCGGTCGGTGGCAGAGCGCCGCGCTCCGCACACCGCTCGGCGTGGTGCGGGTGCTCATCGCCGACCTGGTCGCCACCGGCCTGGTCGACGTGCACGACGCCGGCAACCCGGCCGACGACATCGACCTGCTCAACCGGCTGATCGCCCGGGTCAAGGCGATCGCGTAAGGCGGGCGGCCGGACGTCGGAACCAACACAACCGGTCTCGGCGCGAGCTGTAAGCCCGCCGGGGCTCGCGGCCGGGCCCACGGTCAGCCGCACCGCCACCGTGTGACCTACGCTCCGGCGGTCACCTTCTCGCTGACGACCTTGGACGAGCCTCCCGTCTGCATGGTGACGCCGTAGAGGCAGTCGGCCGCCTCCATGGTGCGCTTCTGGTGGCTGACGATGATGAGCTGGGCCTCCCGCCGGAACTCGGCGATGAGGTCGAGGAAGCGGTGCAGGTTCACGTCGTCGAGCGCCGCCTCGACCTCGTCCATCACGTAGAACGGCGACGGCCGGCTGCGGAACACCGCGAACAGGTAGGCCAGCGCCGTGAGCGAGCGCTCACCGCCGGACAGCAGCGACAGCTTCTTGACGTTCTTGCCCGACGGCTTGGCCTCGACCTCGACGCCGGTGTTGAGCAGGTCGTCCGGGTTGGTGAGGCGCAGCCGCCCCTGGCCCCCGGGGAACAGCGTGGCGAAGAGCTGCTCGAAGTTCTCGCTGACGTCGGCGAAGGCGGCGGCGAACACCCGCACGATCTCCTCGTCGATGGCCCGGATCACCTTGTTGAGCTCCCGGCGGCTGGCCTTGACGTCGTCGAGCTGTTCGGCCAGGAACGTGTGGCGCTCGGACAGGGCCTCGAACTCCTCCAGGGCGAGCGGGTTGATGGGGCCCATGACCCGGAGCTCGCGCTCCAGATCCCGGACCCGGGCGGCGGGCGTCACGCCCTCGGGCAGCTCCGGCGCCTCGGCGCGGATGGCGGCCTCCGGCTCGACGTCCAACTGCGTGCGGCACAGCTCGATGGCCTGCTCGAGCCGCACTCGGACCTCGGCCTCGTCGATCTCGGCGCGCTGCGCCCGCTCCCGCAGCTCCGCCAGCGTGCGCTCCTTGGTCGAGCGTTCGCGGCGGCAGCCCTCGAGCTCGGAGGACAACGCCCGCTGGGCGTCGGTCTCGCGGCGGCGGCGTTCCTGCACGGCGTGCAGCCGCTCGTCCACGCCAGCCAGCCGATCGCCGACGAACCCCGCCAGCCGGTCGAGCGCCCGCTCGGTCGCGTCGAGGCGGCCGCGGTGGACCTCGGCCTCGCGCCGGGCCTCCAGCGATCCGGACAGCCGCTCCTCGATCTTCGCAAGGCGCTGGCGCAGGTAGCCGCCGCGGTCGATCAGCGCAGTGCGGCGCTGGTCCAGGGCGATGCGCGCGGCCGCCACCTCGGCTGCCCGGTCGTCCAGCTGGCGGCGGGCCTCCGCCATGGCCTCGGCCCGCTCCCGCAGGGCCGACTCCTCGGCCTCGAGCTGGGGCAGCAGCGCCTCGAGCTCGGCGGCGCGAGCCCGGTCGCGTGTCAGCCGGTCACCGGCGTCGGCCTGCTGCTCGGCCAGCGCCGCCAGCTCGCCGGCGGTGTCGTTGCGGTCGGCGACGGCCCGCTCCTGCGCCGCCCCCGCGGCCGCCAACGCCCGGCGGGCGTCGTCGAGCCGATCGACGGCGGCCTGCTCGCGGTCGCGGGCCTCGTCGACCGCGGCACGGGCCGCCCGGTGATCGGCCTCGGCCCGCTCGGCGGCGGCGACGGCGCGCGTCGCTGCCTTGCGGGCCTCGTCGAGCGCTGCGCCCGTGGCGCCGGTGGCGGCACCGCCGAGCCGCCAGCCCGTCGGCCCGAAGCGGCCACCCTCGCGGGTCACGACCACCGCCTGGGGATGGGCCAACGCGGCGTCGACCGCCGCCTGCCAGGTCCCGTCCACCGCGACGGCGGCACCGAGCAGACCCTGGAGGAGCGGCGCCACCTCGGCGCGGCGGGGGCGCACGTGTGCCAGGACCGGCTTGCCCACCGGCGGGGGCAGGTTCGGAGCCGGGGCGATGCCGAGGGCCAGGACGGCGCCGGGCACGTCCCCGTCGGCCAGGACCTGCAGCGCCCGGCGCCCGGACGCCACCGAGTCGACGACCACGGCCGCCAGCGCCTCGCCGCAGGCGGCCTCGACCGCCGCCTCCCAGCCGCCATCGATGTCCACCAGGTCGAGCAACGTCCCGAGCACGCCGTCCACCGCCGCGAGCCGCTCGGTCCCGGCACGAGCCCGGGCCTGGTCGAGCGCCAGCTCCAGCGCCTCGCAGCGGGCCGCCCACGCGTGGCGCTCAGCCTGCGCCGTCTCCCGCCGCTGCCCCGCCGCCTGCGCCGCGGCCTCGGTGGTCGCGCGGCGAGCTCCCGCAGACTCGACCGCCGCCGCCAACTCGGGCTCGGTCCGCTCCAGCACGGCGATCTGCGCCGCCGCCTCGGCAGCTTCCCGAACGAGACGCTCGAGCTTCGTCCGCAGCTGCGCGACCCGCTCCACCGTCCGCCGCTGACCGCCGTCAGCCTGGGCCAACGCGGCCCGCAGCGCCCCGAGCTCGCCACGCACCTCGGCCGCCCGTCCCGAGGGAGCGGGCACGTCCACGCCCACCCACTCCCGCTCGAACCCCGCCCGGGCCTCGGCCACCTCGGACTCGGCGGCCGCCAGCGCCTCGGCCTCGGGTGCCAGTCCCGCGGCGTCGGCGTCGACGCTGGCGAGCGCGGCCCGCAGCTGGGCGGAGTCGGCCTCGAGGCTGGCAATCACGTCCTGGTTGACGAAGGCGGCCCGCTCGCGGTCGACACCCCGGCGGCGTTCGGCCAGCAGCGCGAGCTGGCCCCGGGCCTTCTCCCGCAGCGCCTCAAGGGCCGCCAGCAAGTCACCGACCTCGCTGCCGCCGAGCGCACCGAGCCGGGACTCGGCGGTCAGCACCGCGGTGTCGAGCTCGGTGAGGCGCTGCTTGAGCAGGGTCTCCTCGTTGCGCAGCTCGGCCCGCGCCGCCGTCAGGTCGCCGAGCCGCCGCTTGAGGGTGGTCAGCTCGCGGCCGGCGACGAACACGTGCAGGGCCCGGAGCTCGGCCACCAGATCGCCGTGGCGGCGGGCGGCCTCGGCTTGGCGCTCGAGGGGGCGGAGCTGGCGGCGCACCTCCCGCAGCAGGTCGCCGAGGCGCACGAGGTTGACCTCCGTGGCGGCCAGGCGGCGCTCGGAACGCTCCTTGCGCTTGCGGTGCTTGAGGATGCCGGCGGCCTCCTCGATGACGAGCCGCCGCTCCTCGGGCTTGGCGTTGAGCACGGCGTCGATCTGCCCCTGCCCCACGATGACGTGCTGCTGGCGGCCGACGCCGGTGTCGCTGAACAGCTCCTGCACGTCGAGCAGGCGGCAGGGCACGCCGTTGATGGCGTACTCGCTCTCGCCCGAGCGCCACAGCGTGCGGGTCACCGTCACCTCGGTGAAGTCGATCGGCAGCAGCCCGGCATCGTTGTCGATGGTCAGGCTCACCTCGGTCCGCCCCAGCGCTGGCCGCCGGGCGGTGCCGGCGAAGATCACGTCCTCCATCTTCTGGCTGCGCACCGCCGAGGGGGCCTGGGCCCCGAGCACCCAGCCGATGGCGTCGACCACGTTGGACTTCCCCGAGCCGTTGGGCCCGACGACGACGGTCACCCCCGGCTGCATCTCGAGCGTGGTGGACTCCGCGAAGGACTTGAACCCCTTGAGGGTCAGCGCCTTGAGGAACATCGAAGGGTCAGGCTACGTGGCGGCCGGGTCGGCGTTGCGGATGCGGGTCGGCGGCCTTCCCGCGAGCCCTACTGCGCCGCCCACTCGTCGGGCCCGGCATCGCCGCCGCTTGCCGCGACGGCCAGGCGCGGTAGGAAATGTGCCCAACCGACGTCGTGCTTGGGCGCCTCCTCGGGTGGGAGATCACGATGGACGAGCTCGAGGACGGTCTCGTCGCCATCGGCCTGGAGGCTGATCTCGACCGTGGTCGATCCCGGTGGCAGGACCTCGCTGCCGGCTGCGCCCCAGGTGAAGACGAGGCGATGGGGTGGCTCGACCACGACGAAGCGACCGCGGATCGGCACGCCCGTGATGTCGACGACGAAGCGACCGCCCGGCGTCGGGTCGAGCTCGGCCCAGTCGCCCATCCACCGGACCATCAGCGAGGCGTCGGCCAGGTACGGGAAGACGTCCTCGGGCTTGGTGCCGATGCGGATCGACGTCGAGTAGTCGTCGCTCATCGGTGTCGGGACCGGGACTCGTGCCGGCTCTCCACCGTGTCCTTCAGGCGGGCCAGCGACGACGGCCAAACGTCCTCCAGGAACGATCGCACCGACTCGATGGCCTCCGGGCGGACCGAGTACAGCCGCCTCGTGCCCTCGCGGCGTTCGGCGAGGATGCCGGCGCCCTTGAGGGTCTTGAGGTGCTGCGAGACCGCCTGCGGCGTGATGTCGAAGTGCTCGGCGATCTCGCCGGCGGGTAGCTCGCCGTCCCGGACGAGGGTGAGGATGCGCCGCCGGTTGGGTTCGGCGAGCGCCCGCAGGACGGCGTCGGGCGTCACGGGTTGCGACCGAGGAAGGCCACCAGCCGCTGGGTGGCCGGCGCGTCGGCCGCACACGGGACCTCGGGGCCGATGCGGGGCGCGCGGGTCCCCGCGTCGTCACTGATCGTCTGGCGGGCGAAACCGAGGATCTGCTCGGCCAGCTCGTCGTCCCATGACGGATCCTGGCCCGTCGCCTTGGCGAGGTCCCACCCGTGGACGAAGACGTCCAACGCCGTGAACCCGGCCAGCACCGGCCCCGGCATGTCGCCCAACGGGGTCGTGTGCACGCGGGTCACGGCGTCGCCGGTGGCGGCGGCGAGCAGCGACTCGACCCCGGCGCGGTAGGCCTCGAGCGGTGCGTCGCCGACGAGGTCGGAGCCGGGGAGGGCACCCGGGGCGACCTCGACCGACGGGTTGGTGTCGGCCAGCAGGGCCTGGCCCAGCACGAGCGTGCCGAGAAGGTGGTTCGACAGCTCCCGCACGTTCCACTCGCTGCACGGGGTCGGGAGCTCGCGCTGATCGCGTGTCACCCGCTCGACGATCCGATCGGTCGAGGCGCACGCCGCCTTCAGGGTGGCTTGGTCCATGCACTTACTAAAGTACAGGCTTTCTAAAGTGTCAAGCGAGGCTGGCGATAGCGCCCTGCGAGCAGGTCACTCCTCGAGGTTGGCGACCTCGACACTGGTCGCATGCGAGGCAAGGCGCCGCATGTCGGACGGGTCGACGGTGGCCACGACGGCCCCACCTTGGAGGTCGGCTACGGCGACGACGAAGGCGTCGACCGCCAGGTCGGATCCTGCCCCGACGGCTCCGAGCAACTGACCCGCTCGAACGCCCACACGTGTGTCGACTGGATGGACCTGCACCCGCTCACGGCGCAGGCCGGCGAACACCCCGGCGTCTCGTGGGTGCCCGCGGACAACCTCGGCAAGCACGGCGGCGACCGTGCCCACTGGGAGCTCGCGAGCCCGCATCAGTGCCATGAGTGCACGCACGCGGTCGCGCCGTCGACGCGGACCCTGGGCCACCGCGGAGATGGCCTCGCTGTCGAGCAGGAGCATCAGCCAGCCGGGCGCGCCGACGAGGTTGAGGGGGTCGAGGCGCCACCCGGCATCCACCGCTCGACGACCTGTGCCGCCCACTCCAACGTCTCGGGCGGTATCGGGCCGTGCTCCCGCTCGAGCTCGGCAAGCCACTGGTCGACGGCCGCGAGGTGACGGACCCTCGCGAGATAGGCGGCGACCGCGCTGTCTACCGTCGTGGACAGACTCCTCCCGCCCACAAGGACGCGAAGCTCGTTGAGCCGGTCGCTGTCCAGCGTCAGCGTCACCTTCTCTTTGGGCATGGTCGTATGATAGTACCTTTATACGACCCAGGTGACGCTCGCCTACACCTGGCAGCTCGGGCACCAGTAGGTCACCTTGCCGCCGCTGCGGAGCTTGGTGATCGTGCCCCGGCAGCGCCGGCAGGGCTCGCCGTCGCGGCCCCAGACCTGGAGCGCGTCCTGGTAGCTGCCGGGCTTGCCGTGCAGATCGGTGAACCGGTGGTCGTCGGTGGACGTGCCGTGGTGCTTGGTCGCCTCGTGCAGGATCTCGACCAGCGACCGGTAGAGCCGGCGGATCTCCATCGTCGACGTGGTCGACACCTCGCGATCGGGGCGCAGGCCGGCGTCGTACAGGATCTCGTCGGCGTACAGCCCACCCAGGCCCACGACGAACGTGGGGTCGAGCAGCACCGAGCGCAGCTTCTCCCTCCGGCGGTTCACCAGCGACTGGGCAAAGGCGGTCCACGACACCGGCGCAGCGACGGGATCGAGCCCCAGCTCGGCCAGCGCCGGCACCTCCTCCAGCAGCAGCTCCGGCGTCACCACGAACGCCTCGGCCTTGGCCTCGGGATCGGACAGGCGCAGCTGCCCGCCCTGGGTGAAGGTGATCGACAGCAGCAGGTCCTTGGGCGGCTCGTCCTTGGGTGCGGCCCGCAGCAGCTGGCCGGTCTCGCCGACGTCGAACACCAGCAGCTCGCCGGTGTCGAGTGCCTGCACCAGCAGCGAGCCGCGGCGGTCGACGTTGCGGATCTTGGCGCCCTCCAGCCGCGCCTGGAACGCCTTGCGGGAGCCGTTGCGCTGGGTCGCCTTGGCCACCGGCACGTCGACCGAACGGACCCGGCGCCCGACCGTCTCGCGCTCGAGACCGCGGCGCACGGTCTCGATCTCGGGCAGCTCAGGCATAGTCGCTCTCCAGCTCGGCCAGCAACGTGGCGTAGGCGTCGCGGGCCGCCACCTGCTCGGCTTGCTTCTTCGAGCGCCCGTCGCCCGTGCCGCGGGCAACGCCGGCGACGGCCACGGTCACGTGGAAGCGCCGGGCGTGGTCGGGCCCCTCGGCGAGGGTCTCGTAGTGCGGTGCCTCGTCGAAGTGCCGGGCAGTCAGCTCCTGCAGGCGGCTCTTGTAGTCCTGTCCCCCGGGCCCACCGGCATGCGCCTCGGCGACCCGCTCGCCCACCAGCCGCAGCACCAGGTCGTGGGCCTCGTCCATGCCCGCCGAGACGTACACGGCGCCGAGCACCGCCTCGAGCGCGTCGGCCAGGATCGAGGGCTTCTCCCGCCCGCCCGACTGCTCCTCGCCCTTGCCGAGCAGCAGGTAGTCGCCGAGGTCCAGCTCGTCGGCCACCTCCGCAAGGGTGACGGCGTTGACGACCGCCTTGCGGACGTCGGTCAGCTCACCCTCGCTGAGGCTGGTGTAGGCGTGGAAGGCGTGATCGGTGACGATCAGGCCGAGCACGGCGTCGCCCAGGAACTCCAGCCGCTCGTTGGACTCGTACCCGGGGTTCTCTGCGCACCACGACCGGTGGACGAGCGCTGGCGCCAGCACATCGGCGTCGTCCAGGCGGACGCCGAGACGACGGGCGAGGTCGTCGAGCCGTAGAACGGGGAGCGAGATGGTCGTGGCCCTACAGTCGGGCGAGGACGTAGTCGACGGCGTCGCGCACCGTCTTGATGTCCTCGAGGTCTTCGTCCTCGATGCGGAAGCCGACGCTGCGCTCCCCCAGCTCCTCCTCGAGCGCCTCGGCCAGCTCGATGAGGGCCAGCGAATCGGCGTCGAGGTCGTCGGTGAACGAGTCGCCCTCGTGGATGGTGGACGGCTCGACCTCGAGGATGTCGGCCAAGCGGTCGCGGATCAGGTCGAAGACCTGTTCGCGATCGAGGGGACTGCGCTCGACGTGGGTCTCGGCGGGCACGACGGATGTACTCCTGGTCTCGGGTAGAACGCGGGCAGCTTACCGGGGCCGACGTTTGTGCGCTTGTGAAGACGTAGCGCAATCGGCTTCAGGCGGCGGCGATCGCGGACCGCAGCCGCTCCACGATGTCGGCCTCGACCATCTCGCCGGCGACTCGGGCGGCGTTGACGATGGCGGTCGCAGACGACGATCCGTGGCTGATGATGCACACACCGTCCACACCCAGGAGCATGGCGCCCCCGGTCCGGTCGGGATCGAGCGTGTTGTAGAGCGGCAGCAGGGCACCGAGGGCGGTATCGGCCACGTCGGTAGCGCTCAGGCCCTCGATCACGGCGGTGACCAGGGAGCGCATCCCGCCCTCCAGCGTCTTGAGGGCCACGTTGCCGGTGAAGCCGTCGGTGACGACCACGTCGACCGCGGAGGTCATGATGTCGCGGCCCTCGACGTTGCCGACGAAGCTGGCGCCGGCGCGGTCGAGGGCTCCCGCCTCCACCAGCAGCGCATGGGCCTCCTTGACCAGCGGGTTGCCCTTGGTGGACTCCTCACCGATCGACAGCAGGCCGACCCGGGGCTCGGCGATGCCGTAGCGCTCGCGGGAGAAGACCGCGCCCATCAGGGCGAACTGCACCAGCCACTGGGGCTGGCACTCGGCGTTGGCGCCGGCGTCGAGCAGCACCGTCGGCGTCGAGCCCGGGACCGGGATCGGCGTGGCGATCGCCGGTCGGGCCACCCCCTTGATCCGCCCCATCCGCAGCAGCGCCGAGGCCATCGAGGCACCGGTGTTGCCGGCCGACACCATGGCCGAGGCCCGGCCGTCACGCACGGCCTCGGCGGCCCGCACCAGCGACGAGTCCTTCATCGTGCGCACGCTGGAGCCGGGATCGTCGTCCATGCCGATCACCTGCGACGCGGCCACCAGCTCGAGGTCGCCGCGCAGCGGATCGACGTCGTCGGGGCGTCCCACCAGCATGACCGGCACACCGAGCTCCGCCGCGGCGCGCTGGGCGCCCTCGACGATGGCGCCGGGGGCATGGTCGCCGCCCATGGCGTCGATGGCGATCGGCAGCATGTGAGCGCCCGAGGCGAGCCCGCTCCGGGGTACGGGAGGGCTCAGTCGACCTCGACGGCCACGCGGCCGCCGTACCAGCCGCAGTTGCCGCACACCACGTGCGGCAGCTTCACGGCCCGGCAGCGCGGGCAGACGCTGCGCGCCGGGCGCTCGAGGCGCCAGGCGCTGGCACGGCGGCTGCGGCTCTTGGCCTTGGAGGTCTTCTTCTTGGGGACGGCCATGGAAGCGAGAAGCCTAGCGGGCCGTCCCTGACTCGACGCAACTACCGGTCGAAACGCAGGGCGTCGAGCGCGGACCAGCGGGGATCGGCGGGCACGCGCCCGTTGGTGCCGTTCGCACCGTTGCCGCCGCCTTCATCGCCCTCGTCCCCCTGGGACTCGCCTTCGACCGTGACGGGATGGTCCTCGGGGTCGGGGCCGGGGCACGCCTCGTCGCACAGCGGCGCCAGTGGCAGCGCCAGGGCCAGCGCCTCCCGCAGGGCGGGCTCGAGGTCCACGTGGTCCACACCGAGCGGATAGGTCTCGCCCTCGACGGGATCGGGCTCGAAGATCTCCCGCAGATCGACGACGAGCTCCCCACCCGTGGCCCCCAGGCAGCGCCGGCACTCGCCCGTCCAGCGGCCGAACACCCGGCCCGTGGCGATCAGCGTCGACCCTTGCGCCTCGAGCGTGAGATCGGCGTCCACGTCGTCGTCGGTCAGGCGCGACGTGGACAGCGCCACGCCCGGCACCCCCCCGCTGAGCGACACGTGCTGGCGAGTGCCCGGGTGGCGGAACAGCTCCGCGGTGGACACGACGAACCGACGCGACATCTCGCGCCCCTTATACCCGGTCTTGGTCGAAAAACGCCGAGTCGGGGTCGGCCTCCGGGCCCGGAGCGGTGGTTCCTTCGTTGGTGTCGTCGCGCTCGACGCGCTCGCCGCGCAGCTTGGCGCGCCCGGTGGTCACCACCGCCATGGTGCGCTCCAAGACGGTCTCGAACTGTGCCAAGCGCTTGTCGCAATAGTCGTCGGCCTCGTTGCGGCGCCGGCTCGCCTCGGCCCGGGCGTCCTCGAGCACACGCCGTGCCTTCGCCTGGGCGGCCTTCATGACCTCGGAGCGCTGCACCATGCGTTCGGCCTGGCCCCGGGCCGCCGCCAGGATGTCGTCGGCCTCGCGCCGGGTGCGAGCCAGGAACTCGTCCCGGTCCTTCATGAGCCAGCGCGCCGAGCGCACTTCCTCGGGCAGGCGCTCGATGGCCTGGTCCAGGAGGTCGAGCAGCTCGTCGCGGTCGACCTTGACCTGCTGCGCCGACAGCGGCGCCGGGCGGGCCCCGTCGATCAGCTCCCGAACCCGGTTCAGCAGTGCCTCGACGTCGCCGCCCGGCGCCCGCTGCGCCACCCGCACCTCGAAGGACTGGTCGTCGTCGCCGGTCATCACTTGCCGAACCGCTCTGCCAGCCGCTTGGCGACCGGCGGGGGGACCATCGAGCTGACGTCGCCGCCGAAGCGGGCGATCTCGCGGATCAGCTTCGACGCCAGGAACGAGTTCGCCGAGTCGGACGGGATGAACAGCGTGTCCACGCCGGACACCGCCCGGTTCATCTGCGCCATGATCAGCTCGGCCTCGAAGTCGGACACGACCCTCAGGCCCTTGACGATGAAGTCGGCGCCCACCTCCCGGGCCAGGTCGACGACCAGGCTCGAGAACATGGTGATCTTCACGTTGTCGAGGTGGGCCACCGACTCGTCGATCATCGCCTGGCGGTCCTCGAGGCTGAAGAGCGGCTCACCCTTCTGCGGGTTGCGCACGGCGGCGACCACCACCTCGTCGAACAGCCGGGCCGCTACCTCGATGATGCCGAGGTGCCCGTTGTGGATGGGGTCGAACGAGCCGGGATAGAGGACCGTGGTCACGGACGCCACGGTAGCCCTCGGCAGGGGCGCGACCCCGGCACCGACGGCGGAGGTCAGGTGGTGCGGACGGCGAACCCGACCCAGGTCCCCCCGTAGCGGCCCTCACGCACGAGGTCCCATCCGGTCGGGACGGCGACGGGCTCGTCGGACTCGATGACCACGAGCCCCGCCGGCAGCGCTGCCAGCAATCGTTCCCAGCCGGTGTAGGCGTAGGGCGGGTCGCAGAACGCCAGCTCCCACCGCTCGGCGCCGAGCCCGGCCAGGTAACGCTCCGCCGGGGCGGCGACGATGTCGGCCCGGTCGGACAAGCCGCACGCCTCGAGGTTGCGCCGCACCGCCCGGCGGGCCGCCCGATCGGAGTCGACGAACGTGGCGTGCTCGGCGCCCCGGGACAAGGCCTCGACGCCCAGCGCCCCGCTGCCGGCGAACAGGTCGAGCACCCGGGCGCCGTCGACCGCCCCGCGGCTCCACAGGGCGTTGAAGATCGCCTCCCGCACGCGGTCGGACGTCGGCCGGGTGCGCCCGCCCGGCGGCGCCACCAGCGTGCGCCCGCTGGCGCTGCCACCGACGACTCGCACACGGGGACGGTACCGGCCGGTGACCAGTGTCGGCCGGAGGCCGACGCCACCACGGGGCGGCGGGTGGGGGTCGGGCCGGAGTGGCATCCTCGTCGCCATGAGCCACGCCGCCGGCGAGCGGGTGCGGGTGATCCGCATCGATCAGCCCCGGGTCCGCAACGCCATCAACTCCAAGACCGCCCAACGGCTGCACGACCAGTTCGTGGCCTTCGACTACGACGAGTCGGCCCGGGTGGCGGTGCTGACCGGCGACACCGAGGCGTTCTGCGCCGGCGCCAACCTGCGCGACCTGCCCCGGCTGCGTGACAGCGGCCCGCTGGGTCCCACCCGGCTGGCGCTCTCCAAGCCGGTCATCGCCGCCATCGAGGGCTGGTGCGTGGCCGGCGGGCTGGAGCTGGCGGCGTGGTGCGACCTGCGGGTGGCCGGCGGCGGCGCCCGCTTCGGCTGCCTGGAGCGGCGCTGGGGGGTGCCGCTGGTCGACGGCGGGACCTACCGGCTGCCTCGCATCGTGGGGCTGGGCCGGGCGCTGGACCTCATCCTGACCGGCCGGGAGATCGATGCCGAGGAGGCCGAGCGCATCGGCCTGGTCGACCGCCTGGTCCCCGCGGGGACAGCGCTCGAGGACGCCATCGCGCTGGCCGAGCAGATCGCCTCGTTCCCCTGGCGTTGCGTGGTGAACGACCGGCGAGCCGTGTACGACGGGCTGGGACTGGGTATCGCCGACGCTCTGGCCAACGAGGACCGCCTCGGCCGCGACGTGATCTTCGCCGACGACTTCGCCGCCGGCGTGGCGCGTTTCACCGAGCGGGACCGCTAGCCGGTGGAGGTCGACCAGGTCATCACCTGCGTCGACTGCGGCGGCCGCGCCCACCTGCTCACCGAGCCCGCCGAATGGGGTTGGCAGCCGGGCGACCTGTTGGTCTACCGGTGTGAGGACTGCCTGGACCGCTGGGACGTGATCGTCCCGGGCGACAGCGCGGACGATTAGCCCTTGAGCAGGTAGTCCTGGTCTTCCTCGTCAAGGAAGAGTGCGACCTCGTCGAGCAGCTCGGCGTGGGCCTCCAGCCCGCCCTCGCCGTCGACGATCGCGAACGCCACCTCGCGGGCCTTCTCCACCCAGTCCCGATCCCGCCGTAGCGACGCCAGCTTGAGGTCGCTGCGTCCTTTCTGCCGCTCGCCCATGATCGTGCCCTCGCCGCGCAGCTCCAGGTCGACCTCGGCCAGGGCGAACCCATCGGTGGTCTCGACCAGAGCGCCGAGCCGGGCCTCGGCCTCCGGGGTGTCCGACCGGCTCACGAGGTAGCACCAGGACCGCTCGCTGCCCCGGCCCACCCGGCCCCGGAGCTGGTGGAGCTGGGCGATGCCGAAGCGGTCGGCATCGAGGATCACCATCACGGTGGCGTTGGGGACGTCGACGCCCACCTCGATGACCGTCGTTGCCACCAGCACGTCGAGCCGGCCCTGCCGGAACTGGTGCATGGTGGCCTCCTTGTCGGCCGACCCCAGGCGGCCGTGGAGCAGGCCCAGCCGCAGCCCGGCCAGCTCGTCCGCCGCGAGCCGCGCGTAGGTGTCCTCGGCCGAACGGACCTCGAGCTTCTCGGACTCCTCGATGAGCGGGCACACCACGTACGCCTGCCGCCCCGCCGCCACCTCGCGGCGGACGGCGTCCCACATCGACTCCTCGTCGTGGTCCGTCCGCACCCAGCTCGTGGTGATGGGCTGGCGCCCGACCGGGAGCGAGCGGATGACGGTCACGTCGAGGTCGCCGTACACGGTCATCGCCGCCGTCCGGGGGATGGGCGTGGCCGTCATGACCAGCACATCCGGTACGGCCCCACCGGCGGACTTGTCCCGCAGTGCCGCCCGCTGCTCGACGCCGAAGCGATGCTGCTCGTCGATCACGACCGCCCCCAGCGCCCGGAACTCGACGCCCTCCTGGATGAGCGCGTGCGTGCCGATCACCAGGTCGACCTGCCCGGCCGCGAGGTCGGCCAGGATGCGCCGGCGGTCCGCCGCCCCCACCCGGTTGGTGAGCAGCTCGACTCGCACCGGCCGGGCGTCGAACAGCGTCGCCCCGTCGTCGGGCACCTCGACGCCGGCGAGCAGCTCCCGGATCCCCTGCGCGTGCTGCTCGGCCAACACCTCGGTCGGCGCCATGAACGCCCCCTGGTACCCGCCCTGCACGGCCGCCAGCAGCGTCGACACGGCTACGATCGTCTTTCCGGCCCCGACGTCCCCCTGCAGCAGCCGGTGCATGGGGTGGGGCGCGGCGAGGTCGCGGCGGATCTCGTCGATGGCCGCCCGCTGGTCGCCGGTCAGGTCGAACGGCAGCCGGGCGACGAAGGCGTCGACCAGCGCTCCCTCGACGCGGTGGGCGATGCCTTTGGTCGTGCGCTCGATGTGCCGCTTGCGCTGGACCAGGGCCAACTGGACCCGCAGCAGCTCGTCGAGCACCAGGCGCCGCCGGGCGACCTCCTTGTGGGCCATCGAGTCGGGGGCGTGGATGCCGGAGAACGCCTCGGCGCGGGTGACCAGGTCGAACCGCTCGAGCACCCAGTCGGGCACCGGGTCGAGCAGGCCCCGCACCTGGGATCGCCGCAGCGCCTCGGCCGCCCAATCGCCGATCTCCCAGGTCGACAGCCCCGCCTTCTCCGACTGGGGGTAGATGGGGACGATGCGCCCCGTGCGATCGCCGATCAGGTCCACCACGGGATTGGTCATCTGCTTGCGGCCGCCGTAGATCTCGAGCTTGCCGAACAGCGCCACGGTCATCCCCGGCCGCAGCTGGCGCTCCCGCCACGCCTGGTTGAAGAAGCTGACCCGCAGGTGCCCGCTGCCGTCGGTCACGTCCACGGTCACCAGGACCTTGGGCGGACGCCCCCGGGTGCGCCGCGACGAGACCCGCTGGACGGTGACCAGGACCAGCGCCTCCTCCCCGACCACCAGGTCCCGGATGCGGGCCTCGTTGGTGCGGTCGACGTAGCGGCGCGGGTAGTAGGTGAGGAGGTCGAGCAGGTTCTCCACGCCGACCGCCGCCAGCGCCTCGGCCTTGCGCCCGCCCACACCTTTCAGCCGGTCGACCGGCAGGGCGGCCAGCTCGCCCAGCGTGATGGGCGCGGTGTCGGTCGCCGCCCGGCTCATTCCAGCATGCTCACCGACGTACCGGCTACTCGATGCCGAAGAGGTACGGGTACAGCGGCTGGCCACCGTGGTGGACCTCGGCCGACACCTCGGGGCGGTGCTCGTCCAGCCACTCGGTGATGGCTCGGGTGTCGCCGGCCGTGGCGCCCTCGCCCTCGATGACCGTCACGATCTCGTGCTCGTCGGTCACGAGGGCCTCGAGCAGCCGGCAGGCCGCCGCCGCCAGCGTCTTCTCCACCGCCCGGATGCCGTCGCGGGCGATGCCCACGTAATCACCCTCGGCGATGCGGCCGACCTCGCTGGTCGACTCGCGCACCGCCTGGGTCACCTCCCCCGCTACCACGCTGCCCGCCAGCGCGGTCATCTCCTTGGCGTTCTCGTCGGCCCGGGCCTCGGGGTCGTAGCACATGAGCGCGGCGAAACCCTCGGCGATGCCCCGGGTCGGCACGACCCGCACCGTGCGGTCGGTGTGGGCGTCGACCTGCTCGGCCACCGGGATGATGTTCTTGTTGTTGGGGAGGATGACGACCTCCTCGGCCGGCACGGCCTCGACCGCCGCTAGCAGCTCCGCGGTCGACGGGTTCATCGACTGCCCGCCGGCCACGATGCCCTGCACGCCGAGGCTGTAGAAGATGCGCTTGATGCCGTCCCCCGCGGCCACGGCCACCACCGCAGTGCGCACCGGCTCGCTGGCGTGCGGCGGCTCCTCGACCACTGCGCCCGCACCGGTGGCCTCGCGCACCCAGCGTTCCTCCTCGACCTGCTCGCCCAGGTCGGTGACACGGATCTGCCGGGGCCGCCCGGCGTCGACGGCCGCCTCGATGGCGGCGCCGATGTCGTCGGTGTGGATGTGGCAGTTCCACAGCCCGTCGCCCCCCACCACCACGATGGAGTCGCCGATGCCGGCCCACACGTCCTTGAACGACGGGATCGCCTCGTCGGGCGCCTCGAGGAAGTACATGACCTCGTAGCGGAGGTCGGACCCGCCCTCCCCGTGCCCGTCGGCCCCCGGCCCGGCGTGGACGAGGTGGGCGTCGGGGCGCACGGCCCCCTCGCCGACGCGGGGTTCGGGGATGGGACGGCGGTCGACCACGTGCGCCAGGGCGTCGAGGAACAGCAGGTAGCCGGCCCCGCCGGCGTCGACCACGCCCGCCTCCGCCAGGACCGGGAGCAGCTCGGGGGTGCGGGCCAGCGCGTCCTCGCCCCGGTCGCGGGCGGCGGTCAGCACGGTGACGAGGTCGGCGTCGGCGTCGGCGGCGACGGCCTGCTCGGCGGCCTCGGCCGACTCACGCACCACCGTGAGGATCGTGCCCTCCACCGGGCGCATGACCGCCTGGTACGCCGCATCGCAGGCGGCCCGCAGGGCCTGCGCCAACCCGGGGCCGTCGAGCCCGCCGGCCTCGGCGATCGCGCCCACCATGCCGCGCAGCACCTGCGACAGGATCACGCCGGAGTTGCCCCGCGCCCCCATGAGCGACCCGTGGCTGACGGCCCGGCACACGGCGGGGAGATCGTTGTCGGCGCCGGCCAGCTCCTCGGCCACGGACACCAGGGTGAGGGACATGTTGGTACCGGTGTCGCCGTCGGGGACCGGGTAGACGTTGAGCCGGTTGATGGGGTCCCGGTGGGCCGCCAGGGCCTCCTTGTAGGCCTCCACCACCGCTCGCAGGTCGGCGGCACCCAGGTGATCGAGGGTGGTCACACCGGTGGATGGTAGGTGATGTGCCGGCGGGGCAAGTTGTGACCCCTGGGGGTCGCCAGTACAGTTGCTCGGTCCTCAGCCAGCCCGAGACAGAGGTGACGCGTCCAATGGCAGCCGTTTGCGAGGTGTGCGGCAAGCACCCGTCGTGGGGCATGAGTGTCAGCCACTCGCATCGGCGGACCAAGCGCCGGTGGAACCCCAACATCCAGCGTGTGCGGGCCCTCGTGAACGGCGCGCCCCGGCGGGTCAACGTCTGCACCGGCTGCATCAAGGCCGGCAAGATCGAGAAGCTCGCGCACTGAAGAAGGTGGTGCTCGGGCCGGTCCGATACGGTGGCAGGACCCACCGCAGCCAGCCCCAGCGAGGAGCCCACCGGTGCAAGGCGTGATCAAGTCGTACGACCCCGGATCCAGGGACGGGATCGTGATGCGTGACACCGATCTTGCCGAGATCGATCTCGCCCCCGACGCGCTCCGCGGCTCCGTGTTCCGCCAGCTTCGCCAGGGCCAGCGCGTGATCTTCGACCTCGACGGCGAGGGTCGTGCGACTCACCTGCGACTGGGATCGGAGGTCGACATGGGGACGCCCGGGCTCGATCCCGAGCGCTTCCCGGTCAGGGACGACACGGCCTCCGCTTGAAGCTGGGCACACCGACGGCACCGCGGAGGACCATGGCTGCAAGCACCGAGAACCAGAAGCTCAAGGACTGGGTCGAACACTGGGCTCAGGTCTTCCAGCCGGAGAGGGTCGAGTGGTGCGAGGGCTCCGACGAGGAGTGGGAGCGGCTGACGCGGCTGCTGGTCGACAGCGGCACGTTCGAGCGCCTGAACCCGCAGCGGCGTCCCAACAGCTTCCTGGCCCGGTCCGACCCCGGCGACGTCGCGAGGGTCGAGGACCGGACGTTCGTGTGCTCCGAGCGCGAGGTCGACGCCGGTCCGACCAACAACTGGCGCGACCCGGTCGATATGAAGGCAGAGCTGACCGGCCTGTTCACGGGGGCCATGCGGGGCCGCACGCTGTACGTCGTGCCGTTCTCGATGGGCCCATTGGGATCGCCGATCGCCCACATCGGCGTGCAGCTCACCGACTCGGCCTACGTGGCCGCCAGCATGCGGATCATGACCCGCATGGGCCAGGGCCCGCTCGACGTGCTGGGGGCCGACGGCGACTTCGTCCCCTGCCTGCACTCCGTGGGCTATCCCCTGGTGGACGCCGGCGGCAACGCCCGCGACGACGTGGCCTGGCCCTGCGACGCCGAGCGCAAGTACATCGTCCACTTCCCCGAGACCCGGGAGATCTGGTCGTACGGATCGGGCTACGGCGGCAACGCCCTCCTGGGCAAGAAGTGCTTCGCCCTGCGCATCGCCTCAACCATGGCCCGCGACGACGGCTGGATGGCCGAGCACATGCTGATCCTCGGCGTGACGCCGCCCGGCGGCGAGAAGCGCTACATCGCGGCGGCGTTCCCGTCGGCCTGCGGCAAGACCAACATGGCGATGATGATCCCCACCCTGCCGGGGTGGAAGGTCGAGACGGTGGGCGACGACATCGCCTGGATGAAGTTCGGCGACGACGGCCGGCTGCACGCCATCAACCCCGAAGCGGGGTTCTTCGGCGTGGCCCCGGGCACGGGCGAGGACACCAACCCCAACGCGGTGGCCACGCTGTCCGGCAACTCGATCTTCACCAACGTCGCCCGCACCGACGACGGCGACGTCTGGTGGGAGGGCCTGTCGTCGCCGCCGCCCCATGCGATCGACTGGCGGGACAACGACTGGACCCCGGCGTCGGACGCGCCGGCCGCCCACCCCAACGCCCGGTTCACCACCCCCGCGTCGCAGTGCCCGTCGATCGCCCCCGAGTGGGAGGACCCCAAGGGCGTGCCGATCTCGGCCATCCTGTTCGGCGGCCGGCGGGCCACCAACGTGCCCCTGGTGACCGAGTCGTTCGACTGGAGACACGGCGTGTTCCTGGGCTCGATCATGAGCTCGGAGAAGACCGCGGCGGCCGCCGGCAACGTGGGCGAGCTGCGGTTCGACCCGTTCGCCATGTTGCCGTTCTGTGGCTACAACATGGGCGACTACTTCGCCCACTGGCTCGAGATCGGCGAGGCGACCGACGCCGACAAGCTGCCCCGGCTGTTCTGGGTCAACTGGTTCCGGCGGGACGAGGACGGGTCGTTCCTGTGGCCGGGCTTCGGCGACAACAGCCGGGTCCTCGCCTGGATCGTCCAGCGGATCGCCGGCGAGGGCGAGGCGGTCGACACCCCCATCGGGCGGGTCCCGGCGCCCGGCGCCCTCGACACCAGCGGCCTCGACATGGACCCGGGCACGCTGGCCAAGCTGGTCGAGGTGGACGCCGAGTCGTGGCGCCAGGAGCTACCCCAGCTGGAGGAGCACTACCGCTCGCTCGGCGACCACGTGCCCGGCGAGCTGCGGGAGCAGCTCACCACGCTCGAGAAGCGCCTGGCCGCCGGCTGACTCGCTCTCCCCGAGATGCCTCGGTGCCGCCCCCCGGGGGGCGGCACTGTCGCGTCTTTGGGTCGTCGCCTGGCCAAAGGTTGAGTGCAAGACTATCAGGTTTGTTATAATATTGAGTGTTGCTCCTTCCGACGACTGATCACAGGAGGTGAATCACGATGCTCATGCGCTTCGATCCGTTCCGTGAGGTCGACCGCCTCGCCGAGCAGATGGACCAGGCGTTCCGCCGGGCCGGCACGGCAATGCCGATGGACGCCGTGCGCCACGGCGACCGGGTGTTCGTCAACTTCGATCTCCCGGGCGTCGACCCCGACACCATCGATCTGACGGTCGAGCGGGACGTGCTCACCGTGAGCGCAAACCGCCGCTTCGAGAAGTCCGAGGGCGACGAGATCCTGGCCAACGAGCGGCCGCAGGGCACGTTCACCCGTCGCGTGCTGCTGGGCGAGAGCCTCGACACGTCGCAGCTCGAGGCTGCCTACGACCACGGGGTGCTGTCGATCACCATCCCGGTGGCCGAGCAGGCGCAGCCTCGCAAGATCGCGGTGGGCGGCGGCCACGCCCGCACCCCGATCGAGGCGGAGTCGCGCGAGAACCCCACGGAGACGACCGGCAGCGGCAGCTGATCATCACGGTCCGCTGACTACCCGAGGGCGCCCCGCATGGGCGCCCTCGCCGCGTCAGCCCTCGTGCTCGTGGTCGCACATCAGCCCGTGCTCGTCGATGCCGACGAAGCGCCCGCACGGGGTGTCGACGATCCACACGTGGACCATGGGCGGAGTGACGAGCAGGAAGCCCCGCTCGCATTCCCCGTCGACGGCGATCCCGACCAGGCGTGAGCCGTCCCAACAGATGTTGTCATGGACGTGCCAGCCCGGCAGCCAGGCGATGTCGTCCGGGATGTTCTCCATGCCGTAGCGGTCGAGGATGAACATCGCCGCCTCGACCATGAGGCCGTCGCCCGTGTTGCGGAGCACCAGCGACTCGGGGAACTCGGGGTCGAGCGTGTGGCCGTCGAGGATCCAGCCCAGGTTGACCCAGTGCTGGTAGCCGCCGGGGTCCCGGCCGTCGGTGATCCACGTGTAGCCGAGCAGGCCGAGGATCGCGGGGTTGGCGTAGCGCTCGAGCGACATCTCGGTGTCTGCGATCAGCTGGGTGGCGTAGGCCACCTGCTCGGGGGTCCACTCCTCGGGGAACTCGTGTGCCGGCGGGTCGTCGTGGCCGGGGTCTTCGTGCCCCGGGTCCTCTGGCATGGGATCCTCGGCGTCGTCGTCCGGTGCCGTGTCCTCCGGCGGCGGATCGGCCGGGGCCGGCACCGCGGGTTCCGGCTCGGTGACGTCGGGATCGTCGGGCGGCGGATCTTCCGGTGCGGGGGCGGCGACGGTGGTCGAGGTCGCCTCTGTTGTCGACGTGGTCGGCGAGGTGGTCGTGGTAGTGCTGCCGCCCGTCGGTGGGTCCTCGGCGGCCGCGGTGTTGTGCGGGACGACCAGCCCGCCCAGCACGACCATGATCACCACCGCGGCGCCGAAGGTGCCGCGGTGCCGCACCACCAGCCGCCGGGCGACGATTGCGGCGGCGCCGAAGCCGACGAGACCGAGGCCCAGCCAGACCAGCGGCCAGGCGTCCGATCCCGTCCGCGGAAGCCCGCCGCCACCCTTGGCGGCCGCCGGGGACGTGTGCGTCGTGGTCGTCGTGCCGCCCGAGCCGGCCGGGGCCGTGGTGGTGGTCGGCTGCTCCGGCGGCTCCTGGAAGTAGCCCAGCGGTTCGAGCACGACCTCGGCGAGGAAGTCGGCCGAGCGCCGGACGATGTCGCGCTGGCGAGTCACGGCGATATCGCCAAAGGCGCCGGCGTAGCTGACAACGTCACAGCGCGAGCCTGCGGCCTCGGCGGCCGCGCAGTTCGACTCGGTGAGGTGTGCCGGCGCGGTGTTGTCCTCGCTGCCATGGAACGCCAGGACCGGCGGCGCCCCCTCTCCCGGCGCGCCCAGGCTCACACCCGAGATGGGCAGGGCGGCGGCGATCAGCGGTTCTTCGGCAGCTTCCATCGCCGCCTGCTGGACCATCCCGTGCCCGGTGCCCGGGTGCTCGGCGTGGCCGGGCGGGAACGCAAGGCCGAGGCTGTTGGCCGCCCCGGCGCCGTCGCCGCCGGCGGCGATCGCCTCGGGATCGATGCGGTGCTCGGCGGCGTGCTCGTGCAACCACTCGAGGCCGGCCATGGCGTCCTCGTGGCCGTCCAGCAGCGCCTCGGTGATGCCGACGGCGTCGCGGGTCGGGCAGCACTCCAGCTCGGGCCGCATGCGGTACTCCATCGAGACCGCCACGTAGCCCCGGCGGGCGAAGGCCTCGGCGTAGCCGGCCATGTCGGCCTTGTCGCCCTCCGAGAACCAGCCGCCGTGCATCCAGACGACCGCCGGCCGCTTGGCGGCGGTGTCGCCCGCCGGCTCGTAGACGTCGAGCGTGAGCTGCACGGGGTGGACGCACGAGCGGCCCGTGGGGTTGTGCGATGGGCACTACGATGCGCCACCGCCCCGCCGTCACGAGGGAGGCCCGATGGCAGTCAGCGCGTACATCCTCATCCAGACCGAGGTGGGCAAGGCCGCCCAGGTGGCGAACGAGGTGGGCGGCATCGACGGCGTCGTGTCCGCCGAGGACGTGACCGGTCCCTACGACGTGATCGCCCGGGCCGAGTCCAACACCGTGGACGAGCTCGGGAAGATGGTGGTGAGCCGGGTGCAGATGATCGAAGGCATCACCCGCACCCTCACCTGCCCCGTGGTGCACCTGTAGCGGCCGCCGGCGCTCCCTCTCAGCGGTCCAGGCCGATGACCATGGCCCGGATGCCGAGCCCCATCAGGAACAGGCCGCCCAGCCCGTAGAGCAGGTAGCGCCGATCGGCGAGCTGCTGGCGGTAGCTGTAGATGATCCCGACCGAGGCAAGGGCCACGAAGCCGTAGAACATGTGGAACTGCGGTGCGTCCCGGTCCTCGCGGGCCACGAGCACGACGCCCAGCACCACCTCGACGGCGATGGCCAGCTGCGCGGCCGCCGTGAACCACCACAGCGACGGCCGGCGGAGCCCCGGCCAACGGTGGGCACCCAGCGCCCACAGACCGGCGGTCGCGTTGGCGACGACGACGAACCAGGCGCCGGCGACGTGGACGTCGTGCACCCCCACGGACCGGTGCCGGGCTCAGGACGGGGCGGACTGCCCGGGTGATGTCGTGGAGATCTCGTAGGACCACAGCTCACTGGACACAGACACCGGTCCGCCGGTGTGGGGGTGCGGCTTGTCCGTACCGGCGTGCCCGTGCCCGAACGCGGGGCTGTTGACCCAGGCCTGGAACGACTCCTCGTCACGCCAGCGGGTGACGACGAGCCACGTCGTCCGACCGTCGGTCGGCTTGAGGAGCTCGAAGCCCTCGAACCCCTCCTGGTTGTCGACCGCGCCGGCCCGGGCGGCGAACCGGCGGCCCAGCTCGTCACCGGAGTCCTCGGGCACGGTGATGGCGTTGATCTTCACGACAGTCATCGAAACCCATCATGGCCTCCTGTCAGCACTCACGCGCAATGCGGCGACTCAGCGCTGACAGAAGCCCGACAGCGTCAGCGGGAGGCGGGTGCCTCGACGCCGGCGAACACGTCGTCGTCGTCGTGGGCGGCAGCGACCCCGTGTCGGATGAAGAACTCGCGGCCCAGGGCGGCCCGGAACGCCTCAGGCGGCATGGCCAGGAACGGGCCCGTGTCCTTCACCTGGCTGGCGTGCGCCTCGATCGCCGCCCGCTTGCGGTCGAGGAAGTCGCTGACGTCGACCACGGTGGTGATGCGCTCCTCGGGCACGCCGAAGATCACCGCCTCGTCGTCGAGGTCGGGCATGTCGTCACTCGTCGCGACCCCCGACGCAACGGCCTCGGCGACCAGGGCCCTGATGTGCTCGCGGCTGATGGTCGCCTCCAGCACGTGCCGGATACCGGCCAGTTCGGCGGCCCGGCCGCCCACCCGGTGGACCTGGATGTGGTCGGGGTGGCCGTAGTTGCCGTTCTCGTCGTAGATGGTGACCACGTCGGCCGCCTCGTCGCGCAGGATCTCGGCCAGCCGGGCGGCGGCCTCGTCGATGTCCGCCCGCCAGAAGCAGGCAGGATCGTCGTTGTCGGGCGCGCCCATCATCCCCGAGTCGCGGTAGCCCAACCATGCGACCCGGTGGACGCCCAGCGCCTCAGCCGAGCGCATGGCCTCGGCCATCCGCCGCTCGACCAGGGTCTCGCCCGGCTCGAGCAGGCCGTCGGGCACCTCGCCGACCTCGCCCCGGGTGGCGTAGACCACCACGACGCGGTGGCCGTCGTGCACCGCCTTGGCCAGCGAGCCCGACTGCAGGAGGCACTCGTCGTCGGGATGGGCGTGGAACGCAATCAGGGTCGCCATCCGGCGATTCTGCCCGCGCTCACCGTCGATATCGACCGGGAGCGCGGGCAGGACGCCGATCAGGCGACGGCGCCGGCCTCGCGCAGCTTGGCGATGCGATCGGGGTCGAAGTCGAGCATCCCGGCCAGCACCTCGTCGGTGTGCTCGCCGGCGTGGGGTGGCGGCGACGAGATCTGCGGGGCGGTGCGGCTGAACCGGGGCGCCGGCGCCGGCTGCGGGATGCCGGCCACCTCGACGAACGTGCGCCGCTGCACGTTGTGGGGGTGCTCGACCGCCTCGGGGATCGACAGCACCGGCGCGAAGCACACGTCGGTGCCCTCCATCAGCTCGCACCACTCGGCGCGGGTCCTGGTCTTGAAGATCGCCGCCAGGCGCTCCTTGAGCGCCGGCCACTGCGCCCGGTCGTGCTGCCAGGGCAGCTCCTCGCCCTCGAGCCCGGTGAGCCGCAGCAGCTCGGCGTAGAACTGGGGCTCGATCGACCCGATGGACACGTACTTCCCGTCGGCCGTCTCGTAGACGTCGTAGAAGTGGGCCCCGGTGTCGAGCATGTTGGTGCCGCGCACGTCGTCCCAGATCCCCATGGCCCGCAGCGCGTGGAACATCGTCATGAGCACCGCGGCGCCGTCCACCATGGCCGCGTCGACCACCTGGCCACGGCGCGACCGCTGGGCCTCGAACAGCGCGCACGCCAGGCCGAACGCCAGCAGCATGCCGCCGCCGCCGTAGTCCCCGATGAGGTTGAGCGGCGGCACCGGCGCCTGGCCCCGCCGGCCGATCGGCTCGAGGGCGCCGGCCAGGGCGATGTAGTTGATGTCGTGGCCGGCGGCGTTGGCCAAGGGACCGTCCTGCCCCCAGCCGGTCATGCGCCCGTACACCAGCCTCGGGTTGCGGGCCAGGCACTCCTGGGGCCCGATGCCGAGCCGCTCGGCCACGCCGGGCCGGAACCCCTCGATCAGCGCGTCGGCCCGCTCGACGAGATCGAGCACGACGGCCACACCGTCGGGGTTCTTGAGGTCGACGCCGATGGAGCGGCGCCCGCGGCCGTTGAGGTCGGCCGGCGGATGCTCCGGGTCTCCGCCGGCCACCTTCTCGGCCCGGTCGACCCGGACGACCTCGGCCCCCATGTCGGCCAGCATCATGCCGCAGAAGGGCCCGGGCCCGATCCCGGCGAGCTCGATGACCGTGACTCCGGCCAGGGGTCCCATCGCTGGTGCTCCTCCCTAAAGGCTGTATTCGCTACGCCAATTGCTTCCCGCTCTTGGCCACTCCGTGGCCGGGCCGCTCGGGCCCCGGGCGCCCTGGCCGGGCGCCCTCAGCCATGTGGCCGCAGATGGCGTCCACCAGCGCCGGCCACAACGGCCGGGGCAGGTCGTGACCCATGCCCTCGACCATCACCAGCTTGGCATCGGGGATCACCTCGGCCGTGCGCTCGCCCCCCGACGGTTGGACCAGCGTGTCGGCGGTGCCGTGGATCACCAGCGTCGGGATCGCCAGCCCGGCCAGCGCCGCGGAGCGGCTGCCCGAGGCCATGATGGCGGCGGTCTGCCTGACGGCGCCCATGGGGTCGCGGTTGCGGTCCCAGGCGGCGCCGGCCAGTTGGCGGAGGCCGTCCTCGTCGAAGAGGCCGGGGCTGCCCCACACGTGGGCGTGGCGGACCCGCGTGTCCTGCGCCTCCTCCCGGGTCTGGGCCGGCGGCGTGAGGATCGCGGTCATCGCCTCGGGCGTGGGCTGGCCGACATCGGGGTCGCCGGTCGTGGACATGATCGACGTGAGCGTCAGCACCCGCCCGGGGTGGGCCATGGCGAGCGACTGGGCGATCATGCCACCCATGGACACGCCCACCACGTGCGCCCGCTCCACGCCGAGGTGGTCGAGCAGCCCGACGGCGTCGTCGGCCATGTCGGACAGCAGGTAGGGCACCGGCGGCAGTGGCGCGCCGGAGCCCTGGGCGGCGAACAGCGCGAGCACGTCGACATCGCCGTCGAAGTGGGTGGACAGGCCGACGTCGCGGTTGTCGTAGCGGACGACGTGGAAGCCGCGGTCGGCGATCATGCGGCACAGCCCGGGCTCCCAGTCGAGCATCTGGCTCGCCAGCCCCATGATCAGCAGCACGGTGGGGTCGGAGCTGTCGCCAACCGCGTCGTAGCAGATCTCGATCCCGTTGCAGCGTGCGGTCGGCCATGCTTCCCGCTCTTGGCCTTCGGCCGGGCCGCTCGGGCCACGCTCGCTCTCTCGCCCTTCGGGACGCTCGCTCATGCGCGCCATGGTGTTGGCTCTTGACCGCCGGGTCAAGCCAGGCTCGGGCCTAGGGTGGCGCCCGTGCCGACCTTCGGCGTCCACACCGGCCTGCAGAACACCAGCGTCGACGAGCTCCAGAGCCTGTGGCGCCGGGCCGAGGACGCCGGCTTCGACGCCATCTCGGTCTGGGATCACCTGTACTCCTCGGACCTGGCGACCTACGAGTGCCACGAGGCGGTGGCCATGCACGCCGCCCTCGCGTGCGCCACCACCCGGGTGCGGTGCGGCTGCCTGGTCTACTGCGCCGGCTACCGGCACCCGGGCGTGCTGGCCAAGGCTGTGGCCACCATCGACCACCTCTCGGGCGGGCGGGCGGAGATCGGCCTCGGCGCCGGCTGGGCCGAGGCCGAGTACCTGGCCTACGGCTTCCGCTTCCCGTCCGTATCCGAGCGGCTCGACGTGCTCGACGAGGCCGCGGCTGCCGTCCGGGGCCTCCTGCACAACGGCAAGGCCGACCTGGCCGGCACGCACGTGCGCCTACGCGACGCCCGCCTCGAACCGCCGCCGCTGCAACCCGATCTACCGATCTGGATCGGCGGTGTCGGCGAGCGCCGCACCGCCCGCATCGTCGCCCGGCACGCCGACGGCTGGAACCTGCCCTTCGTCCCGCCCGACGCGCTCACCGACAAGCGCGAGGTGCTCGCCGACCACTGCGCCGCTGTCGGCCGCGACCCGGCGGAGGTCCAGATCGGCGTCAACGTCGTCGTCTCCGACGGCGACGCATCGCTGGCCGCCCAGTTCGGGCCGCGGGCCGAGGCGGTGCGGGCCGGCGCCGTGGTGGGCACCAGCGTCGACGAGGTCACCGATGCCCTCGGCCGCTACATCGACGCCGGTGCCGACCAGATCCACGTGGCGCTGCGGGCGCCTTGGGACCACGGCGCCCTCGATCGGGCCGCCGCCGCCGTGGCGGCGGTCCGCTAGGCCGCGGCTTCGGCCGCCATGCCCGAGCAGCGCATCGACGAGCTCACCGGGGCGCTGGTCGTGATCGCGCCCGGCCGCCAGCAGCGCCCCCATCGGCCGGCGTCCGCCTGCCCCTTCTGCGTCGGTGGCCTCGAGGCGCCCGAGCCCTACGACGTCAAGGCGTTCGTCAATCGCTGGCCCACCTTTCCCGACGGCCGCAGCGAGGTTGTGCTCTACACGCCCGAGCACGACGCCAGCTTCCCCGACCTCGGCACCCGCGGCGCACGCCGGGTCGTCGACCTGTGGACCGCCCGCACCGCCGCGCTGGGGGCCCGCGACGACGTCGCCTACGTCCTGGTGTTCGAGAACCGGTGCGAGGAGGTTGGCGCCACCGTCCCCCACCCCCACGGCCAGATCTACGCGTACGACGAGGTGCCGTCCGCCCCGCTGGCCGAGCTGCGGCACGCCGCCCGGGGCGACTGCCCGCTGTGCGCGTCACACGACCGGGCGCTCGACGTGGCCGCCTCCGCCGACTGGCGGGCCTGGGTGCCCGCCGCCAGCGCCTACCCGTACGGCATGCTGCTGGCCCCCGACGTCCACCGTCCAGACCTGCCGGCGCTCGACGGTCCCCAGCGGGACGGCTTGGCCGACCTGCTGATCGACGCGCTGGCCCGGCTCGACCGGCTGTTCGACACCCCGCTCCCGTACATGCTCTGGATCCACCAGCGGCCCACCGACGGCGGTCTGTGGCCCGAGGCACACCTGCATCTGCATATCGTCTCGCCGATGCGATCCCCCGGTGTCCAGCGCTATGTGGCCGGGGGCGAGCTGGGAAGCGGCCTGCTCGTCAACCCGGTGGTCCCCGAGGACGCCGCGGCGGCACTGCGAGGAGCGTGAATGGGACTGCGAGCCTGGGCGCCCGGGCGGGTCAACCTGATCGGCGACCACACCGACTACATGGGGGGACTGGTCCTGCCCGTGGCCATGGGGCTCGGCACCGAGATCACCGGTGACCGGGGCGGCAACTGGGTCATGCTGGGATCGGAGCGCTTCGACGGCGTCGCCGAGATCCCGCTGGAAGGGGTCGACGATCCCTCCAGGGTCGAGCCCCCCTGGGCCCGCTACGTGGCTGCCGTCGTGTCGGAGCTGCAGCCCGACAACGGGTTCGTCGGCATGATCCACTCCGGCGTGCCGCCCGGCAGCGGCCTGGCCTCGAGCGCGGCGTTGGAGGTGGCGCTCGCGGCGGCGCTGGGTGCGGACCTGGACGACCCCGTCGGCGTGGCGCAGGCGTGCCAGCGGGCCGAGCAAAGGGCCGTGGGCGTGCCCTGCGGGATCATGGACCAGCTCGTCGCCGTGGCCGCCCGGCCGGACCAGGCACTGCGGATCGACTGCCGGCGGCTGACCGTGGCCAACGTGCCGTTCCCCGCCGACGCCGAGATCGTGGTCGTGGAGTCCGGCCAGCCCCGAGAGCTGGCGAGCTCGGCCTACGCCCAGCGCCGCAAGGAGTGCGAGGCGGCCGAGGAGGTCATCGGCTCCCTGCGGGATGCCTCTCCCTCGGCCGTCGAGGCGATCGAGGACCCACTGCTCCGCCGCCGGGCCCGCCACGTCACCACCGAGAACGACCGGGTCGACGCGCTGGCGGCCGCGCTGGCCGACGGCCAGCTGCGCTACGCCGGGGAGCTCCTGGTGGCCAGCCACGCCAGCCTGCGCGACGACTTCGCGGTGACCACGCCGGAGCTGGACGAGCTGGTGGTCGCGCTGCGCAGCGTTCCGGGCGTCTACGGCGCCCGGGTCACCGGCGCCGGGTTCGGCGGCTGCGTGGTGGCCCTGTGCCAGCCCAAGACCCGGCTGAAGCTGCCGGTCCTGTGGCGGGGTCGCCCGTGCGGCGGGGCGTCGGTCAGCGGGGCCGTCACCGAGGGTTGAGGTCGAGGGCACGCCGCAGGCGCTCGATGGCGGCGCGAGTGCGGGCGCCCCACCAGAACAGGTCCTGGCCGTCGACCAGCACCACCGGCGCCACCTCCTCCAGCAGAGGCACATGCCGCTCACGGAACGGATAGGGCTCGCTCGGCGCCAGCACCACGTCGGGGCGGCGGGCCCGGGCCTCCTCCAGCGTCACCGTCGGGTAGCGCTCGGCAGCGTCGGCGAAGACGTTGTCGACGCCGATGGCGGCCAGCAGCGAGGACCCGTAGGTCCCGCCGGCGAGGCTCATCCACGGCCGCTTCCAGACGGGGACGAAGGCCCGCACGCGGTCGTGCACCGGGCTCGGCTCGGTGTCGACCTCCTCCACCCGCTCCGGGTCGACCCCCACCAGCCCGGCCAGCGTCCGCAGGGCGGGCGCCACGTCCGCGACCCCGTCGATCGACAGCGCGGCAGTGGCGACATCGGCCTCGGCCAGGGCATCGGCGTCCTCGCGCCGGTTCTCCTCGACGCACATGACCACCAGGTCGGGTCGCAGCTCGACGATGGCCGCGACGTCCGGGTCCTTGGTGCCGCCCACGTGCGGCAGGTCGGGCTGCTCGCAGAACCGGGTGCAGGCCACCGGCGTCACGCCCCACGCCAGCAGGGTCTCGGTGACCGACGGCACCAGGCTGACGACCCGCGGCGCGGTCACGGCGCGGCCACGCTGATGGGAACTACGGCTCGGCCGCAGGCCGAGGCCATTGATGCCAGGCTCCGAGGCGGGAGCGAACGGGTGGCGCTGAGGATGCGGCGCCGCTGTCGGCGCCTAACGGCGCCGGCGGCGGTAGGCGCCGCACCGGCAGCGACAGGACCCGTGAGCGGGGTTTGGATGGGCGGAGCCCTCACATGCGATCGAGCAGTTGCTGCTTCTTGCGGGCGAACTCTTCCTCGGTGAGCAGGCCCTGCTTGCGCAGCTCGTCGAGCTCGCGGATCTGGGCCGGGATCGACTCGGTGTCGTCGGCCCTGGTGGCTGCGGCCGTGCCGGCGGCGGCGGAGACGCCCATCCGATCGTACTTGCGGTTCTCGTTGGCCTCGATCTGGCGGTAGATCTCGTTCTGCACCGCCGAAGGCTTGCGCACGTTGGAGAACCGCTGGCGGCCCATCTCGCCCGCCGACTCGATCACGAGGTCGCCGGCGCCGACGATCCGCTCGAAGATCGACTGCCGGAAGAACACCGTGTTGACCCGGTCGAGCGGGATCTCGATGCCGTGCTTGGAGAGCACACCGTGCCGGTAGATCAGCCGGTCGGTGGTGCACACGAAGTTGGTGGTGATCCAACGGCAGTAGCGCCAGCCGAACCAACCCAGGCACACCAGCACGAGGAGGCCGACGGGGATCTGGAGGCCGGTGTGGACGTCGTAGGCCAGCGCCAGGATGCCGAGGATGATGGCGCCGACCAGCGCGAACAGTGGCGGCGCGAAGAACCACCAGTGCGGATGGAGGTCGAGGACGATCTCCTCGTCGTCGTTGAGGAGCTTGCGCGGGAACGGCACGTGGCGAAGGTTATCCCTGCCTCACCCGACGATCAGGCCCAGCCGAGCTCGCCGAGGCGGGCATCGTCGATGCCGAAGTGGTGGGCGATCTCGTGGATCACCGTCACCCGCACCTGCTCGACCACCTGCTGCTCCGTGCGGGCGTGCGCGCAGATCGGCAGCCGAAAGATCGTGATGCGGTCGGGCAGCGTCAGGGCGCCGGTGCCGTACCACTCCCCCCGCTTGGTCAGCGGCACGCCCTCGTAGAGGCCGAGGAGCCTGCCGTGCGGCACGCCGTCCTCAACCAACACGGCCACGTTGTCCATGTACCGGGCCAGCTCGTCGGGGATGGTGTCCAGGGCCTCGCCCACCAGCTCCTCGAAACGGTCGGGGGCCACATCGATCATCGCCGCAGCGTAGAGGTGGCTCTAACGTCTGCGGCAGTGGCCGTCGACCGCCTGCTCCACGACCTCGACGAGGCGCAGCGGCGCGCCGTCACCTCGCCCGCCCAACCGCTGGCCATCCTGGCCCCCGCGGGATCGGGCAAGACCCGGGTGCTCACCCGCCGCATCGCCTGGCGGGTCGAGACCGGCGACGCCGACGCCAGCCACGTCCTCGCCCTCACCTTCACGCGCAAGGCGGCGCGCGAGCTGCGGGACCGGCTCCGGTACCTGGGCCTGCGCGACGCCGTGGCCGCCGGCACGTTCCACGGCGTCGCCTTCGCCCAGTTGCGAGGCCGGTGGGCCGACGAGGGCCGCGAGCCGCCGGGCCTGCTGGTCCGCAAGAGCCGGCTGCTCAAGGACATCGTCGGCGAGCCGCGAGGCGGTGCGCGTGGCCGTGCCGGGCAGCGGGGTCAGGGGGCTCCGCTCACCGTGGCCCAGGTCGCCACCGAGATCGAATGGGCCAAGGCCCGGCTCGCCGGTCCCGACGGCTACGCCGAGGCCGTGGCCGCGGCCCGCCGGCGCACACCCGGACCACCCAAGCGGATCGCCGACCTGTACCGCCGCTACGAGGAGGTCAAGCGGCGGGCACGCATGGTCGACTTCGACGACCTGCTGCGGCTGTGCAGCCACCACATCGAGACCGACCCGAGCTTCGCCGCCGCCCAGCGCTGGCGGCACCGCCACCTCTTCGTGGACGAGTTCCAGGACGTCAACCCGCTCCAGCTGCGCCTGCTGGAGGCCTGGCGGGGTGACAGCTACGACCTGTGCGTCGTCGGCGATCCCCACCAGGCGATCTACGGCTGGAACGGCGCCGACGCCGGCTTCCTCCAGGACTTCCGCCGTCTCTACCCACCCACCGAGGTCATCGAGCTGGTGGGGAGCTACCGCTCCACCCCGTCGATCCTCGCGGCGGCCGGCGACGTGCTGCGGGCCGCCGGCGTCGCCGAGCGCACCGTGCGGGCGCGGCGGCCCGACGGCCTGGCCCCGACCCTCGAACGCCACGCCAGCGACCACGACGAGGCCCGCGCCATCGCCCGCGCCGTGCGCGACCGGCGGGGCCCACGTGCGGCGTGGTCGTCGCAGGCGATCCTGGTGCGCACACACGGGCAGATCCCGCTGCTGGCCCAGGCGCTCCGCCAGGCGGGGATTCCCCACCGGGTGCGGGGATCCGACACGCTGCTCGACCACCGGGCGGTGCGGGAGGCGCTGGACCTGCTGCGGCGGGCGGACGGTCCCCTCGGCGCCCACCTTCCCGACCTGGCGGCGCTGGCGCTGGCGGCTCCGCCGGACGAGGCCGGCGAGGACGACGGCGCCACCGGCACCCACGACGACGGGTCCGCCGCGCGGGACCGGGCCGAGCTCGATCTCGTCGTCGAGCTCGCCCACGACCACCTGCGACTGGACTCGGGCGCCACCACGACCGGGTTCCTCACCTGGTTGACAGCCACGTTCAGCGCCGAGGGCGGCGACGGCTGGGGCGACGCCGTCACGCTGGCCACCTTCCACGCCGCCAAGGGCCTGGAGTGGCCGGTCGTGCACCTCGCAGGGCTGGAGGACGGCTTCGTCCCCATCGCGCACGCCCGCACCGCCGCCGAGCGGGCCGAGGAGGCCCGCCTGCTGTACGTGGCCATGACCCGCGCGGAAGACGAGCTGCGTGGCTCGTGGGCCGCCCACCGGACGTTCGGGGACCGGGCGAGCGAGCGCCGGCTGACACCCTGGCTGGCCGGCCTGGCCGAGCGCGGGCGGGCGCCGGCGCCGCCCGCCGAGTGGTCCGAGCCGCCTGCCGACTGGCGTCAGCGGCTCGCCGGGCTCAAGGGAGACCTGGCGGGGGCCAACACATCGCCCGCTCCCCCGGCCCGAGCGGCCGTGGGAGCGGAGGTCATGTCTCGGGCCGGACGTCCAGCGACTGCCGAGGCCCTGCACGCGTTGCTGGCATGGCGGGAGGAGCAGGCCCGCGCGGCCCGCGTCGAGCCGGTGGCGCTGGTCGACGACCACCTGCTGGAGGCCATCGCCGAGGCGCGGCCGTCGACCACCGACGAGCTGGCGGCGATCCCCGGGATGGGGCCGCTGCTGGCGGGCCGGATCGGTCCCGGTCTGCTGGCAGCCCTGAGCCCGGTGGGTTGACCTGGCGCTATTGGCGCGCGACAAGTGGTGCATGGGTGATCCCTTCGACTTCATCAGCGAGGACGGGTGGCCCTACCGGGACGACGGCGACGATGCCGAGCAGCTCGAGCCCATCGACGTGCGGTCCGACCCCGACGACGATCTGGTCGCGCTGCATGCCCTGCCGCAACACGCGCTGTGGAGGTTGACGGACACGGAGCGGGTGATCGTCCGGGCCCGCTTCGGGCTCGACGGCCAGGCACCGCGCACGTTGCAGGAGCTGCAGGACGAGCTCGGGCTGTCGCGTGAGCGGGTCCGCCACGCCCTCGCTGATGGATTGGACAAGCTGCGGGGGGCCCTCGGGGCCCCGCCCACCTTGAGCTAGCCGACGTCCACGAACTGCGGCGCGTGGTCGCTGGGCTTCTGGCCCTTGCGGGCGTTGCGGTCGATGAACGCCCACGTCACCCGGTCGGCGAGGCCCGACGACAGCATCATGAGGTCGATGCGCATGCCCTGGTGCTTGTGGAAGGCGCCGGCGCGATAGTCCCACCAGCTGAACAGCTGGGGCTCGCCGGGGTACTGCTCCCGCAAGGCGTCGCGCAGGCCGAACGCCTCCAGCTCGGCGAGGGTCGCCCGCTCCTCGGGCGTGACGTGGGTGGCGCCGTGGACGGCCTTGGGGTCCCACACGTCGATGTCGTCGGGAGCGACGTTGAAGTCGCCGCAGAGGGCGATGCCGGCGGCGTCGTCGTACAACCGGGACTCGGCCTCGACGTGGGCCCGCAGCCGGCCCAGCCAGCGGAGCTTGTGATGGAACTGCTCGTGCCCCACGGCCCGGCCGTTGGGGACGTACACCGACGACACCCGCACGCCGTCGCAGGTCGCCGACACGAGGCGGGCCTCGTCGTCCGGGGGCCCGCCGTCGCCGAACCCCGACACGGGGTCGTCGAGGCCCACCCGGCTGGCGATCGCCACCCCGTTCCAGCGGCCCCGGCCGTGGTGGACGCTGGCGTAGCCGCGGGCGTGGAGGTCGAGGGCGGGGAACGCGGTGTCGCTGACCTTGGTCTCCTGGAGGCAGAGGATGTCGGGCTGCGCCACCTCGAGCCACTCCCAGATGCGCGCCAGCCGCTCGGCCGTCAGGGCGTTGACGTTCCAGGTGGCGATGCGCACGCGTGCGGAATCTAGCGACCGCCCCGGGAGGCGGGAGCCTTCTTGGCCCCCGCCTTGCTGGATGCAGTCTTCTTGGCGGGCGCCTTCGTGGCCGGTGCCTTCCTGGCTCGCGTCTTCTCGGTCGCGCTCTTCCTCACCGGCGCCGCCTTGGCAGCGGTCCCGGCGGTGCTCCGCTTGGCCGCCGCCTTGGCACGACCCCTGGCCGGCGTCGCCTTGGCCGCCGCCTTGGCACGACCCTTTGCCGCCGTCGCCTTGGCCGCCGCGTCCTTGGCCGTGCGCTTGGCCGCGGGCCTTGCCGCTGCCGCCTTCGCCTGCTTGGCCGTCGACCGGCGTGCCGATGTCTTCTTGGCGGGCAGTTCTGCGGTTTCCGGCGGCTCCGGCGCCTCGGGTGCCGTCAAGGCCTCGACCACTTGCTCGGGGGCGGGTGGCGCCTGACCTTCCGGGACCTCGACGACGCCGGGGAGCGCCAGGTCGATCCCTCGACGCGGTGGGTCGATGGCCACCACCACGAAGCGGCGGGTCTCCCCGACCTGGAGCACCTCCCGAGCGCTGCGCGGTGCGGGATCGGCGAGGTTGCGCAGCGGGACGTACCCGCGGGCGTCGCCACTCATCACGTAGGCCCCGTGCGAGCTGAACCGTTCGACGGTCGCCTCCACCTCGCTGCCCACCGGATGATCGGCGATGAACTCGATGAAGGGCAGCGCCTCGTTGTAGGCCTCCACGTCCTTGGCCGCCCGGGCGGCGTCGGCCCTTCCGTCGCCGGCCACTTCGGTGCCCCCGGGCGCCGCCTCCGTCGGCTCCGCACCGGCGGCACCGTCGCTGGTGACGCGCGCACGCGCTCGGCGGCGCTTGGGCTCGCCGGCCTCTGCGGGCGCGCCAGCCTCGGCCGCCTCGGCGGGCTTGGTTCGCTTGGCGGCCTTGGTCGCCTTGGAGGGCTTGGTCGCCTTGATGGCCTTGCGGGCCTCGGTCACCGACCGCCGGCTGGCCGGCCCCCGGACCGGAACCCGCTCCATGAACACCCAGCCCACATGGGGCACCGGCTTGCCGCCGATGAGGCGCCCGGGCTCGAACAGCCAGGGGTAGTCGCCGTGGAACTCCTGGAACGAGTCGTTGGACAGAATCGAGGCGTCGACTTTGCGGGCGATCTGAAGGACGAAGGCGTCGCCCCGCCCCACCGCGCCGGCCGGGGGCGTGATCAGCTCGTTGGCCGCCACGGCGTCCTCGTAGACCTGCCGCTCCTCGGGTTTGATCCGGTTGGGGAACGTGGCGTCGACCACGACGGTCACGATCTCGGGCTGGTACTCGTCGATGAACGCGCGCACCGCCTCGTCCAGCTGGGCCAGGCTGGGCGCGTCGCGGCCCTCGGTGGCCATGTTGGACCCGTCGATCACCACGTGCTTCATCGGCATGACGGCCTGCATTCAACCAAACGGCCGCCCCGATCCGTCGGACACCCCCCGGCGGCGGCCGCTACCGGTACGGTGCGGGCGATGGCGACCGCCTCCGACGACGTGACTCACGAGGTCACCGACCTCCTCCAGAACCTGGTCCGCAACGCGTGCGTCAACGACGGCACCCGTGAGTCGGGGCAGGAGTCGCGCAGTGCGGACCTGCTCGCGACCTACCTCGGCGGGTCCGGCCTCGACCTGGAACGCTACGAACCGGCGCCCGGGCGTACCAGCCTGGTCGCCCGCATCGAGGGCACGCGGCCCGATGCGCCGATCCTGCTGCTCATGGGCCACACCGACGTGGTGCCGGCCAACCCCGCCGGCTGGCGGCGCGACCCGTTCGGGGGCGAGCTGGTCGACGGCGAGGTCTGGGGGCGGGGCGCCATCGACATGCTCAACCTGACCGCGTCCATGGCGGTGGCCATCCGCCGCCTGGCCACCGCCGGGTTCCGGCCGGAGGGCACGCTCGTCTACCTGGCCGTGGCCGACGAGGAAGCCCTCGGCACCTGGGGGGCCGAGCACCTGTCGCGGCACGAGGCCGACGCCGTGGGGGCCGACTACGTGATCACGGAGTCGGGCGGCATCCCCGTGCCCGGGGGCGACGGCGACCTGCGGCTGCCGGTCCTGGTGGGCGAGAAGGGATCGTGCTGGTGCACCCTGCGGATCAGTGGCACGCCGGGACACGCCTCGCAGCCCTACGCCACCGACAACGCCCTGGTGACGGCCGCGGCGGTGGTGCAGCGCCTGGCCGAGTACCGGCCGGAGACGCAGATCCACGACACCTGGCGGCGGTTCCTGGAGGGGCTCGCCTACCCCGAGGACATCGTGGGCCCGCTGCTCGACCCCGACCGCCTGGTGGCTGCCTTGGCCGACCTGCCGGTGGCCATGGCCCGCCAGTTCCACGCCTGCACGCACACGACCATCGCCCCGACGGTGGCCCACGGCGGCACCAAGACCAACGTCATCCCCGACCAGGTCGAGCTGCAGCTCGACATCCGTACCCTGCCCGGCCAGTCGCTGCCCGAGGTCCGGGCCATGCTCGACGAGGCCCTCGGCGACCTCGCCGACCGGGTGGAGATGATCGCCGCCCACGACGATCCCTCGACCGAATCACCGGTGGAGACACCGCTGTGGGACACCCTGGCCCGCACCACGCGGGTCTTCTACGCCGACAGCCACCTGGTGCCCATGATCAGCGTCGGGGCGACCGACGCCCGCTTCTTCCGCCGGCTGGGCGCCACCGCCTACGGGTTCGGCCTGTTCAGCCAGAAGTTGACCTTCGAGGACTACGGCCGGATGTTCCACGGCGACGACGAGCGCGTGGACGTCGAGTCGCTGCGCCTGTCGACCGCCCTGTGGGAGGCGGTCGCCCGCGACCTGTTGGCGGGCTGAACGCATTTCGGTCATGCCAGTCCGTGCCGTCATCTTCGACTTGGGTGGGGTGGTCTTCAGCAGCCCGTTCGAGGCGTTCTCCCGATACGAGCGCGCCAACGGCTTGCCGGACGGGTTCCTGCGACGGCTCAACGCCACCGATCCCGACACCAACGCCTGGGCCCGTCTCGAGCGCAACGAGGTCGGCCGGGCGGGATTCGCGGAGCTGTTCGAGGCGGAAGCCCGTGCCGCGGGCCACGAGATCGACGGCCGAGCCGTGCTGGATCTTCTGGTGGGCGAGATCCGGCCCTCGATGGTCGAGGCCCTGCGCCGCTGCCACGATCGGCTCAAGACCGCGGGGCTCACCAACAACTTCGGCCCTGCCGAAGAGGCTGACCGGTCCGGCGCGTTCGAGGGGATCATGGCCGAGGTGATCGACCTGTTCGACGTGGTGGTCGAGTCGAGCAACGTGGGCCTGCGCAAGCCCGACCCCGCCATCTACGAGCTGGTGTGCCGCGAGCTCGGGGTCGCCCCCACCGAGGCCGTCTTCCTCGATGACCTCGGCGTGAACCTCAAGCCGGCGCGCGCCATGGGCATGACCACCATCAAGGTGGACGACCCCGACCGGGCCCTTGACGAGCTCGAGCAGGTCGTGGGGTTCGCACTGCGATGAGGACGACGATGAGAACGACCGGCGCGCTCTTCGTGGTGTTCATGATCCTCGCCGGCTGCAGTGACGGGGACGACGGCGACGCCGAACGGGATCCGCACACCGAACCAGCGGCCGACACCAGCGAGCCCTCGGAGACGGGCGATACGGCGGGCGACAACGAATCGCCGGCGTGCCAGCTGCTGACCACCGACGAGGTCGGCGAGCTGTTCGGCGAGCCGGCCAAGGTGGTGCCGGCCGAGGGGGAGGTGGCCGTGACCGCCGGGTCCGACACCTGCCTGTGGGAGGCCACATCCGACGACGGGCCGACCGCGACGATCCACCAGCTCCGGCTCTCGGTGTTCACGGGGGACGACTCCTTCGACCCCGGGGCCTGGGGTGACGACCCGGAAGCGGTCGAGGGCCTGGGCGAGGAGGCGTTCTTGGTACGCAACGGCCTGCTCGGCACCACCGCCGGCTACCGCGAGGGCGATCGCTCGGTGTTCCTCAGCTACGCCATCCCGCTCGGCGACGACGCGCCCGACACCGCGGCCCACGCCGAGCGGGTGGTCGATCTGCTGCGCACCGTCGACGACCGCCTCGGCTAGCCGGATTAGCCTGCCGGCGGTGCCGATCAGGGTCGTGCTGGCCGAGGACAACTACCTCGTCCGGGAGGGTGTGGCCCGGCTGCTCGAGCGGGAGCCCGACCTCGAGATCGCGGCCACCTGCGACGACTACGACTCGCTGCTGGCGGCAGTCGAGGAGCACGATCCCGACGTGGTGCTGACCGACATTCGCATGCCGCCAACGGGCACCGACGAGGGCATCCGGGCGGCGGAGGCGATCCGCGAGGCCCACCCCGAGATCGGTGTCGTGGTGCTGAGCCAGTACGCGGAACCGGCCTACACCCTGGGCTTCCTGGAGCGAGGATCGGAGCGGCGGGCCTATCTGCTCAAGGAACGGGTGTCCGACCTCGACCAACTGCGCCGCGCCATCGTCGCGGTTCACGAAGGTGGCTCGGTGATCGATCCCAAGGTGGTCGACGGGCTCGTCGCCAGCCGGGCTCGCGCCGCCGAGTCGCCCGTCGCCCGCCTCACCCCCCGCGAGCGTGACGTGCTGGCCGAGATGGCCCAGGGCAAGAACAACGCCGGCATCGCCGCCTCGCTGGTGCTCACGGAGCGAGCGGTCGAGAAGCACATCAACTCCATGTTCGCCAAGCTCGGCTTGTCGGAGGAGACCGACGTGCATCGCCGGGTCAAGGCGGTGCTCCTCTACCTCGGCGAGGGCAAGACCTGAAAAACCGGGCAGGGGGAGGCAACTATCACCCCCGGCCCTGGTGCGGGCATGGTGGGCCCGGCAGCCCCCAGGCGCGACAATGCCGCCGTGAGTGGGCCGGTGCACGTCCTGATCGTCGACGACCAAGCGCCGTTCCGCCGGGCCGCGCGCGCCGTGCTCGCCGCCACCCCCGAGTTCGAGGCGGTGGGCGAGGCCGAAAGCGGCGAGCAGGCCCTAGAGCTTGCCGACGAGCTTGCACCGGCCCTCGTTCTCATGGACATCAACATGCCTGGGATCAGCGGCATCGAGGCCAGCCGGCGCATCACCGACTCGCGGCCGGACACTGTCGTCGTGCTGTTGTCGACCTACCAGGCCGACGATCTGCCGGCCGAGGCGGCGTCGTGCGGCGCCGCCGGCTACGTCCACAAGGAGGACTTCGGCCCGGCCGTGCTGCGCGACATCTGGGACCGCCACGGCCGCGCGGCCTGAGGTCCTGCCCACGACGCCTACTCCGTCCGCAGCGCCTCCGCCGGCCGGATGCGCGCCGCCAACCAGCCGGGAATAGCTGCCGCCAGGTTGGCGACCAACAGGGCGGCCGGGACGACCACGAGCATCCCCGGCAACGGCACTCGTGCTGCCGACACGACGCCGAGCTGGTCGGCGACCAGCTGCCAGACCCAACGCCCGCCCCCGATCCCGAGCGGCACCCCGACGACCAGAGCCACGGCGACGAAGGCGGTGCCCTGCCACGCCGTGGTCGCTGCCACCTGGGATCGCGTGAAGCCGAGCGTCTTGAGCATCGCCAGGTCGCGGCGGTGGGTCCGCACCAGGCTCACGAGGCTGTGGACCAGCGTCGCCAGCCCGAGGAGCCCCAGCAGACCCGCCAGCATCTTGGGCAGCGTGCGCACCCGCTCGACGTCGTAGAGGGCGTCTGGGAGCACCGGCGGGAGGAGCTCGCCCGCGGAGCGCAGTTGGGCCATCGCCGCTGAGTCCTCGCCACCGGGCGCAAAGCGCACCAGCGCGACGTTGGGCTGTTCGTCGGGGACTAGCTCCACGAGGCTCTCCAGCGGCATGACGCCGCCTTCGCCCAGCCCCGGCCCGCCCTGGTTGATCTCGGGCACGACCGCGGTACCGGTGACCGTGAACTCCAGCGGGTCGCCGCCGCCGTCGAGCGTGACGGGGTCGCCCACCTCCTTGCCCAGCTCGTCGAGGGTGCTCCGGCCGAGGGCTACCTCGTGCGACCCGACGGGTGCCCGACCCTCGAGGACCGGGAGCGTGATCCCCTGGCCGGCCTCGACCCCGAGGACACCGATGCGGCGCCCCTCGGCCCCGACCGGTAGGCCGCCGGCCTTGGCGAACGACTCGATCCCGGGTTCGTCGGCGAGGGTCTCGAACAGATCGCCGGGGTCGTCCTCGTAGATGCCGCCCGCCACGGCGTCGAAGGTCCACCCGTAGCGCTCGGGCTCAGCGACGAGACGGTCGAGGCTGGCAAGGAACGTCACCGAGGCCACCACCGCGACGACGCCGGCGGTCACGCCCGCGAGCGTCGAGCGGGTCGAGACCCCCGATCCCCGCCAACCCCGGGCGAGGGACAGCCCGGTGACGAGCGACGGCGCCGCCCCCGCCCGGGCGGCCCGCTCGGCGAGCGCAGAGCCAACTGCGACCCGGGATTGGTGCCACCGGCCGACGATCTGCCATCCCGTGAGCACAGCGCGGGCCGTCACGATGGCGGCGATGGCCGCCGCACCCACGGCCAGCACGGCGACGTTGACCTCGACGCCCGGGTCGGGTTCGGCCTGGCGAGCCAGTCCGACCGGTGTCAACGGTGACAAGGCGACGGCGCCGCCAACGGCGAGCACCGCTGCGCTGATCCCGACCAGCGCGCCTCGCAGCGACGCCACCGCGATCCGCTGCCCATCGGTCATCCCCAGAGCCCGCAGCGCCTCCCCGTCGGAGGCATCGACGTGCACCTGGCGCGACAGGCTCTGCCCGGCGGTGAGGAAGCCCACCATGGCCAGCGCCGCCGCGAACAGGCCGAGCCCGAGAGCCTGCGCGTCGACCGACCGCTGAGTCGCCCGGCCGACTCCAGGCGCGTCGAAGAACTGGACAGTGTCGCCGTCGGGGAGGTCGCGCACCGCGGCCACGAACTCGTCGACCGCCGCCCCTCCGCCCACGAGGTCGAAGTAGTAGACGGTGTTGATGACCTCGGTCTGATCGCCGAAGCGCTCCAGGAACGACTCGGGCGCGTACACCGTGGCATCGCTTCCGGCCGCCTCGTCGCCGGCGGGGTCACCGCCGACGATGTCGTCGGGTTCACGCACGACCGCGGCGACCCGCAGTGTCGCCGACGGGGCGAGCTCGGTGCCCGGCTCGATGGCGGCGAGCTGCTCGGACGTGACGAGGATGACGTCGAGCTGGTCGCCGACGTCGAGACCGAGCTTGCGGGCGACCTTCTGGTCGATCACGGCGCCCAGCGGGTCGGCGGGGTCGGGTAACCGGCCTTCGGCAACCAGGCCGTGGAAGAGAGGATCGTCGGTCGTCACGATTTCCAGGCCCGACAGTGGGACGGAATCGGCGAGGAAGAACGTGATCGCCACCGAGTGCTCCACCTGCGGCAAGGCCCGGATCCGGTCGGGATCGGCGCCACCGACGTCGAAGATGTGGGCGTCACCCTCACCGCCCACGGCCGACACCAGGCGGTCGGGCGCGGTTGATGTCCGGCGGGCGCCGGCCATCGCCGCCAGCACAACGCTCCCGACGAGCCCGAGCAGCACCACGAGCGCCAGCGTCCCCCGCCAACGGGCGCGCAGCTCGGCCACGAACCGCAACCAGACCGCCGACCCGCCCATGGCCCGCCCTTCCCCTCATCCCTGCCCGTCGACGGGGACGGTCCCCGACACCCGCGTGCCCCGTCCCGGCGCCGAGTCGACCTCGACGTTGCCACCGATGGCGCCGAGGCGGTCGCTCATGTTGACGAAGCCGTGGCCGCGCCCCGCCAGCGCCGCGGGGTCGAAGCCTGACCCGTTGTCGGCCACCGTGAAGGTCAGGCGGTCGCGACCATCGGGGTCGGGCTGGCGTGCGATGGTCACCGTCGCCACCGCGCCCTCCCCGGCGTGCTTGCCGGCGTTCTGCAGCGCCTCGAGGCAGCAGAAGTAGACGGCGGCCTCGACGTCCTGCGGGAACCGCCCGACGTCGCCGTCCGCCACCACCTCCACGGGCAGCGCGGCTCGGGTGGCGGCGGATTCGAGCGCGGCGACCAGGCCGCGGTCTATGAGCACAGGCGGGTAGATGCCGTGCGCCAGATCGCGCAGCTCCTGGACCGCCTCCTGCAGGTCGTGGCCCAACTGCTCCAGCAGCTCCCGGGCCTGGCCGGGATCGGTCGACGCCAGCTGCTGCGCCAGCCTCACGGTCACTGCCAACGCCACCAGGTGCTGTTGCGCGCCGTCGTGCAGGTTGCGCTCGATCTTGCGACGCTCGGCGTCGGCCGCCGCCACCACGCGGGATCGCGAGGCCCGCAGCTCCTCGGCCCGCCGCTGCAGCTCGCGCAGCGATTCCTGCAACGCGGAGTCGAGCTGGAGGTTGTGCAGCGCCAGCCCCACCTGGCGGGCCAGCTCGGCGAGCACGCTCTCGTCGGCGTCGGAGAAGCGCTCGGCCTCGGCTGGGCGCTGCACCACGATGAACCCCAGCAGCTCGCCTCCGTGGGTGATCGGCGCCATGCGCACCGCGGCGTCGCCCCGATCCTCCAGCAGCCGCGGTAGCCACACCTGCAGCCACGCCGACCCCGAGACCCGCGCCCGGGCCACCACTGGCTGCTCGTCCTCGGTCAGATCCAGGCGGGCCGACCCCCGCTGCGGCACCGATACCACCCGCTCGAGGTGTCCCGCCGAGCCGGCCCACACCTCCGCCGCCTGCAGTGCCAGGCTCTTGCGCAGCGACTCGGCCAGCTGCAGCAACAGCTCGTCGAAGGGGATCGCCCGGGTCAGACGGGCGCCGAACGTGCGGAGCGCCTCGTCGGGCGCGTGCCGTTCGCCGTAGACGAGCTGGTTGGAGACGCGTGCCAGCCGGACGCGGGCCGGGGCGTACAGGATGGCGGCCACGGCGGCGGCAACCATGGAGAGCAGCAGGATCGTGCGCTCGTCGTCTGTGGGCGAACGGCCGAGACCAAGGACAATGACCAGGTAGACGGACACCACCACGCCGGTCAGGCCCGTCAGCGACACCGCCCCGCCCAGCAGCCGGTCGACATGGCCGAGCAGGCGGTGGAACAGGCACGGCACGAACGACAGCGGCACGAGCACGGTGGCGGCGGTGGCGATCTCGGCCAACGGGTGCGGCCAGTCGAGGAAGATGCGCAGGGCAACCGCGACGAGCATGACTTCGACCGCCAACGTGACCGCCAGCCCGAACCACTGCATGCGCTGGCGCGCTACTCCCCGCGTCCTGACGTAGCGGGCGTTGGACACGCTCACCGCGATGACGGCCGCCAGCATCGCTTCGACTGCAACGATCCACAGCGGCAGATCGGGTCGCGCCGAGGCCAACACGACCCCCACGGCCGAGCTCGCCACGTAGAAGCCGATCAGGACCGTGCGGTGCGACGGCCGGGCCAGCCGCCCGTCGGGGAGCACGGCGACGACATGCAACGCCACCGCGGGCAGAATCCCCACCGCCAGCGCCCGCACCAGCTCGCCCACCGTGCCCCCGTGGCCGGCCCGGAGCGCGGCGGACGCCACGACGGCCGATCCGCCGACGAGCGTGCCCGCCAGCACCAACAGCCCGAGCGGCTCGCGCGGGCGCCGGACGGCCAAAGCGCCACCCACTAGTCCCCACACGGCCACGAGCCCTATGCGGATGGCCTGCAGCGGCACATCGTCGCTAGGGACGTCGGACAGGTACGTTGCCGCCCAACCCGCCGCCACGAGGACGGCCCCCGTCATCGCCAGCGAGGCGAGGCGTCGACCGGAAGGCGCAACGCCGACGCCGGTCGAGCTGGCGGCGAGGGGGACATCCATGGTCGTGGTCACAGTCTCACTCCGATCGCAGGTCGGTCGCCGGTTGGGTGCGGGCGGCGATCTGCCCAGGGACCAGCGCGATGGCGTTGGCCAGGAGCAGCGCCGCGCCGACCACAGCCGTCAGCGTGAGCCACGGGACCTGCGGCCGGGCGATCACACCGAGGTCGTCGGCGAGCAGCGTCCAGCCCCAGCGGCCTAGGGCGACGCCCAGGGGCACGGCCACCACCAGGCTCACCACCACGACGGCCGTCGCCTGCCACGCCACCGTCCCGGCCACCTGGGCTCGCACGAAGCCCAGCGTCTTGAGGATGGCAAGGTCGCGGCGCCGACGGCGCACGGCGCTGAGCAGCAGGTGCGCCAGAGCGGCGGCGGCGATGGTGGCCAGGATCCCGCCGAGGACGTAGGGCATCGACTCCACCCGGCCAAAGTTCAAGATGTCGCTGGGCTCACGGCGAGGCTCGACCGTGGCGTTCGTCCCGGCCCGGGCGTTGAGATCGGCGACCACCTCGTCGGGATCGACACCCGACCCGACGCGGGCGAACAGCTCGTAGAGCAGGGGGAGGTCGGGCGGCGCGACCGCCTCGGCGCCCGCCACCGTGGCAACGAGGCCCTCGCCCAGGCGCGAAGCGGCGCCCACGGACGGGAACACGGCCCGTCCCACGACCCGCATCTCGACCGGCTCGCCGCCGGGGACGGCAACGTCGACCGTGTCGCCGGTCTCCACCCCGAGCGCCCGCGCCGTCCGGGAACCCAGCGCGACCTCGTCGGGTCCCTGTGGCGAGCGGCCGGCCAGGATGGGCAGCGCGAGGTCGCCGTCGACCGAGTCGAGCGCAATCGCGTCGACCCGCCGGCCGTCGACCTCGACCAGCGCTGAACCCGACGAGCCCACGCCGACCGCCTCCACGCGCGGGTCGTCCAATAGCCGCGGCAGGGCGCGGTCGGGAAAGGTCTCGTCGTCGTGTTCGGCGAGCTGCAGGTCCCAGGTGACCCCGTAGAGACGGGGACTGTCCAGCAGACGGGTCAGGCTGGCGCCGAACGTCAGCGCCGCCACCAGCGCTCCCACCCCCAGGGCGACGCCCGCCAGGGTCGTGCGCACCGGCACGGCGGTACGTCCCCGGCCCGTCTGCAGGGCCATGTGCACGCCCACCTTGGCGGGCAACGGCCAGCCACCCCGCGCCAGCACGCGGGCCACGCCAGAGGGCCGGAGGCGAGCATCGTCCTCCGCAGCGCCCGGGCGACGAGCGTTGGCTGACGCCGCTCGCCACGAGGCCCAGGCGCCCAGCGCCACCACCACCGCGACGGTCGCCGTCGCGCCGAGGCCCAGCACCACCGCATCGAGATGGACACCGAGATCCGGTTCGGCCGTCCGTGCCAGCCCCGTCGGGAGCAACGCCGAGACGGCGATGGCGACCAACGCGCCCACCAATGCTCCGGCCGCGGCGATGCCGGCGGCGCGGATCACCCCGAGCAGGGCGCGGTCCCGCCCGCTCATCCCGAGCGCACCCAGCGTCGGATGGTCCTGGCCCTCAAGGAGCGTGAGACGGGAGAGCAGTTGGGCCACGATCAACGTCGCCGACACGGTTACCAGGCCCGCCAGCAGCCACAGCGCCACCGCCTGCAGGTGGATCGAGCGCTCGACTGCCGTGGCCTGGTCGGCTTGCGCCAGCGAGTCGTAAGCGGGACCGTCGCTGAGGCGATCGAGAGCGGCGTTGAAGGCGTTGACACCGTCCACCCCGTCGCGCAACCGCACGAGCAGTACCTCCGCCGACGTCTGGGGATCGTCGATGAGGTGAAGGTCGTGGAATGCCGGAGTGAGGTGCACCATGGGCATGTCGGCGTGATGCTGGGGCGGGAACTCGCCAGGGGCGGCTTCGATGCCGACCACGCGCAACCGGCCGTCGGGGGCCTGGTCGAGGAAGCGACGGGCGGCGGCGATCTCGTTCGGGTCGGTGATGCCCTCGACCTCGTCAGGCGACAGCAGCTGGATCGTGCTGCCGACGTCGAGGTCGTAGTCCTCGGCGGTGGTGAAGCTCACCACGACCTCCTCGGGGCGGTCCGGATCGGCCCGCCGCCCCTCGAGGATCTTGAACCTGTTGATCTCGCTACCGATGCGGCCGTCCCCACCGGCGATGCCCGGGACGCTGGACGACCCGAGCGGGATGAGATCGAGATCGCCCTCGGCCGAGTCCTCAACCAACGGCAGGGCCGCGATCTCGTCGAAGCCGCCGACTCCGGGGAAGCCCCGCTCCTCGTAGTCGATGACCATCACGTCGAAGGCGTCGTGAGCCTCGAGGAAGCGGGCGTAGGCGCTGTCGGTGCGGCGCGCTCCCGCGGCGAGCGCCATCACGGCACCCGCGGCCAATCCCACCAGCAGGCCGAGCCCGAGCCACGTCCGCCAGCGCGAGCGCAACTCGACTCGGAACCGGTACCAGACGGCTGTCACGTCACCCTCACTCGGCTCGCAGGACTCGGCCGGGCGGCACCCGTGCCGCGGCGCGGCCCGGTGGGATGGCGAGCAGGACGGCGACACCCAGGGCTACAGGCACGGCGAGGACGACGGTGAGCCATGGGAAGCTCCAGTCGTCCACGACGCCGACGGCCTCGGCGAGCGCGGACCAGATGCGACGTCCGGCGATGACCCCGGCCGGCACGCCGACGACCAGACCAACGGCGGCAACCGTGAGCGCCTGCCACCGCAGCGTGCTGCGCACCTGGCCGCTGACGAAGCCGAGCACCCGGAGCACGGCGAGATCGTGGCGCCGTCGCCTCGTGGCCGAGACGAGCGCGTGCATGGCGGCGATGGCGGCGAGCAACGCCAGGAAGACGGCCAGCGCCCACGGCAGGGCGCCCAACTCGTCGAGGTTGTCGACGTTCGATGGAGCGTCATCGGCGGCCACCGTGACCTCGACTTGGCCGCCGATGTCACGCAGGCGCTCCACCGCCGAGTCCTTGTCGACGCCGGGAGCAAAGCGTACGAGCAGACCGCTGTCACCCTCTTCGCCTTCGAGCGCCTCGAAGCCCTGTGGCGTCAGGAGCATCCCGGAGTTGGCGTCGTTCTCCGCGGGTTGCAGGTGCCGCCCCACCACCTGCAGCGCAACCCTCTCGTCGCCCCGGTCGACTTCCACGGTGTCGCCGAGGTCGACGCGGAGATGGTCCAGCACCTCGTCTCCCAACGCCACCTCATCGGGAGCGACGGGAGCGCGCCCGTCGACGATCACGGGTGGGATCGCGCCCCGGTGGGCCCACAGGGCGAACGCTTCGTCCTCGAATTGCCGGTCTCCTGCGTAGACACGAACGTCGACCGAATCGAACAGGGCCACCGCAGCGACGGCAGGATCGCCGGCGATCTCGTCGGCGGTGCTCTCGTCCGAGGGCGCGTTCTCACCAACGGTGACGATGGTGTCGTAGTTCGCTCCCCAGAGCTCCGGGGTGGCAAGGAGATGATCGACGCGGGCGCCGAAGACGAGAGCCGCGACCACACCGGCGATCCCTACGGCGGCACCGGCCAGGGCAGGCCCGGAGGGCAGGGCGCCCGGTCCACGCCCGGTAGCCAGCGCCATGCGGGCGCCCACGGCCGCAGGGGGCGGGAGCCCCGCGAGGACGGCCTCGCCTCGGGACGGCCGCACCGGCACCATCCGGTCCGGGGTGGGGCCACGGGCTGCCGCGACCGCAGATGCCACGGCCGCGACCACGAGGACGACCAGTCCGACGACGATGGCGCCGGGCAGCACGACGGAGTCGAACCAGGGGCCGGGATCCGGTTCCGCCTGTCGGGCGAGGCCGGTAATCGCGAGCGATCCGCCGGCCACGGCTCCCGCGGCGGCGAGCAGGGCACCGCCGGCCGCCGCGGGCAGGACCGCCGTCACATCCGACGCGATCAGCTGGCGTGAGGTCATACCGAGCGCCCGGCGTGAACGGTGCTGCTCCGACAGGGTGTCCGCCTGCCGGACGAGCGCCTGACTCAACGCCACAAGACCGGCGAGCCCGGCCACCAACGCGAACGCGCGCAGCCCATTCACCTCGACCGCGAGCCCATCCTCGATCCGGGCTGCGAAGTCCTCGGGTTGGTCGATCACTACGTCTTCGCCGAACAGCGAGCGGACACGGTCCTCGATCTCGGGCAGGCGATCCTCGTCGATGCGCAGGCCGACCCCCTCCACCCGGCCGATGGCCGGGCCGTGGCGCTCGTAGTACGCCGGAGTGACGATTAGTACGGGGTCGGGGGCATCCGATACGTCCTCGGCGGAGCGCGCTACGCCCACGAGCGTTACCTGCTGGGTGGGGCCCGCCGGAGAGGGGAGGTCTCCGCCCGACTCGCTGGCCTCGACCTGCTCCGGGGTGAGGGAGACCAGGGTGATGCGGTCACCGATATCGGCGTCGAGCGCGTCCCGCATGGCCTCGTTGATCAGGAGCTCATCCGCCCGACGCTCGTCGTACCAGCGGCCCTCGACCATGAGGATGTCGCCGGTTTCATCACCCGCCACCACCGGTATGGCCGCAGCGATCGTGTCCCGGCCAGCCAGCATCCCCCTGTCGGCAGGGGCGACGGCAAGGATCACCTGGTGCATGGCGACCTCGACCCCGGGCCATGTCGCCGCCTCCCGGACGAGCTCGGGGTTCGGCCGTTCGCCCGTCGCCGCATGCAGGTTCGGCTCCTTGAGCTGCTCCTCGAGGCGGGTGAAGGCAGTGTCGGCGCGCCGCGACCCGGCCAGTGCGGCGAGGGCGACGCCACCGGCGAGACCCAAGAGGACGGCCAGCACGACGAAGGAGCGCCAACGCCGGCGCCATTCCGCACGGGCCGTCATCCAGATCGCAGCCATCTCGCCTCCCCGCCACGCCGCGCGGCGGCTAGGACACCACCCCTGCGCTGGCGGGCGTTCCCGCCGCAGCCACGTCCTGACCCTCGATGCGGCCGTCGCGCATGCGCACGATCCGGTCGCCTGCCTCAGCGACATCGGCGTCGTGGGTCACGAGCAGGATGGCCTGGCCGCCGGCGTGCAGCCGCCGGAACAGCTCGAGCACCTCGCGGCCGCCCTCCGAGTCGAGCGCGCCGGTGGGCTCGTCGGCCAGCACCAGCGTGGGCTCGTTGGCCAGCGCGCGCGCGATGGCCAGGCGCTGGCGTTGACCGCCCGACAGGACGCCGGGGGCATCTCGCGTCTTGTCGCCGAGGCCGAGCAGGTCGAGCAGGTCGCGCGCCCGGGTCTCCGCCTTGCGGCGGCCGACGCCGGCGATCACGGCTGGCAGCGTCACGTTCTCCAGCACGCTCATCCCTTCCAGGAGGTTGAAGAACTGGAAGACGATGCCGATGTGGGCGCGGCGCATGCGGGCGAGGTCGTTCTCGTCCTTGCCGGCCAGCGACTCGCCGGCGACGAGGATCTCGCCGTCGGTCGGGGTGTCGAGCCCCGCAGCCAGGTTGAGCAGCGTCGACTTGCCGCAACCCGACGGTCCCATGATGGCGACGAACTCGCCCTCCGACATGGTGAAGTCGAGGCCGCGCAGCGCCCTCACGGGAGCGCCGTCCGAGTCGAACGTCTTGGTGACGGCCCGGGCCTCCAGCACTGGGGTGACCGCGCTCATGATGTGCCTCCTGTTCCGGGAACAATCCCGTCGGCGACCCTCGGGGTCGCCCTGTCCGCTCCTCCAGGTCCGCCGGCGACCGTGATGACGTAGGCGTTCACGGGCGCCGCCCTTCCTTTGACCCTCAGGGGGTCGAGACGCTGCGCGTCGATCGGCGCGCGCAACGCAGCGTAGGTAGCCTCGCTGAGCACCACCCGCCCCGCGGGCCGCGCCTGGTCCTGCAGGCGTTGCGCCAGGTTCACCGTGTCGCCGACGACGGTGTACTCCAGGCGCTCCTCCGAGCCCAGCAGCGCCGCGGCCACCCGCCCCGTAGACACGCCGATGCCGAGGCCGAACGCCGGCAGGCCCTCCTGGGCCCAGCGCTCGTCCACCGTCGCCTGCCGCTGGATCATCGCCACCGCCGCACCCACCGCCCGGTCGGCATGGTCGTCCTGGGGCACCGGGGCGCCGAACACCGCCATCACCGCGTCGCCGACGAACTGCATCACCGTGCCCCCGGCGTCGAGCACGGCGTGGTTCATCTCGGCCCGGTGGGTGTTGACCTGACGGGCGAGCCGACTGGGGTCGCTCTTCTCGGCGATCGCCGAGTAGCCCCGGACGTCGGACATCAACACCGTGACGTCGAGCTCCTCGACGTCGCCGATGCTGGCGCCGTCGCGACGCACCTTGTCGGCCAGTCCGCCGGGCAGCAGGCGGCTCAGCGTCTCGCCCTGCTCCTCCCGGTCGACGATGGCCTGGTGCAGCAGCCGCAGACGGCGCAACGACCCCGCCGTGCCGGCGCTGGCGTCGCGGGAGATCTTCAGGAACAGGCCCTCGACATCCGCGGCCGCGGCCGCCGGTGTGGTGCGGCGAGCCACGCCGATCGCCTTGATGGGCATGCCGGCGGCGACCATCCGCAACAGCTCCTCATCGTTGGCGTTGAGCTCGCCGTCAGCCGTGACCGGGCGCATGAGGGCGTCAACGATCTTGGGATCGAGCATCGATCCGCCCGACGCCACCTGCCGCACTGCGCTGGCGAGCTGGTTGCCCTCGGCCACCGCGTCCTTGAGCAGGTAGGCGTAGCCGGCCGCGCCCTCGCTCAGCAGCGAGACCGCGTACTCGGGGTCGTCGTACTGCGACAGCACGACCACACCGGTGCCGGGGTGGCGCTTCCGCAGCTCCTTGGCGGCGTTGATGCCCTCCCGCTGGAAGGTCGGCGGCATGCGGATGTCGGTCACCAGCACCTGGGGGGCCGCGGCCCCGGCGTGTGCGACGAGCTCGTCGTAGTCGCGGGCCACGCCGACGACCTCGATGTCGGGCTCGAGCGCCAGCATCGCCCGCACGCCCTCGCGCACGATCGCGTTGTCGTCCGCGAGGAACACGGAGATCTGCCCGCCGGTCATGTGACCATTCCGCCCGTTTCCGCCGCACCCGGCAAGGGTGCCGGCTCACCCCGACAGGGTAGTGGCAGCCCCTCCGACGCCGGGGGGCCGCACCCTTGGGCGTCGTCGTGGGCCGTCGTAGGTTGCTCGCGTGCACGTCACGTTCTGCGGTGTGCGGGGGTCGACCCCGGCGCCGGGGTCGGAGTTCGTGCGGTTCGGCGGCCACACCTCGTGCCTGGCCGTCACCCGCAACGGCGAGCCGCCGCGCCTGCTGCTGGACGCCGGGACGGGCATCCGCCGGGTGTCGCCGTTGCTGGGCGGCGCGCCCTTCCGGGGCACGATCCTGCTGACGCACCTGCACTGGGACCACGTGCAGGGCATCCCCTTCTTCGCCGCTGGCGACCGCGACGACGCCCATGTGCTGCTGGCCATGCCCGCCCAGGGCGACCCAGTCGAAGTGCTGGCGGGAGCGATGGGCCCGCCGCATTTCCCGATCACGCCGCGCGGCCTGCGCGGCGACTGGTCGTTCGTCGGGCTGGAACCGGGCCGCCACGAAATCGAGGGATTCGAGGTGCTCGCCGCCGACCTGCCGCACAAGGGCGGGCGCACCTACGGCTACCGGGTCGCGGATGGCACGGGGAGCTTCGCATACCTGCCCGACCACGGCCCGCTCGGCTGCGGCGACGGCCCCGACGGGCTCGGCGCCCGCCACGACGCCGCCCTGGCGCTCGCGCGGGACGTCGACGTGCTGGTCCACGGCGCACAGTTCACGTCGGCCGAGCGGACGCTGGCCGCCGACTTCGGCCACGCCACGGTGGACTACACGGTGGCGTTGGCCCGGGAGGCTGGCGCCCGCCAGCTGGTGCTGTTCCACCATGCGCCCGCTCGCACCGACGACGAGGTGGACGCCATCGTCGACTCGGCGGCCGGCACGTCGCCGATGCGGGTGGGGGCCGCGGCCGAGGGACTGGAGATCGAGATCTGAGACGGCCGGGTGGTGCTGGCACCACGGCCAAGATGCCGGTTCCCACCCTCGATAGCAGCGACACTCATTCGTACCGTCGGGCCATGAGGATCGAATCGTCAGTCACATCGGTTTCCTGGATCCCCTCGGAGGCGATCGCCGGTCTGGCGAAGATGCCGTTCGAGGCTGGCGTCCTCCATTACGACGAACCTCCCCCGGACGTCATCGAGGACCTCGAGGCGCTGCGCGTCGCCGACCGGTTCCGCTTCGCCAACGAGCTGCGCGCGTTCATCGAGCTCGACGACACCGGCAAGATCGTCGGCTTCGGTCACACGGGCGGCGGCCACATCGGCCTCACCCGCGTGCGGGTGGGCCGGCGGGCGGTCACCTTCACCGCCTTCCCCTTGCCCGACCTCCAGCCCGAGCCCGAGGTGGGCGACGGCTGGGTGCGGTTCGTGCAGACCACCGGCGGGCGGACGGGCCTTCCGGCGCCCCGGCGTGTCGCCCACCCCCCGTACATGCAATACGACGCTCCCCTGGTCTGGACCACGCTGGCGCTGACCATCCACGCCGACGCGCGGAGCCAGCACGACGTCGTGGGGGCCAGCCCGTTCCCCCGCTCGTGGATCTACGACCACGAGGGCAAGGTGGTCGCCAAGACGGGACTGCTCGACTTCAAGCAGTGGTTCCGCCACGCCTTCGGCAAGCACACACCCTGGGGCGAGGCCGACTCCCCCGCCCTCGTCACGGCGGTCGAGACCGCGCTGGAACGGGAACTGTCCGGGACGATCATGCGCGGCGGCGCCAAGCCCGCCATCCGCAAGCTGGCCAAGGGCAAGACGCTGGTCGAGCAGGGGCAGCCGGGCGGCGAGGTCTTCCTGCTGCTCGACGGCGTGGTCGCCACCGAGGTGGACGGCGAGCCGCTGGCCGAGCTCGGGCCGGGCGCGGTGCTGGGCGAGCGGGCAGTGCTGGAAGGCGGCGTGCGGACCTCGACGCTGCGGGCATCCACCAAGTGCAAGGTGGCCGTCGTGCCGGGGGACCAGCTCGACCCAGCCGCCCTTGCCGAGCTCAGCACGGGCCACCGGCGGGAGGACGACCGTTCTCGCGTCTCTGACGCCGAACGATCGGCGTGATGGACGCCGAAACGAAGCTCAGCCGGTCGCCTGGAGCGACTCGTACTCCTCGCCGGTGTCCTGCCAGTCCTCGAACTGGATCACGCCCAGCTCGGTGAACTTGGTGCGCAGCCAGCCGTCGCCGGCGTCGAGCAGTCCGAGCTTCTTGCAGTTGGGCACGATCTTCGAGAACAGCATCTGCTGGAACATGGCCCGCCCGGGGTCCTGGATGACCACCGGCAGGATCTCCTTGGGCTTGATGCCCATGCGGTCCCACACCTCCTGCTGGAGGAACCGGTCGCGCATGCGCACTGCGGCCTCGAAGGCGAACTCCTGGCGCTCCCGCAGCTCGGCGTCGGACAGCCCGCCGTAGTACTCCTTCAGCGACAGCACACCGAACGCCACGTGGCGAGCCTCGTCGGACATCACGTAGCGCAACAGCTGCTGTAGCAGCGGGTCGGGCGTCATCTGCGTCATGAACCCGAACGCCGCCAACGCCAGGCCCTCCACCATGACCTGCATGCCCAGGTAAGTCATGTCCCAGCGGCTGTCGTTGATGATGTCGTCGAGCAGCATCTTGAGGTGGGCGTTGATCGGGTAGTGGCCCTCGAGCTTCTCGTCGAGGTACTTGGCGAACACCTCGACGTGACGGGCCTCGTCCATCACCTGGGTCGCGGCGTAGTACTTGGCGTCGATCCAGGGAACGCTCTCGACGATCTTGGCGGTGCACAGGAGCGCGCCCTGCTCGCCGTGCATGAACTGGCTCAGCGTCCAGTTGTCGGACTCGATGGAGAGCCGGATCATGTCCTGTTCGGTGAACTTCTCGAGCGGCGTGCCAGTCAGGTCCTGCTCGAGCTCGGCGTACTGCAGGCGCTGGATCTCCGCGTTCTTCTCGAGGTCGACCTCGGTGTCCCAGGGCAGGTCGGTCTGGGCGTTCCACTGGGCGCCCTTGGCCTTCTCGTAGAGCTTGTTGAGGCCGGGGCGAGCGCCCTTCTCGTAGTCCCAGGTGAAGATGGCCTCGGCGTTGTCGTGGACGGTGTGAATCGCCTCGTCGACGTCGGTGTTGGTGACCGAGAGGATGCCCTCCAAGTCGTTGATCTCATCGCGGCCGATGATCTCGGCGTTGGCCGTGTACTCGTCGAGCGCCATGGGGGACTCCCTGAGTCGGGCGGCGGAGCTACCGGTTGATAACGACCATTATCGACCGGATGGCGTGCGCTGGAAAGGGACGCCGCCTGTGACCTTGGTCACCCGCTAGGGTTTGCCCGTGGTGCGCGGCGGGGCCTTGCGGGAGTGGCCGCGTCTCGCCGGGGTGGGTGCGGTCCTGGTGGCCATCGCCCTCGGACTGGTGGGATGCCGCAGCGGCGACGACGGGGAAGCGGGGGCAACCGCCGCCCCCGTGTGCGACCCGGCGTCCGGCACGCCCGAGCCCGGGTCCGTTCCCGGCCGGATCACCGTCGGCGGCCTCCAGCGGGAGTTCGTCGTGCACGCGCCGCCGGGCTACGACGGCACCGAGCCGGCGCCACTGGTGCTCAACCTGCACGGGTTCGGCGGCGACATCGAGAGCCAGGACACCAGCACCGACCTGCCCGACGCCGCCGGCGAGCGGGGCTACATCGTGGTCACGCCCCAGGGTGCGCCGCTCGACGTGCCGGAAGACTCTCCGGCGGCGGCTAGCGCCGCCGGGTTCGAGGGAGTGGCGTTCTGGAACTTCTTCGGGTCCGAACCCGGCGACGTGACCGTGAACGGCGAGACGATCCCCCTCGCCGAGATCGGGGCCGACGATGTGGCGTTCATCGACGCGCTGCTCGACACGGTGACCGAGGAGTACTGCGTCGACGCCGAGCGGGTGTTCTCCACCGGCATGTCCAACGGGGCCGGGATGAGCACCACGCTGGGCTGCGAGCTCGGCGAGCGGTTCGCCGCCATCGCCGCGGTGGCCGGCGTCAACCTCAGCAGCGCCTGCCCCGGAGACGATCCCGTGTCGGTGCTCGCCATCCACGGCGACGCCGACGCAATCGCCGGCTACGCCGGCGACTCGCTCATGGGCTTCGACCTGGGCAACCCATCGGTTCCCGAGCGCATGGCGGCGTGGGCCAGGCATGACGGCTGCGACGTCGAGCCCAGGGTCGACGACTCGACCCCTGGCCTGGTCGTCACCCGCTGGACGGGCTGCGACGACGGCACCGACGTCGAGCTGTGGACGCTCGCCGGCTGGGGCCACGAATGGCCACGCGCCGAGTCACCCACCCGCCCCGGCGTCGTCGACGCCACGGAGGCCGTTCTCGACTTCTTCGATGCACACGGCCGGGGGTAGGGACCGGACCAACGGCCGCTACCCGACCGACAGGGCGGCGTCGATGATGGCTTCCTGCTCCTGGACGTGGCTGGTGTGGGAGCCGGTGGCGGGGCTGCCCGACTCGTGGCGGCTGACTCGGATGATCTCGTGGCCGTCACCCAGGCGCTCGGCCAAGCGGTCCTGGGCGAAGGCCCAGGCACCCATGTTGGACGGCTCCTCCTGAAGCCACACGATCTGGCGAGCGTTGGGGTACCGACCCGCCACCTCGCTCAGCCGGTCGTACGGCCAGGGGTAGAGCTGCTCCACCCGCACGACCGCTACCGGGGCGCCGCGCTTGGTGCGCTCGGTCATCGCCTCGTGGGCCACCTTCCCCGAGCACAGCACCAGCCGCCGCACGGCGCCGGCGTCGGCATCCGAGACGAACGGGTCGTCGAGCACCTCCTCGAAGCTGCCCCGCGTCAGCTCGTCGATCGCCGACCGGGCGACGCGGGCCCGCAGCAGCGACTTGGGTGTGAAGATCACCAGCGGCTTGCGCACGTCCCGCCGCACCTGGCGCCGCAGCAGGTGGAAGTACTGCGCCGCGGTCGAGGCGTTGGCCACCTGGATGTTGTCCTCGGCCGCCAGCGTGAGGAACCGCTCCAGCCGGGCCGACGAGTGCTCCGCGCCCTGGCCCTCGTAGCCGTGCGGCAGCAGAAGCACCAGGCCCGAGCTCTGGTCCCACTTGTCCTCGGCCGCCACCAGGTACTGGTCGAGGATGGGACTGGCACCGTTGACGAAGTCGCCGAACTGCGCCTCCCAGCACACCAGTGCGTCCTTGTTGGCCACCGAGTAGCCGTATTCGAAGCCCAACGCTGCGTACTCCGACAGCAGCGAGTCGTAGATCCAGAACTTGCCCTGCTGCGGCCCCAGGTGCGCCAGCGGCGCCCATTCGCGGCCGTCGGTGTGGTCCACGAGCACGGCGTGACGCTGGCTGAAGGTGCCGCGCCGCGAGTCCTGCCCGGCCAGGCGGATGTCGGTGCGCTCGAGCAGCAGCGACCCGAACGCCATGGCCTCGGCGGTGGCCCAGTCGACCTCGCCCTGCTCGCGGACCATCTTGTCCCGGGTCTCGAACTGCTTGGCCAGCTTGGGATGGACCTGGAAGTCGTCGGGCCAGTGGCTCATGGTCTCGTAGATGCGATCGAGCACCGCCCGGTCGACCCCGGTCTCGACGTGCGGCAGGACCCCGACCGGGGGCGGCGGCTCGGCCACCCGCACGGAGGCGGGCGGGGCCGACTGGCGGGTCTCGTCCAGCGCCTGCTGCAGCCGCTGGCGGAAGTCGTCGAGCGCCTGCTCGGCCTCCTCGAGCGACATGTGGCCCCGCTTGACCAGCGACTCGGTGTAGAGCTTGCGCACGGAGCGCCGCTGCTCGATCTTGGCGTACATCAGCGGCTGCGTGTAGCTGGGGTCGTCGCCCTCGTTGTGGCCGTGGCGCCGGTAGCACACGAGGTCGATCACCACGTCCTTGTGGAAGCGCTGGCGATAGGCGTACGCCAACCGGGCCACCCGGACGCAGGCCTCGGGATCGTCGCCGTTCACGTGGAAGATCGGCGCCTGAACGATCTTGCCGACGTCGCTGGCATAGAACCCTGACCGGGCCGCCTCGGGCGTGGTCGTGAAGCCGATCTGGTTGTTCACGATGATGTGGACCGTGCCGCCCACCCGATAGCCCTTGATGTCGCTCATGTTGAGCGTCTCGGCCACGACGCCCTGTCCGGCGAACGCGGCGTCACCGTGCATGAGGATCGGCAGCACCGAGAAGCCCTCGGGATCGTTGATCTGGTCCTGCCGCGCCCGCACCATGCCCTCGACCACGGGATCGACGGCCTCGAGGTGGCTGGGGTTGGCGGCCACCTCGACGGCGATCTCCTTGCCGGCCCGGCTCTGGAACTTGCCGGCCTGCCCCAGGTGGTACTTGACGTCGCCCGAGCCCTGCACCGCGGTCGGGTCGGGGATGCCCTCGAAGTCCTTGAAGATCTGCTCGTAGGACTTGCCGACGATGCTGGCGAGCACGTTGAGCCGGCCGCGGTGCGACATGCCCATGACGGTGCCGTCGAGCCCGTCGTCGGCCGCCTGCTCGAGGATGGCGTCGAGCACCGGGATGAGGCTCTCGCCGCCCTCGAGGCTGAACCGCTTCTGGCCCACCCACTTGGTGCCGAGGAACTTCTCGAACGCCTCGGCGGCGTTGAGCCGGCCGAGGATGTGGCGCTGGTCCTCCGTGTCGAAGTCGACCGCGGTGGCCGACTCGACGTGCTCCTGGATCCAGTGCTGCTCGTCGAGGTCCTGGATGTGCATGTACTCGACGCCCGACGTCCGGCAATAGGCGTCGCGCAGCACCCGCAGGATCTCGCTGAGCACCATCTTGTCCTGCCCCGCCAGCCCGCCGGTCAGGAACTCGCGGTCCAGGTCCCAGATCGTGAGCCCATAGGTGGCGGGGTCGAGCTCGGGATGCATCCGCGGCTCTTTCCAGCGCAGCGGATCGAGGTCGGCGATCAGGTGGCCCCGCACCCGGTACACCCGGATCAGCGTCGCCACCGCCATCTGCTTCTCGAGCATCGTCTGCTCGCGGTCGATGGGGTTGACGTCCCGCCGCCACTTCACCGCCTCGTAGGGCACCCCCAGGCTCTTGAAGATGTCGTCGTAGAAGCCGTCGCCACCCAGCAGCAGCTCCTCGACCCGCTTGAGGAACAGGCCCGACTCGGCGCCCTGGATGATGCGGTGGTCGTAGGTGGACGTGACCGTGACCACCTTGGACGCGCCCAGCTCGGCCAGCAGCACCGGGTCGGCGCCCCGCCACTCCGCGGGGAAGTCGATGGCGCCGACGCCCACGATCACGCCCTGGTTTGGCATGAGCCGGGGCACGGACTGGACGGTGCCGATCGTGCCCGGGTTGGTGAGGGTGACGTTGGTCCCGGCGAAGTCGTCGGGGCTCAGCTTGTTGGAGCGGACCCTGCGGATCAGCTCCTCGTACGACGCCCAGAAACCCCGGAAGTCCATGGTGTCGGCCTCGCGGATGACCGGCACCAGCAGCGTGCGGCTGCCGTCGGAGCGCTCCACGTCGACCGCCAAGCCCAGGTTCACGTGCTCGTGGCGGACGACCCGGGGCTTGCCGTCGTCGTCGGTCGTGAACGTCGAGCGCATGACCGGCATGGTGTCGGCGATGGCCCGGACCACGGCGTAGCCGATGACGTGGGTGAAGCTGATCTTGCCGCCCCGGGTGCGGCCCAGGTAGCCGTTGGCGATGCGGCGGTTGACCTCGAGCAGCTTGGCCGGCACGTTTCGGAAGCTGGTCGCCGTGGGCATGCCGAGGCTGGCCGTCATGTTCTGGACGATCCGCGCCGCGGCGCCCCGCAAGGGCTCGCCGGGCGGCTCCTCGGCCACAGGCGCCGGGGCTGCCATCGGGGATGGGGCCGAGGGGGCTGTGGCGGGGGTCGGCGGAGCCTCGGGGGACGTCGGGGCCGCTGGTGACGGGGTGGCCGCGGGCTGCGCGCCATTTGCGGCGGTCGGTGTCGGGGCGGCGGGCGGTGTGGGGGCGGCGGGCGGTGTGGGGGCGGCCGTCGCGGGGTCGACGTCTCGCTTGTAGTCCGCGAAGAAGTCGCGCCAGCTCTCACTGACCGACGCGGGATCGTCGAGGTACTGCTCGTACATCTCGTCGACGAGCCAGGCGTTGGGCCCCAGCGTGGTTGTCGAGTTCGAGGCTTGCGGTGCGTCACCCACGGTCACCGATGGTACCGGTGACCCGGCGTTTCTCAGCGGGGGCTCATCCGGGTATCCACCAAGCGACGAAACGGCAGGTGTAGACCGGGTACACGCCTCATCCAGGAGGTCAGCATGCGCCCGACCGCCGTCGACCGCTCCCCCAACCGGCTGACTCCCCAAGCGCTGCGTCCGCTGCTCGGCATCGACGTGATCGTCCGCACAGCGGCCAACCTGTGGCGTGGCCGGCTGCTGTCCTGTGTCAAGGACAGCGCCTGGTTCGTCGTCGACGACGACGACGTGGTGGTGCACCTCGACCAGATCGAGTCGATCCGCGCCGCCTGAGCCACCTACCGTGCGCGCGTCATGAGCGCGCAGTTCATCTTCACCATGCGCAAGGTGAGCCGCTTCTACCCTCCCGACAAGGAGGTGCTGAAGGACATCACCCTGGCGTTCTACCCCGGCGCCAAGATCGGCGTGCTGGGGCCCAACGGCGCGGGCAAGTCATCGCTGTTGCGGCTCATGGCCGGGGTCGACGACGGCTACACCGGTGAGGCAAGGCTCTCCCCCGGCTTCTCGGTCGGCATGCTCGAGCAGGAACCGCGGCTCGACGCCGCCAAGGACGTCCACGGCAACGTCATGGACGGCGTCGGCCAGGTGGCGGCTCTGCTCACCGATTACGACGAGGTCATGGCCGGCTGGGCCGACCCCGACGCCGACTACGAGAGGCTCGGTGCCCGCCAGGCCGACCTGGAGTCGAGGATCGAGGCCGCCGGCGCCTGGGACCTGCAGCGCACGGTCGACGTCGCCATGGACGCCCTGCGCCTGCCCCCCGGCGACGCCGACGTCACCACGCTCTCCGGCGGCGAGCGGCGCCGGGTGGCGCTCTGCCGGCTGCTGCTGTCGCGGCCCGACCTGCTGCTGCTCGACGAGCCCACCAACCACCTCGACGCCGAGTCCGTCGCGTGGCTCGAGCGGTTTCTGCGGGACTACCACGGCACCGTGGTCGCCATCACCCACGACCGCTACTTCCTCGACAACGTGGCGGGCTGGATCCTGGAGCTGGATCGGGGCCGCGGCCATCCGTTCGAGGGCAACTACTCGGGCTGGCTGGAGCAGAAGCGCGCCCGGCTCGAGCAGGAGGAGAAGGCCGACACCGCCCGCAAACGCACGCTCGAGCGCGAGCTCGAATGGGTGCGGATGGCGCCGAAGGCCCGCCAGGCCAAGGGCAGGGCGCGCCTCGCCGCCTACGAGAAGCTGCAGGCCGAGGCCGAGGCCGCCGAGCGGGGGCCCGACCGCCTGCAGATCCACATCCCGCCGGGGCCGCACCTGGGCGACCAGGTCATCGAGGTCGACGGCCTGTCCAAGGGCTACGGCGACCGCCTGCTGATCGACGACCTGTCGTTCTCGCTCCCGCGGGCGGGCATCGTCGGCATCATCGGGCCCAACGGTGCCGGCAAGACCACGCTGTTCCGCATGCTCACCGGCGCCGAGAAGCCCGACGGCGGCACGATCACGATCGGCGCGTCGGTCGAGCTGGCCTACGTGGACCAGTCCCGCGACGCCCTAGGCGCCGACAACACCGTGTACCAGGAGATCACCGGCGGTCAGGACCTGCTCAAGCTGGGCCACCGTGAGGTCAACGGCCGGGCGTACGTGGCCTCGTTCAACTTCCGGGGCTCCGACCAGCAGAAGCCGGTCGGCGTGCTGTCGGGCGGCGAGCGCAACCGGGTGCACCTGGCCAAGATGCTGCGCCGGGGCGGCAACGTGCTGCTGCTGGACGAGCCCACCAACGACCTGGACGTCGACACCCTGCGGGCGCTGGAGGATGCGCTGGAGGCGTTCCCCGGGTGCGCGGTAGTCATCAGCCACGACCGCTGGTTTCTCGACCGCATCGCCACGCACATCCTGGCGTTCGAGGGCGACAGCCAGGAGCGGTGGTTCGAGGGGAACTTCAGCGAGTACGAGGCCTGGCGCCGCAAGGAGCTGGGGGCGGAGGCCGACCAGCCCCACCGCATCAAGTACAAGCCGCTGGTGCGCTAGCGGAGACTGCGTTCTGCCCGCGCTCACCGCTCATATAGCGACTGAGCGCGGGCAGAAGCAGTCTCACCGCGGCGTCACCTCGATGTGAGTGGTCACCAATCCCTTGCGCCGGTGGAACCAGGGGATCAGCCGGCCGTGCATGACCGGGTACTTGCGTGCGAGGGCCCGCCCCACGGCGTCGGACTCCTCGCCCGCGAGGATGCGGGCCTTGGCCGCCCGGCTCTGGCCGGTCACCCGACCCCGCACGGTGCTCGGCGCCACCTCGACCTCCGGGTTGCTGCGCATGCGCTTGAGCTTGCCCGAGGGATCGAAGGTGCGGATGTAGGCCACGTCGTCGTGGGCGACGACGTGCACCGGCGTGCGCACCGGCGTGCCGTCCCTGCGGTAGGTCGTCAGGCTGATGGTCTTCGCGTGCTCGATCGGCTCGAAGTAACCCATACCTCTACGACGAGGTCGGGCCACGGGCTGTGACGTGTGGCGGCGAGGCGCCATTCGTCCAAGACGGCGACCCCATGCGGTCGTACGGTCGGTCCCATGCCAAACGAAACCAACGTCATCATCCAGCCGGTCCTGCACTATCGCGACCCCGAGAAGGCACTGCAGTTCCTGACGGAGGCGTTCGGCTTCCGGGAGCACGCGGTCCACAAGGGGCCCGACGACCAGATCGCCTACGTCGAGCTCGAGTTCGGTGGCTGCTACTTCGGCTTCGGCGCAACTGCGTCCGGGGGCGACAGCCCCTTCGACCTGGGACCGATCGCCGTCTACGTCGGGCTCGACGACCCCGACACCCACCACGACCGAGCGGTGGCCGCCGGTGCCGAGATCGTCATGGGCCTCACCGACCAGGACTACGGCTCACGCGACTATGCCGCCAAGGATCCGGAGGGCAACGTCTGGTGCTTCGGCACCTACCGCCCCGGACCGTCCTGACGCTCAGGACCGGTCGAGCAGCTCCAGCACCCGGCCCGCCTGGGCGGCGGCGTCGCCGTCGGCAGGGGTGAGCCGTAGGTCCGGGTGCTCCGGCACCTCGTAGGGATCGTCGATGCCGGTGAAGCCCGTGATCTCGCCGGCCCGGGCCTTGGCGTAGAGGCCCTTCGGGTCGCGCGACTCGCACACCCTGATGGGCGTGTCGACGAACACCTCGACGAACCGCAACCCGGCCGCCTCGTGGATGGCCCGGGCCTGGTCGCGGTCGGCCCGGTAGGGGCTGATGACCGGCACCAGCGCCACGACCCCGGCGTCGGCGAACAGGCGGGCCACCTCACCCACCCGGCGGATGTTCTCGGTGCGGTCGGCCGCCGAGAAGCCGAGGTCGGCGTTGAGCCCGTGGCGCAGGTTGTCGCCGTCGAGCAGGTAGGCCGGTCGGCCGGCGGCGACCAGCGCCCGTTCGACCTCCCCCGCCACCGTCGACTTGCCGGAACCCGACAGGCCGGTGAACCACACCGTGGCCCCCAGCGACGGCCGCTCCGTCCGGGCCACCGAGCCGGCGTGCCAGACGACGTTGCGGGTCCCGGTCACGCCACTTCGGTGGGGCCGAGGATGGTGCCGGCGCCGACGGTGTTGTTGGTGGTCTCGTCGACGAGGATGAAGCTGCCGGTGGTGCGGTTGCGGCGGTATTCGTCGAAGAACAGGGGCACGGTGGTGCGCAGTTGGACGCGGCCGATCTCGTTGAGCGTCAGGGCGTGGGCGTGTTCGTCGCGGTGCAGGGTGTTGATGTCGAGTCGGTACTGCAGGTCCTTGACGAGGGCCCGGCCCCAGCGGGTGGTGTGCTTGACGGCCAGTTTGGCGCCCGCGCGTAGGTCGCGGTGGGGGGTGAGCCAGCACACCATGGCCTCGAGGTCTTGGCCCACGTGGGGCCGGTTGCGGCCCCGGCAGATCATGTCGCCTCGGGACACGTCGATGTCGTCGGCCAGTCGCACGGTGACGGCCATGGGGGCGAACGCCTCGGCGACCGGGCCGTTGGCGGTGTCGATAGCGGCGATGGTGGTGGTCAGTCCCGAGGGCAGGACGACGACCTCGTCGCCGGGCTTGAGCACACCTCCGGCGATGGTGCCTGCGTAGCCGCGGTAGTCGTGCAGGTCGTGGTTGCGTTGGTCCTGGGGCCGGATCACGTATTGGACCGGGAAGCGGGCGTCGATCAGGTTGCGGTCGCTGGCGATGTGGGTCTCTTCCAGGTGGTGCAGCAGCGACGTGCCCTCGTACCAGTCCATGTTGGCCGAGCGCTCGACCACGTTGTCGCCGTGCAGCGCCGAGATGGGCACGAACGCCAGGTCGTGCACATCGAGGCGCATGGCGAAGCTGCGGAAGTCGGCCTTGATCTCCTCGAACCGTTCCTGGGACCAGTCGACCAGGTCCATCTTGTTCACGCACACCACCAGGTGGGGGATGCCCAGCAGCGTGGCCAGGAAGGCGTGGCGGCGGGACTGCTCGAGCACGCCCTTGCGGGCATCGATGAGGATCAGCGCCAGGTCGGCGGTCGACGCGCCGGTGACCATGTTGCGCGTGTACTGAATGTGGCCCGGGGTGTCGGCGATGATGAACTTGCGGCGGGGGGTGGCGAAGTAGCGGTAGGCGACGTCGATGGTGATGCCCTGCTCGCGCTCGGCCCGCAGACCGTCGGTGAGCAACGCCAGGTCCGTGTAGGCGTCGCCCCGGGCCAGGCTGGTGGCCTCCACCGATTCGAGCTGGTCCTCGAAGATGGCCTTGGAGTCGTACAACAGCCGCCCAATCAGCGTCGACTTGCCGTCATCCACCGACCCGGCCGTCGCGAACCGCAACAGCTCCATCAGAAATAGCCCTCGCGCTTGCGGTCCTCCATGCCGGCCTCGCTGATGCGGTCGTCCGCCCGGGTCGCGCCCCGCTCGGTCACCCGGGTCACCGCCGTCTCCTCGATGATGGCCACCACCGTGTCGGCCGCCGACTCCACCGCGCCCGTGCAGGTGGCGTCGCCGACGGTACGGAACCGGATGGTGCGCTCCTCGACCTCCTCGCCGTCCAGCAACCTCGCCCACGGCGAGAACGCCAGCCACATCCCATCCCGCTGGAACACCCGCCGGGTGTGCGCAAAGTAGATGCCGGGCAGCTCGATGTCCTCGGCGGCGATGTACCGCCAGATGTCCAACTCGGTCCAGTTCGACAGCGGGAACACCCGGATGTGCTCCCCCTTGCGGTGCCGCCCGTTGTACAGGCTCCACAGCTCGGGGCGCTGGCTCTTGGGATCCCACTGGCCGAACTCGTCGCGGAAACTGAACACCCGCTCCTTGGCCCGGGCCTTCTCCTCGTCACGCCGGGCACCGCCGAACACCGCGTCGAAACCGTGCTCCTCGATCGCCTCCAACAACGCCACCGTCTGGATCCGGTTGCGGCTGGCCCGGGGACCGCTCTCCTCCACCACCCGACCCGCGTCGATGGCCTCCTGGACGCTCGCCACCACCAGCCGCACCCCCAGCTCCGCCACCCGCCGATCACGGAACTCGATCACCTCAGCGAAGTTGTGGCCCGTGTCCACATGCATCACCGGGAACGGCAACCGGGCCGGCGCGAACGCCTTCACCGCCACATGCAACATCACCGCCGAATCCTTGCCCCCCGAGAACAACAGCACCGGGCGCTCGAACTCGGCCGCCACCTCACGGATCACATGGACCGCCTCCGCCTCCAACGCCTGAAGATCCGTCAGCTCGTAGCTCGCTTGTACCGGTGCGTCCGCAGCCATGAGCGCTCCAGGCTAAATCCGACCTATTGGGTAAGCAATTCCGACCGGTCTGGTAAGCAAAGGCAGCATGCCTCCTCCCCTCGCCGGTGATCACGCCCTCGCCGCCCGCCTCGCCACCGATGCGGGGGCGCTGCTCCTCGAGCTGCGAACCCGGCTCGTAGCCGACGGAGTCGACGGCAGAGTACTGGGGTGGGAAGGCGACCGCGCCGCCCACGAGCTGTTGACGAGCCGCCTGGCCGAGCTGCGGCCCGCCGACGCCGTGCTGTCGGAGGAGGGTGTGTCCGACCCGGCTCGGCTCGCCGCCGAGCGGGTGTGGATCGTGGACCCGCTGGACGGCACCCGGGAGTTCGGCGAGGTGCCCCGCGCCGACTGGGCCGTGCACGTCGCCCTGGTGGTAGCGGGCGACCCGGTGGCCGGCGCCGTCGCCCTCCCTGCGCGTGGGCTGACGCTGGCCACCGATCGGCCGCCCGCCCTCCCGCCGGCGGGGACGGGGCCGGTGCGGGTCGTAGTGAGCCGCAGCCGTCCCCCGGCCGAGGCAGGGCTCATCGCGGAGGCGCTCGGCGGTGAGCTGGTCACGCTGGGATCGGCGGGTGCCAAGGCGATGGCGGTGGTGCTGGGCGAGGCGGACGTCTACCCCCACAGCGGGGGCCAGTACGAGTGGGACTCCGCCGCCCCCGTGGCCGTGGCCCGGGCCGCCGGCCTGCACGCCTCCCGGCTCGACGGCTCGGCCCTGGAGTACAACCGCCCCGATCCCTACCTGCCCGACCTGCTCGTCTGCCGCCCCGAGCTGGCCGAGCGGGTCATCGCCGCCGTGACGGCCGGGTGACGGGCCTCAGATGAGGTCCCAGACCATGTCGGCGCTGCCGCCGTCCCGCAGCAGCTCGATCGGGTCGCGTTTGTCGATGTGCCCGATGAGGCCGTTGTAGATGCCGTAGCCGCACAGCCGCTGCAACCGCTCGTCGAACCTCCGGGCGATGTCGCGCGGGATGCCGAGCTGCTGGTTCTCCTGCTGGCGGATGTAGCCCGCGCAGTAGTTGCAGGCGAGCCCGACGCGCCGCCGATCGGTCGTGTTGGCACCGCCGCCGTGCCACAGGCTGCCGTTCCACACCAGGACGCTGCCCTTGGCCATCTCGGCGGCGATCGAGTCGTAGTGCCGGCCGAAGTCGGGTGAGGGGCCGAGGTGGGTGCCCGGCACCAGCTGGGTGGCGCCGTTGGCCTGGCTGAAGTCGGTGAGCGCCCACATCGAGTTGCACACCACCGGCGGGTGCGGCTTGGGGATGGGTATGAGCTGATCGTCGGAGTGGATCGGCTGGGGCGTCTCGTCGGGCCCGATCGCGATGGACGACAGCGACGACAGCAGGCAGCCGGGATCGAGCACCCGCTCGACCAGCGGCAGCACGTTGGGATGGACGGGCACCCGGGCGAACACGTCGCCGTCCACGAGCAGGTTGTAGATGCGCACTGTGTGCGTGCCCTCGAAGGTGTTCCCGGCGGGCACGGCGCCCAGCTCGCGCTCCAGGCGCTCGAGCGCCTCGGTCAGCTCGTCCACCAGGTCGGGCTCGATGGCGTCCTCGACCACGGTCCAGCCCACCTCGCCGATGCCTTCGACGTGGGCCGCGATCTCGTCGGCCGTCAGCGTCCGCATGCGGGGAACTCTAGGTTTCTGCTGCGTGCCGGACATGTCCCCGTTCGAGCAGGCGGTGGTGGCCGTGCTTCGCTCGCTGCGCCCCGGCGAGGTGGTGACCTACGGCGAGGTCGCGGCCGAGGCCGGCTACCCGGGCGCGGCCCGGGCGGTCGGGCGCATCCTGGCCACCAGCACCGACGACCTGCCGTGGTGGCGAGTGGTGACCGCCACCGGCCGCCTGGTACCCGGCCACGAGACCGAGCACGCCCGGCGGCTCCGAGCCGAGGGCGTGCGGGTCACCGACGGTCACGTGCAGCCCTGAGGTACCGCTTCGCCCGCCGTCCGGGCAGACTCGGCCCAATGTCGGTCGCCCCTACCGACCTCGACCAGGGCAGCTACAGCGACGACCCGCCCTGGACGCTCGACGATCCCGCCGCGCTGGCGTGGCGGCGGGGGCTGGCCGACGTGCGGGCCCGGGTCGCCGCCGAGGTGCCCCAGCTCACCCGGCCCGGGCGCTGGCCACCCGGGCGCCGGGTGGTCACGGTCACGCGCCACTTGAGCGCCGCCGTCACCCTGTGGGCGCTGCGGGAGAAGCGGTCCGACAGCCCCGGGACCCGGCGGGCCGGCATCTCCCGTCGCCTGCGCCTGGCCGCCGAACGCCTGGGCCCGACCTACATCAAGCTGGGGCAGATCATCTCGTCGGGCGAGGGCATCTTCCCCGCCGAGCTGGTGGGCGAGTTCAAGCTGTGCCGCGATCAGGTGCCGGCCGAGCCGTTCCGGGTCGTCCGCCAGGTCATCGAGGAGGACCTGGGGCAGCCGCTCGACCACACCTTCGGCTGGGTCGACCGCACCCCCTTGGCGGCCGCGTCCATCGCCCAGGTCCATGCCGCCACGTTGCGGACCGGCGAGAGGGTGGTCGTCAAGGTGCAGCGACCCTCGGTGGCGCGCCTGGTGCGCGACGACCTGCGGGTCATGGCCTGGCTGGCACCCAAGCTGGTGGGGCGCATCCCGGTGACCGCACTGGCCAACCCGCCGGCGCTGGTCGAGCTGTTCGCCCAGACCATCGCCGAGGAGCTCGACTTCCGGCTCGAGGCCGAGAACATGGTCGACCTGGCCCGCACCTTCGCCGAGCTCGGCCAGCGGGGCTACGTGGTGCCCCGGCCGCATCCCGAGCTCGTCACCCGCCGGGTGCTGGTCATGGAGCGGCTGGACGGCTTCCGCTTCGACGACGTGGTCGGGATGCGCGACGCCGGCGTCGACACCGAGGCCGTGGTCCGCACCGGCATGATCGCCACGCTGGAGGGGGCGATCCTCAAGGGGATCTTCCACGGCGACCTCCACGGCGGAAACCTGTTCGTCCTGCCCGACGGGCGCACGGCGCTGCTCGACTTCGGCATCACCGGCCGGCTCGACGACGTGCGCCGCCAGGCGTTCCTGCGGCTGCTGCTGGGCGGGGCGGGCAACGATGTGGTGGCCCAGCTCGCCGCGTTGCGCGACCTGGGGGCGCTCCCACCCGACGCCGACCTCGACCGGGTGGTGCGCGAGCTGCACCTCGACCAGCCGCCGGTCGACCCCACCACCATGTCGGGCGAGCAGCTCGTGGCCGAGATCCAGCAGGTGCTGAAAGCGCTGCTGGGGATCGGCGCCCGCTTTCCCAAGGAGCTGATGCTGTTCGTCAAGAACCTGGTGTTCCTCGACGGTGCCATCGCCCGCCTGGCGCCCGACCTCGACATCTTCGGCGAGATCGCCAGCATCTCCCTCTACTTCGCCACCCACCACGGCGATCGCATCGCGGCCGACGTCGGCATCGATCCCCGCAACATCGAGCTCGACATGACGGGGGTCAAGGCCAGCTTCGGCCTCGACGAGTCCACGGAGGGGCTGACCCACCGCCAGCTCCAGGAGCGCCGCGAGACCATCCGCCGCAACCTCTCGCAGCGGCGGCGCTGACCCTAACTACTCTCCCGAAGATGCGCCTGGTCGTGGCCCGCTGCACGGTCGACTACGCGGGACGACTCGAAGCCCACCTGCCCCCGGCCCTCCGCCTGATCATGGTCAAGGCCGACGGCTGCGTCGCCGTCCACGCCGACGGCGGTGCCTACAAGCCGCTCAACTGGATGAACGCCCCGAACACGGTGACCGAGTCCGTCGATGAGGCCGGCAACGCCGTGTGGACCGTCCGAGCACCCAAGGGCGAGACGCTCACCATCACCCTGCACGACGTAGTGTCCGACACCCGCCACGACCTTGGTGTCGACCCCGGACTGTGGAAGGACGGCGTCGAGACCCACCTCCAGGAGCTGCTGGCGTCCAACTGCGACGCCATCGCCCCCGGGCTCCGCCTGGTCCGCCGGGAGTACCCCACCGACATCGGCCCCGTGGACCTGCTGTGCCGGGACGCCGAGGGCAACGCCGTGGCCATCGAGGTCAAGCGTCGCGGCGAGATCGACGGCGTCGAGCAGCTGGCCCGCTACCTCGAGTTCCTGGCCCGCGACCCGATGCTGCGGCCGGTGCGGGGCGTGTTCGTCGCCCAGCAGATCAAGCCGCAGGCGCGGGTGCTGGCCATGCAGCGCGACATCGCCTGCGTCGAAGTGGACTACGACGCACTCCGAGGCATCGAGCCCGACACGCTCCGGCTGTTCTAGCTACGGTCTACGCCTAGGCGGCGTCGAAGCCGACCGAACCGGTGTCGAGGACCACCCGAGCGTCGGGCCCCAGGGTCTGGAACACGGCCTGGCCCTCGCCCGCGCGCCACATCCGCACCGTCAGCGCCTCGCCCGGAAACACCGGGCTCGAGAACCGGCCGCCCATCGAGCGGAACCGCGCCGGGTCACCGTCGCACAGGGTGTGCAGCAGGGCCCGGCCGGTGAAGCCGTAGGTGCAGAGCCCGTGGAGGATCGGCCGGGGGAACCCCGCCAGCGCCGCGAACTTGGGATCGGAGTGCAGCGGGTTGCGGTCGCCCGACAGCCGGTACGTCAACGGCTGGTCGATGCGCGTCGGGTACGTGACCTCGTGGTCGGGGGCGCGGTCTGGCTGGGTGAAGCTGGACGACGGCCCGCGGTCGCCGCCCCAGCCGCCCTCGCCCCGGATGAAGAGGCCGGCGCGGGTGGTGAACAGCGGCTCGCCGTCGTCGACCAGCGTCGAGGTGGACTCGATGACGACGAGCGCCCCGGAGCCCTTGTCGTAGATGCCCACGATCTCGGTCACGGACTCGAGCTCGCCCTCCACCGGGATCTCGCGCGCCAGCGAGATCGACTGCTCCCCGTGCACGAGCATGGCGGGGTTGAACTCGCCCAGGGCGCCGAAGGACGACCCGCCCCCGGCGCCGAGCACGACCGCCATGGTCGGGAGCACCCGCTGATCGACGTCCTGGCTGTTCTCGGTCGTGAACACGAGTTCCTGGCTCGGGTCCTCGGCACCGGCGCCGACCCCCACCGCGTACAGCAGGCAATCCTTCGACGTCCACCGGCGCCGGGCCGGCTCGGACCGGGCGCCGACGGCGTCGTGGTTGATGGGCATATCCTCCCCCTCAGGTCTCGTCGTAGCCGTACATGTTGGCGTTGGGCCGGGCCTGCGCGACCAGGTCGACCACGGCGTGACCCAGCACCTCGGGGTCGGCGTCGGGGTTCTCGATCGACGGCCCGCGGTGCCAGCCCTCCGATACCGAGATCATCTGCCCGCTCACGTCGAACACCCGGCCGGTGACACCCGCCGACAACGGGCTGGCCAGCCAGCACACGATCGGGGCGATGTGCCTGGGGGACATCTGCTCCTTGGCCTCGTCATCGAGCTGACCCATGCCCAGGTCGGTGGTCATGCGGGTCAGGGCGGCTGGGGCGATGGCGTTGACGGTGACCCCGTAGCGCGCCAGCTCCTTGGCGGCGATGATCGTGAACGCGGCGATGCCGGCCTTGGCGGCGCCGTAGTTGGTCTGTCCGATGTTGCCGTAGATGCCCGACGGCGACGACGTGTTCACGATGCGGGCGTCGACCTCGTCCCCCGCCTTGGACCGCTCGCGCCAGTGGTTGGCGGCGAAGTGCGACGGACCGAACGTGCCCTTGAGGTGGACCTTGATGACCGCGTCCCATTCGGCCTCGGTCATGTTGACCAGCATGCGGTCGCGCAGGATGCCGGCGTTGTTGATCAGCACGTCGAGTCGGCCGAAGGCTTCGAGCGCGGTGCCGATCAGCTTCTCGGCTCCCGCCCAGTCGCTGACGTCGTCGGTGTTGGCGACGGCGTGACCACCCTCCGCGGTGATGTCGTCGACCACCTGCTGGGCCGGACCGACGTCGCTGCCGGTGCCGTCCATCGACCCGCCGAGATCGTTGACGACCACGCTGGCCCCCTGGGCGGCGAGCAGCAGCGCATGCTCGCGCCCGATGCCCCGGCCCGCGCCGGTCACGATCGCGACCCGATCGTCACAGATCCCCATCGACCACGTCCCCTTCCAGCGGTAGCCGCCCGATTTTTCCGACCGCGGGGAACGTAGCAGCGCGACACTGGAACCCATGAACGCCGTGCACCAGTGCCCCTACTGCGAGCTGCGGTTCGGGTCGCGCAACGAGCTTGAGGACCACGTCGCCCTCGACCATCCCCGCGAGCTCGACGACGACACCGCGCCGCCCACCGCCCACCCATGACGATCCCGTGACAGACCCCCTTTTCGCGCGGGCTGTGGTCGGAGGACGGTTGGGACCGCCCTCTCCCGCGTGGCAAGGTGGTGGCCTGTGGACGGGAATGAAGGCCCGCCCGCGCCCCAGGGCGCGGGCGCTGGGGCGCCCAACGACGAAGCCGAGGAGCCGAGCCGCGGCGGCGCGTCTGACGCGCCTGTAGAGCCGGCGGAGCCAGCGCCATCCCCGTCGGCCGATGCCCCCGCCGAGCCACCACCCCCGATCTTCGACCTGCCCGGCGAGGACAACGGCCGGCAGCCAACCGATGACGACGACCCCACCGAGCGAGCGGACGACGGCTCGTCCGAGCACCGGAGCGGCAACGGCGACCGGACGCTCGTCCTCGGGGGGGCCGCCGCCGCCGAGGGCCTGACCAGCGGCCCGACGGCGCGCATCGGCGGTCCCA
>DASQUK010000003.1:0-4933 GCA_035641315.1 Acidimicrobiales bacterium | reverse complement strand
GAACAACCCCAGCCCGGCCAGGTAGTCGACCTCGTGGGGGGCGAATCGCAGCGCCTCCAAGCCGGCGAGCGCGTCGTCGAGCCCGGCGGCCACCAGGAAGCGGCGCTGCGGCGGCATCCGCCGGACGAACAGCTCGAAGGTCGCTTCGTGCTCGATGCCCTCGGCCTGGTACGCGGCCGCCATCGTCAGCTCGTAGAGGTCGGTGACCAACGACGCGGGAACCGGAGGCCGCTTTGGCGCCGGGTCGCTCATGGCGTCATCCCGGCCCGCCGAGCCGGGTTCCCCGACCGGCGTTCGAGAACGCCGAACAGCGGCACATCCGAACGCCGGAACGCCCCAACCGTCCGGAAGCGCAGGGTCGCCTCACGCAAGCGCGACTCCGGCCGCGGTCATCTCGTCGATGGCCCGTTGCCCGTCGCCGGGCTCCAGCTCGACCGGGCGGACGCCGTCCGCGACGACCGTCGCCTCGTACCCCAGGGCGGTGGCGTCGAGCGCCGTCTCCCTGACGCAATAGTCCGTGGCGAGCCCCAAGATCACGATGCGCCGCACACTGCGCTCGCGCAGCAGATCGTCGAGGCCGGTGGGGCTGGTCTCGCCGCTGACCGGGTCGGCCACGGTGAATCCCGAGTAGCCGTCCTCGCCGCCCGTGCCCTTGCGGACCCGCTCGCCGTCCACGACGAGGCGGGGGTGAAGCTCCGCGCCCCACGTGCCACCCACGCAGTGGACGGGCCAGGTGCCGCCGTCCTTGGCGAAGTGCGGCGTGTCCGGCGGGTGCCAGTCCTGCGTGTAGACGATCAGGGCCCCCGCAGCCCGCGCCGCCTCGATCTCGGCGTTGGCGACGTCGATCACCGACTCGGCATCGCGCACGTGCAGGCTGCCGTCAGGATCGGCGAAGTCGTTCTGGACGTCGACCACCAGCAGGGCGGTCGACGCGTCGTACCGTGCTGGCACGCCCACAAAGGTACCCATCGGGCGCGCGTGTGAGGACGCCGACCAGCGACTATTCCCCCTCGTACGTCCAGTCGGGCCGCTTGCGGGCCTGGCGCTCGTCGATCGTGGCCCGGCCGTCGCGGAGGTCCACGAGCTTGGGCACCTGGAGTCCCCGCGCCGGCGCGGGCTGGCCACCGAGGGCCGCCGCCACCTCGTCCGGGAACGCCTGCAGGATGCTCGCCACCACCCGCTGCTCCTGCACGGGCAGGTAGCAGCGGTTTCCGTCGGTGCACGTCTGCAACCGCACGGCGATCGTGTCGAGGTCCTCGGCGGAGGCGCCCCCCGCTGCGAGCAGCTCGAGACCTTCGGTCACGGCCCCGCACCCGAGCTTGCAGGCCGGGCACTGGCCGCACGACTCGACGTACAGGAAGCGCGACACCATCTGCGCCGCCTCGACCATCGACGCGGTGTCGTCGAGGACGAGGAAGCCGGCGGCGCCCAGCCCCGAGCCCACGGCCGCCATGCCCTCGTAGCTGCACGGCGTGTCGAGCTGGTCGCCGGTCAGCACCGGGTTGGCCACCCCCGAGAGCACTGCCTTCACCTGGCGTCCAGGCCGCACGCCGCCACCGACGCGCTCGATGACCTCCCCGAGCGGCGTGCCCATCTCGACCTCGCCGACGCCGGGACGCACCACGTCTCCCACGACGGTGGCGACGATGCATCCGGCCGACTCGGCGGTGCCCAGCGAACGATGCCACTCCGGTCCGCGGGCCAACACCTGGGTCACGGTCGCCAGCGTCTCGACGTTGTTGACGACGGTCGGGTTCGACGACGGCAGGGTGTCCACGACCCCGGCGGGGGACGCGCTCCAGCCGGTGGTCGGCACCGTGGCGAACAGCCCATGGATGTAGGGCGGCACGTTGCGGGGCATGGGCGCCTCGCCCTCGATCACCTGGAGCAGCCCGGTCTCCTCGCCGTACAGATAGGCGTCGGGCCCGAGCACGACCTGGATCGTGACGTCGCCGATCGCGCCCGACTCGCGCAACTCGTCCACCGCCGTCGCCAGCCGCTCGATCTCGGGCTCGAACCGCTCCTTGACGCCGATGAAGGCCCGCTCGGCACCGACCGCGAAGGCGGCGATCGCCACGCCCTCGACGACCGAATAAGGATTGGCGCGCAGGATCGCTCTATCCTTGAATGTCGAGGGCTCGCCCTCTGCCCCGTTGCACACCACGAAGGTGCGATTCTCCCCGTCCCCCTGATCACCGCCGCCCGCCGCGGCGTCACGCACCGACTGCCATTTGCGTCCGGTCGGGAACCCGCCGCCACCCCGCCCTCGCAACCGCGAGAGGATCACTTCCTGGATCGTGCCCCCGGGACCGAGGCTCACAGCCCGCCGGAATCCGGCACCGCCGCCTCGATCGAAGTACATGGTGACATCAGTCACCGGAGGATCGGACAACAACACAGCGTCCCGCATGTACCCGGCTTTCCCCGACGGAGCGGCCGGAAATCCCCTGCTTGCGGGAATCCCACCGCGGTAGTGGTGGTTGAGGAGATACGAGATGAGTGACTCTGTAGGTCAGTACCTGAACGAAATCGGCCTCGTGCCCCTGCTCACTGCAGACGAGGAGCGCGAGCTGTCGCAGATCATCGAGCGTGGTCGTGACGCGCAGGCGCGCCTCGACGCCGGGGAGCGCGGCCGTGAGCTGCGCAAGGCCGTCGCCGCCGCTGCCGCCGCCAAGGACCGGTTCATCCGGGCCAACCTGCGCCTGGTCGTGAGCATCGCCCGACGCTACCCCCTCCCCCCGTCGATGGAGCTGCTGGATCTGATCCAGGAAGGCAACCTTGGCCTCGAGCACGCCGTCGACAAGTTCGACTGGCGAAAGGGCTTCAAGTTCTCCACCTACGCCACCTTCTGGATCCGCCAGGCCATCGGCCGGGCGCTCGACCAGAAGGCCAGCTTGGTGCGCCTGCCCGGCGATCGGTCCGCCTCGCTGCGGGCGGCACTGCGCCAGGCGTCCGGCGACGGCGAGGAGCTCGACGACGAGAGCGCCCGCCTCTACCGCCTGACCACGCCCACGTCGCTCGATCGCCCGGTGGGCGACGACGACGGCAGCGAGCTGGTCGACCTGCTGGCGGCCGACGTGCCGACGCCCGAGCAGGTGCTGCTCGACCGCGAGGACGAGGCCACGCTCAACGACCTGCTCGACGTGCTCGACACGCGGGCCCGCTACGCGGTGGAGCAGCGCTTCGGTCTGACCGACGGTCGCAAGCGCAGCTACCGCGAGGTGGGCGAGGAGCTCGGCGTGACCGCAGAGGCGGCCCGGCGGCTGGTGAAGCGGGCCGTGGACGCCGTGCGTGAAGAGGCCGTATCCCGCTCGAGCGCCGCGTAATCGTCCTCCACCGCCACCAGTAGACTTGTGATCGAGTTCACCGGGGAGTGCCGGGTTCCCGCCGCCCGGCCCCCTGCACGCCGGCCGCCCCCATCCCGCCCGGGGGCGGCCGGTGCTTTTGTGTCGGCTCCGACTGCCGGTGCGCGAATCGCTTTGCCGGCGGGCATCGCCGGCCGGCACGATGGTGCACCGTGACCAGTGACCGGGGTCCCGCCCCGCCGTCCCGGCCGTGGCGCCCGGATTCCTGGCGTGAGCGGCCCGCCGCCCAACAGCCCGTCTGGCCCGACGAGTCGGCCCTCGAGCACGCCCTGAAGCACCTCGCCAGCGTGCCGCCGCTGGTCTTCGCGGGCGAGGCCCGGGCGTTGACCGCGCAGCTGGCCGAGGTGGCCGACGGCAAGGCCTTCCTCTTGCAGGCGGGCGACTGCGCCGAGTCGTTCGACGCGTTCTCGGCCGACGCCATCCGCGACAAGCTAAAGGTGATCCTGCAGATGGCGGTGGTGCTCACCTATTCGACCGGCGTCCCGGTCATCAAGGTGGGCCGCATCGCCGGCCAGTTCGCCAAGCCCCGCTCGGCGCCGTTCGAGGCGGTGGGCGACGTGGAGCTACCTGCGTTCCGCGGCCACATGGTCAACGACAGCGCCCCCAACGAGGGGGCACGCACGCCCGATCCCGATCGGCTGGTACAGGCCTACCACCAGTCGGCGGCCACGCTGAACCTGCTGCGAGCGTTCACCAAGGGCGGGTTCGCCGACCTGTCGCAGGTCCACCAGTGGAACCAGGAGTTCGTGGCCTCGAGCCCCGAGGGCCGGCGCTACGACCGGGTGGCCGACGACATCGACCGGGCGCTGCGGTTCATGGCGGCCTGCGGCATCGACACCACCAGTCAGCCCAACCTGCACGAGGTCGACTTCTACACCAGCCACGAGTCGCTGATCCTGGGCTACGAGGAGGCCCTGACCCGGCAGGACTCGCTCACCGGCGACTGGTACGACTGCTCCGCGCACATGCTCTGGGTCGGCGAGCGCACCCGGCACCCGGACGAGGCCCACGTCGAGTTCCTCCGGGGCGTGCGCAATCCCGTCGGCTGCAAGCTCGGGCCCGGCGCCACGGCCGAGGAGGTGCTCGCACTGTGCGAGGAGCTCAACCCGGGGCGCATCCCCGGCCGCCTCACGCTCATCGCGCGGATGGGCGCCGGCGCCGTCGCCCGCCGGCTGCCGCCGCTGCTGGCCGCCGTACGGGACGCCGGGCACCCGGTGGTGTGGGCGTGCGACCCCATGCACGGCAACACGTTCACGTCCGACACGGGCCGCAAGACGCGGGACTTCGACGCCGTGCTGTCCGAGATCGCAGACTTCTTCGCCGCCCACTGGGCCGAGGGCACGTGGCCCGGCGGCGTCCACATCGAGCTGACCGGCGAGGACGTGACCGAGTGCCTCGGGGGCGGCGACGCGCTGAGCCACGCCGACCTCGACGACCGCTACGAGACCATGTGCGATCCCCGGCTCAACGGCCGTCAGTCGATCGACCTGGCCTTCCGGGTGGCCGAGCTGCTCGACCGGCGCTGAGCGCGGCCCCGGCCGGGTCGTGCCGGCCGCCGAGGCGGCGAG
>DASQUK010000002.1:0-3901 GCA_035641315.1 Acidimicrobiales bacterium | reverse complement strand
GTCGATCTCGCCGGCGGTCAGCACCCGGTTACCAGGGTCCAAGTCAGTGCCATGCTGCGCCCGGCGATCACGGGTGACCCCGACCCGGGTGGGCAGAACCGGTTCTCCGCGCTGCGCCAGTTCCGTGTCCTCGCGTGCAATGCGGTCGGAACCGTGGACTGCACCGACGCGGCCGACTACACGCTGGCCTTCACCAGCCCGGCCGACGCGTTCCCCTCGGTCGCACCACGGCCGCGGGCGCCGGAGCTCATCCTGCGCTCGTTCGACATCCCCGACACCAACGCCACGCACCTGCGCTTCGAGGTGGTCACCAACCAGTGCACAGGTGGCCCGGACTACGCCGGTGAACAGGATGCCGACCCAAGGGCGGGCACGGACTGCACGACGAACAGCGCGCAGGCCCGCATCGTTCGCGCCGCGGAGTTCCAGGCCTTCGCGGACTAGCGGGGCGTGGCTTCCGGCCGGGGCTCCGCCCTGCCGGAGGCCACCCAGCAGCACGTCCACTCCTCGGCACGGCGAGCCAGGTGACGACAACCCTTGCAGTCAGGCCGTGGTGTGGACGAGCGATACACCGTACGCGCGACGGCGGGATCGGCTCGAGCTGCGTCACAGACCCGCCCGTACGGCTCGGCGTTGGGTTGGCCATCCGCATCCCGGCGCTTTCAGAGCTCGATCCCGGTTCCGCGGTCGAGCGACCGGGCCGGGGGCGAGCGCGTGAGCTGGTCGGGCCGATCTCGGATGCGCGCGGCGGTGGGATCGTGCTCGGCTTGGCGCAGACGGGCCTCTGCGGCGTTGATCACGGCGAGGTGCGGAGCTGCGGCGTCCTCGGCCTGGGCCAGTCGCAGGCGGGCGTCGGAGAGGCGTGCTGAAGCATCCGTCACGGACTTGGTGAGAGTTCGCCGACGTCAGATCGGCGCGTCCGCGAGGGCCCTGCGACTGGCGTACACGTCGCCCTCGGCCCGACGAACCCGCTGCTCGGCGACGCGGACTGGGCGGAGGAACGGCTCGGCGTGCTCGACCACCTCGGCGGCTGCACGGCGGGCGGCGGCAAGCGCTTCCTCGGCTGCTCGCGGGTCAAGCCGCGGTTGCTGCCGCGCTAGGTGGCGTCGCTGCGCGACGGCTGGCGTGTCGGCGCGGTCGTTGGTGAGCACTGCCTCGAGCACGTCACGCGCACGGTCCGGGTCGTCGGCGACCGTGTGCTCGCTCGCCATGCGTTCACCTCCGTGGCTCGAGTCGAGGGTGACCTGGCTGATCGGCCTACGCCATCGGCTCAGGTCCACGAACCTGTGCTGAGCCGTTTCGCGGCGCGCCCATCGTCCGACCTCAAGCGACCGAGACCTTGATCACCGAATCTTCGACTGTGACCGGATAGGTCCGCACTGGCTCGGTGGCGGGCGGGTTCATCACCTCGCCCGTGCGCACGTCGAACACGCTGGCGTGCAACGGGCACTCGATGGCCCAGTCGCTCCAGTCGGGGTTGATCTCGCCCTCTCCCAGGTAACCGCCGAGGTGCGTGCATTCGTTGTCGACGGCATAGAAGCTGCCGTCGACGTTGACCAGGGCCACCTCAGCGCCTTCCACGGTGACGACCGTCGCGGTGCCGGGAGGGACGTCCTCGACGTTCGCGACCGCCACGAACACAGCCATGGTCGCCTCCCCTTGATGGCCGCTCATGCCCGACCGTCACAGGTCGTCGGAGCGGACACCACCACACTATGCCCAGGTGGTGGGGCGTGTCGGTGCCGGGCCGCACCGGCGGCATGTCGGGGCGAGCGTGTCGGGGCGAGCTGGTTGTTGACGCTGGTCTCGGCCGGTGGTGCGAACACGGGCTGGCATCCTGGGCCATGATTCTCGCCGCACTGGCACGAGGGGACGCCAACTTCCTCACCAGGGGGCTGGAGGAGCGCCTCGACAACTGATGCGCCTGCCCCACAACGCTGGCTCGAAGAGCGGGATGAAGTCGCTCCGAGCCGGAGCGTTGTGTCGAGCGCCGTCAGGTCGTCACTGAGGCGCTGGAGGCGCGCCGAGTCCGTCGCGGAACACGTCAAGATGGCCGAGATGCCAGGCGGTCTCGTTGATCATGTGCACGAGGAGCCAGCGCAGCGTGACCGGCGCCTGCCCGAAGGAGATCACCGCAGCGACGGCATCGAGAGAGTCGTAGCGGCCCGCCGCAACGCGACTCCGTTGACATGCATCGCCGTACGGGGCCACAACGTCGGCGACCGAGTCGTCGCGACTCGACTCGAAAGGCAAGTCCGGCTCGTCGGCCATCGGTGCAGAACGCCACGGCTCCGGAAGCGGCTTGCCGAGCAGCTTGCCCACGAACCAGCGATCCTCGGCCCAGGCGAGGTGCTTCACGACGCCGGCGGCGGCGAGGGTGGTGCCGAGCCCGGCGTGGACGAAGTCCGTCGCGGCGAAGCGGACGTGGTCACAGGGCACGCGGCGACCGGCGAGCCGCTCGCGTTTGCGGCGCTGGGTGTCGGGGTGGTCGACCTCGAACACCGCCTTGCTCGTCATCGATGGCAGCCGGTAGGGGCGAGTGTCGAACCCGGCGCCCAGGACCACGACCTGAGCGGCGTCGTCGATGATCGTGGCGAAAGTGTCGTCGATGAGGCGAGTCCGCGCCACGACCGACGTCCGAACGGCCCGCCAGCGGCCATCGATGATGCGCAGCACGGCAGCGTGTACGGGACGGGCTCGCGCCCCGAGTGCCACCGCCCGCAGATCCCGGGACAGGAGTGCCGCCGCGAGCGGGTCGTCGACGAGGCGGTCACCCGGACGTCGCAACGTCTCCAGGGCGCGGAAAAGCGCGTTGTGCTCGGCGGTCCTGCTGGCTCGGCCTTCACGCATCCCGCGGCCTCCCCTCAACTCGATACACATCCGTATTGAGTGGATACAGTGTTGTATCGTGCTGGTCGTGTCAAGGCAGCGCGTGCGACCGACACGGGACGAGACCCGCCAGCGGATCTTCACCGCGGCCGCGGGCGTCTTCGCCGAGTTGGGCGTGGCCGGCGCAAGCATCGAGCAGATCGCGGCGGCCGCCGGGTTCACGCGCGGCGCCTTCTACTCGAACTTCACGAGCAAGGATGAGCTGGCGATCGCGATGCTCGACGATCACCTCGCGCGGAGCCAGGTGCGCAACCGAGCGCTCGTGCGCGAGCACCCCGACGCCCAGGGGTTCGTCCAGGCACTCCGCGACGACCACCGCCCCGACGACGCCCCGCTCCACCACAACCCCCTGCTCCAGGTCGAGCTCATGCTCTACGTCGCCCGCACCCCAGAGCTACGACCCCTGCTTGGCGACCACCTCCGGACCATGCGCTCGCTCGTCGGCGAGATCGCCACCTCCATCCTGGGGGCCAGCCGCCCCGACATCGACGTCGACCCCGAGGCACTGGGCACCGTTCTCGTCGCCCTCGAAGACGGCCTGCGCCTCCACCGCCTCATCGACCCCGACGCCACCCCGGCCGACGCCTTCCCCGACGCCCTCGCCCTCATCGAATCGCTCGTCCTGCCCAGACCTACCAGCGCGTGACGCCGCCGAAGCGACGAGCTCAAGCCCCAACCCGGGTCAAGCGCAACCCCGACTGCCACACCGTGCCGCACGTTGGGGGCAGGCATAGATCGGGTTGTGAGGTAGGTCGGGCCAGATCGCGAGGTCGAGGAAGAGGTCTGGCAGAAGGTCACCAGGCATGGGAGCCGCTCACGACCACCGATGGGCGAGTCCGCACCGAGAACGAAGCCATCTGGGTGGCGGCCACTAAGTAGTCAAGGATGGAGTGGCTGGCCGGCAAACGACCATGTCGACGGCTCCGCGCCCGACTCGGTCGTCGCCTACGCGGGCCACAGCGAGGTCGACGACACCACCTCCGCTGTGCACATACCCGGCGACCTGGCGTCG
>DASQUK010000001.1:0-10691 GCA_035641315.1 Acidimicrobiales bacterium | reverse complement strand
CACGGCGCCCGGCACCGCAGGCGCGCCCGCCTCCCGAACACAACTCGATCCGGTCGAATCGCCGACGACGACGGTTGCACACTGGCGACCGGTGCTCGCTCGATCCACGAGCCCACGGGCCGCCGCGCCACATACTCGGCGCTCGGCGCGCGCTGCAGAGTGGTACCGACGTGCCCCATAACGCGCACGCTTGACGCCGTGCGCAGGTGTCCTCCAACGCCGGATGAGCGCCCTCGGGCGAGCTGTCCGCTGACGGCTCGAGGGCGGGATGCGCGTGACGCGCGAGAGTCAGCCTGTGACTGCGATCGCTGATGCGCTTGAGCCTTTCGTTGACGCCGGTGAGGTCGCCGGGCTCGTGGCCCTGGTCGCGCGAGGCGACGACGCCGAGGTCACCGTCCTCGGCGACCAGGCCATCGGTGGCTCGCCGATGCGGGAGGACTCGATGTTCCGCGTGGCATCGGCGGGCAAGCCGGTCACCGCTGCGGCCGCACTGGCGTTGGTCGCCGACGGTCGGCTGACGCTCGATCAACCGGTAGACGACCTGCTCCCGGAGCTCGCTCAGCGGCGTGTGCTGCGTGAACCGTCGGCCGCGCTGGACGACACGGTTCCCGCCGTCCGGCCCGTCACAGTGCGCGATCTGCTGCGCTCGACGAGCGGGCTCGGGTTCTCGTCAGACTTCACGGCGCCGATCTCTGCAGCGCTGTTCGAGCGTTTGAACCAGGGCCCACCGCGCCCGCAAGACTTCGCGCCCCCCGACGAGTGGATCGCCAGGGTCGGCGAGCTCCCGCTCATTCACCAGCCCGGGGAGGGGTTCACCTACAACACGGCGTACGACATCCTGACCGTGCTCATCGCTCGGGCCAGCGGCCGCTCGTTCGACGATTACCTCGCCGAGCGGATCCTCGAACCGCTCGGCATGGTCGACACCGGTTCTCGTTCCCACCGGGCGAGGCTGCCCGATCAACCACCGCATACCGTCGCGCCGACGAAGGAGGGCTGGTGGTCGTCGACGAACCAGATGGCCAATTCGCGCGTCCTCCCGTGTTCGCATCGGGCACCGGCGGCTACGTGTCGACCGCGGCCGACCTGCTCCGCTTCCAACGGATGCTGCTGGCCGGTGGCCGCGACGTCCTGCCCGGCCGATGGGTTGCCGAGATGATGACCGACCAGCTGTCCCCAGCGATACGAGCCACCGACTCCGTCTTCCTGGACGGGCAGTCGTGGGGCTCCGGCGGCGGTGTCGACATCGAGCAGCGAGAGCTCTGGCACGTCATCGGTCGCTACGGCTGGGTCGGCGGAACGGGCACGTGCGCGTACGTCGTGCCATCCGACGGCAGCATCTCGATCCTCCTCACGCAGACCGAGGTGGGCGGTGCCGGCGGTGCTCTCGTCCTGGAGGCCTTCTGGGCGGCTGCCGCTGCGCACCACGGCCACGACCACTGACGAGCCGCAAGGCATCCCCCATCACCGGCCGGGTGGCGCCCCGCGAATCGTCGGCGTGGGTAGGAACTCCCAACGACGAAGCACTCCCCGAGATTCGCTCCCACCCTTGGCGGGCGGCTGCCAGAGTGAGCAGCGGATTGCCAACGAGGGCTGCGCCTCTACCGGCACCTCGGTGGCATGTCTCAGCTCACGTTCGGGGACAGCTGCGCTCGTGGGTGCGCGCCGCGAGCCGTCGCTCTGGTGCGCGGCCTGACGCGTAGTAGAGCGTGAGGTGGACGTGGAGATGGTGGCATTTGTCGGCTCGGCGCAGTTCGTCGAGCCATCGCTCTACGCGGGTCTCGGAGTGGATCGCTTTGGCGTGTGCGATGTAATCGTCGAATCGGAAGCTGCGTCGAATGGCGTCGAGTGAGGTCCACGCGACGGTCTCGTTGATCGTGTCGGTGAGGTTGAACCGCAGGTGGCAAGCAGCGGGCCGAGGTGGCGGCCGACGTCGCCGCTGGGGTGGCGCGCGAGGGCTGACCGAGCGATGGCGGTGCTGATGGTGTGGTCTGCGCCATTGAAGGTGAGGGATGACCAGTCGGGTTCGAGGACGGCGACCCGCCCGCCGGGTCGGAGGCACCGTCGGGCCTCCGTGAGCACCGCGGCTGGGTCGGGGACGTGCTGGAGGACGCGTTCGACCCGGCAGGCGTGGAAGTTCATCACCGAGATCGACGGGCTGGACATCCAGTTCGCGCACCTGCGGTCGCCGCACGACGACGCCCTGCCACTGCTCATGACGCACGGCTGGCCCGGTTCGATCATCGAGTTCCCGAAGGTCGTCGAGCCGCGTCTCCATCCCGGTAGCGGTGAGCGTGTTTCCGAGCGAGCAATATCAGGCGCCGCGGAGCTGGGCAGAGCGGGCGTATCCCAACCTCATCCATTTACAACGAAGTCGAGAAAGGCGGCCACTTCGCCGCCTGGGAACAGCCGGAGATCTTCACCGAAGAGCTGCGCGCCGCGTTCCGGTCGGTTCGGTAGATGACCGTGTCGCAGCGTCTGCACACGCCCTCGTTCGGCGGTGTCACGGGCGTAGCGGCTCGTTGCGGACGCCGGTCGGTCGATCGAGTCCACCCCCTGGGGTTCGTCCATTGCTGTGGTCGAGGGCTGGCCGTAGGTTGTGATGTGCCGTTCTGCGAGAGGAGCCGCGCGTGGCGGTCGTGAGTCGTGGGTTCCAGGGACGTCGGCGTCAGCCAGGGGCCGGGCTCGTGCCTCCGGGTCAGTACCTGGAGGATGACTTCCCGGTGCTCAGCGCAGGGCCGACGCCTCACGTCGCGTTGGACGACTGGGATCTGACGGTCGTTGACGAGTCCGGGGCCTCCCTGGCCCGGTGGGATTGGGGGGAGTTCCGGGCGCTGCCGGCCGAGGACGTCACGGTCGACATCCATTGCGTGACCAAGTGGTCCAAGCTCGGCACCCGCTGGCAGGGTGTCTCGGTGGACACGATCCTGGGTGAGATCGACACGGCCGCGGAGTTCGTGGTCGCGTTCAGCGACGGCGGCTACACGACGAACCTGCCGCTGGCGGACGTGCTGGACGGTCAGGCGTGGGTGGCCTACCGGTTCGAGGGCGAGGACCTCGAGTCCGAGCACGGTGGCCCGGCACGGTTGTTGGTTCCGCACCTGTATTTCTGGAAGAGCGCCAAGTGGGTGCGGGGTCTGCGGCTTGTCGAGGAGGACGAGCCGGGGTTCTGGGAGAGCGTGGGCTATCACAACTACGGTGATCCGTGGCGTGAGCAGCGCTATTGGGGTGACTGAGGGCGGTGCGTTGGCTGGTGGCCACGGTCGCCGAGACGGTCCCCGAGACCGTTCGGGCGGTGACGTTGCGGCTCGACGTCCCGGACTGGCCGGGTCACCGGGCGGGTCAGCATGTCGATGTGCGGCTGACGGCCGAGGACGGCTATTCGGCGCAGCGGAGCTACTCGGTCGCGTCTCCTCCGGGATCTGAGCGGTTGGAGCTCACGGTCGAGCGGATCGACGAGGGCGAGGTGTCGCCGTACCTGACCACCGTGGCCGACTTGGGGGACCAGTTCGAGTTGCGCGGGCCGATCGGCGGCTGGTTCGTCTGGGATGGCGCCAACACCGCCCCGGTGCTGCTGGTGGGTGGCGGATCCGGGGTCGTGCCCTTGCGGGCGATCCTGCGCCACCATGAGGCGGTGGGCAGCACGGCGGCGATGCACCTGGTGTACTCGGCGCGCACACTCGGTGATGTCATCTATCGCCAGGAGCTCGAGGCGCTGGCGGGCCCACGGCGGGCGGTGACCCTGACCCTCACGCGGGAGTCGGCGCCGGACTGGGCCGGGCATCGGGGCCGCGTCGCTGCCGGCTTCCTCTCCGAGGTGGGCTGGCCGCCGTCGGTGCAGCCGCACTGCTACGTGTGCGGGCCGACCGCGTTCGTCGAGGCGGTCGCCGAGGCCCTGGTGGGATTGGGTCATGAACCCGGGCGAATCAGGACAGAGCGGTTCGGACCGACGGGAGGTTGACGTGGACACATCTTTGGACGGCAACGCCGCCGCCGGCGCGCTCGGCGATCTGTTCGCTTTCGACGTCACCACGGCGGTGTCGACGTGTGCCACCTGTCGCGACGCCCGCCGCATCGCTGAGCTGTACGCCTACCTTGACGCCCCCGGGATGGTGTTGCGCTGCGCATCCTGTGGTGCCGCGCAGCTCCGCCTGGTCCGTTCGGGTGACCGTGCCTGGTTGGACCTGCGAGGCATCCAGGTCCTCGAGATCCACAGCACCACGACGGCCGAGTGAGCCTGGCGCGAGCGAGCCGAACACCCGGCTGCCGACGACCGGCCTCAGCTTCGCGCCCCATGGTCGCGGCACCCGACCCGTCACCGGCCCTTCGACAACCGGCGAGCAGCGTGACGGCTGAGCAGCCGTGGTTGTTCGGCCGAGGGCACCACGAAGTGCAGTAGCGTCGGCGATCACACGGATCGGCGTCTCCGAGCGACGAAGGCCGCCCGCAGCTCGTTGTTCTGAGGTTGACGTGCGACGCTCGTGTGCTCGAGCACCCGCCGGGTGAGGTCGATCGTCTGGCGGATCTGGGCGACGTATCGGGTGCATCCGGTGCATGCGTCGACGTGCCGTTCGAAGAGTCGGCGGTCCCGATTGTCGAGCGCGTCGTCGAGGTGCAATGTCACCAACTCGATGGCCTCGGCGCAGCGGATGTTGCCGCCGGTGTCAGTCGGTTGGTCAGGACGCACGGAGGTGCTCCTCGAGGGCGTTGCGGATCGCTTTGCGGCCGCGGTGAAGCAGCACCCGCTGGTTGACGTCGGTGATGCCGAGCGCGTCCGCGGTGTCGGATGCCGACCAGCCCTGGACGTCGCGCAGCTCGACGACCTCTCGCTGCGCGGTCGGCAGTGCCTCGATCGCCTCGGCGATTCGATCGAGGGTCTCGTTGCGTTCGAGTCGCTCGGGGGCGAGTGTCTCCCAGGGCTCCGGTGGCGCCGGCCAGTAGCCGGGCCCGAGTTCGTCGTGGACGAGCTCGAGGCGAGGCCCGGTCGGATCGTGGTCGGGTCCAAGGCTCGCCACGGGGACGGCGCGGGCCTCGCGGGTGGCGAGCGTGCGGACCTTGTTGAGCAGGATCCGGTAGATCCAGGTCTTGAGCGACGAGCGACCCTCGAAGGTGTCGATGGCCTCGATGACCGCCACCCATGTGTCCTGCACCACGTCGCCGGCGAGGGCGCCGCTCACGTACATGCGGGCCATGCGGGTCAGCCCCGGGGTCAGCTCTCGAACCAGGTCGTCGAAGCGGTCGGCTTCGCCGCCGCGGAGCGCGGCGACCATCTCGGTGTCGGGATGATCCGGGGGGAGCGGTGCGGGATCTGTAACAACCACCTCGGTTGATTGTCTAGTTCGTGGGCAGGAAGACCGCCCACCACCGCCGCCCACCGGGGACGGCCTGATCGAGGAGACAGATGTCGTACCGACTCCCTGCACCACCGCCGCCGCCCGAGCAGTGCCTGCCCGGTCGGGACACCACCATGCCGGTCCGTGGCACCCATGCAGTGCTGGGGACGCCACTGCGCGGCCCCTGGCCTGAGGGCATGGACACCCTGATCGTGGGGATGGGCTGCTTCTGGGGCGCGGAGCGGCTGTTCTGGCAGCTGCCGGGGGTGTACACCACCGCCGTGGGCTACTCGGGCGGGCACACCCCGAATCCCACGTACCAGGAGACGTGCACGTCGATGACCGGCCACACCGAGGCCGTGCTGGTCGTGTTCGATCCCGAGCAGGTGAGCCTGGACGATCTACTGGCCGTGTTCTGGGAGAACCACGACCCGACCCAGTACATGGGCCAGGGCAACGACATCGGCAGTCAGTACCGGTCGGCCATCTACACCAACTCCGACGAGCAGCTCGCCGCGGCCGAGGCCAGCCGCGACCGGTACCAGGCAAAGCTGGAGCAGGCCGGCTACGGGATGATCGCAACCGAGGTCGCCCCGGCGGGCGAGTTCTTCTTCGCCGAGGACGACCACCAGCAGTACCTGGCCGCGAACCCCCGTGGCTACTGCAATCACGGCTTCTGCCAGGTCGCGTACGCGTGACCGGCCCGGGGAGACCTCGCATCAGGCACTCCTCATCTCGGCATCGCTAGCGCATCGAACGAGCTGCTCGGACACGTGCTCCACCACGCCGAGCAGCATCCCCCCAAGGAGACACGCATGACGAACCCCACCGACCGTCGCCCGTCCGACGACGAGATCCGCAACCACCTGACGCCGCTGCAGCACCACGTCACCCAGGACGCGGGCACGGAGCGGGCCTTCACCGGCGAGTACTGGGACACCAAAGACGCCGGCGTCTACCGCTGTGTCGTGTGCGACACCGAGCTGTTCGACAGCGACGCCAAGTTCGACTCCGGCACCGGCTGGCCGAGCTTCGACCGCGAGATCACCGATGGTCGCGTCACCCGCATCGAGGATCGCAGCCACGGCATGGTCCGCACCGAGGCCCGCTGCGCCGCCTGCGACGCCCACCTCGGCCACGTGTTCCCCGACGGACCGACCGCCACCGGTGAGCGCTACTGCATGAACTCGGCATCGCTCTGCCTGGACCCGGCCGAGTCGTGACCAGCCACGAGGCCACCGGCGGCGAGCAGTCGCCGGTGGTCACGGCCATCCACATCGCCCCCGCCAGCCGACTTCCCATGCGCGCCGCCGAGTCCGTGCAGGTGGAAGCCGGCCGTGGCATCGTCGGTGACCGCTACCACGGCACCAAGCACCGGCACGTCACCGTCCAGTCCCAGGTCGCGCTCGACGCCGCCACCGAGGATCTCGGCAGCCTCGTCGAGCCGGGCGGAACCCGTCGCAACATCACCATGTCCCACGGAGGCGTGCCCACCACCCCTGGCGAACGACTCCGCATCGGCGATGTCGACCTCGAGGTCGTCCGCGTCGCCGCACCCTGCAAGCTGCTCGACGATGTCATCGGCACCGGCGCCCGCAACGCGCTCCGCAGGCGGGCCGGCTCCGTCTGCCGGGCACTCTCGTCAGGGCGCATCGCCGTGGGCGATCCGGCACGCCTCGCGCTCGCGGCATGGGCGCCGGCTGTCGACCGCGCCGAGCGTCCCTACAGTGGGGTCGTGCACGGGTTCGATGACGTCGAGGTGTCCGACGGCGACGTCGTCGCACCGGAGCTGATTCCGCGGGCGCTGACGGCGGGAGAGCTGGTGTTCTCCGACGGCGCGACCCAGGTGTTCGAGGCCGACGGCGGGACCACGTACGTCGAGAGCGGTCGTCCGACCCGGGGCGAGTGGTACGTCAACGACGACGGCCGCTTCGGGTCGTTCTGGCCGCCCAGCTACCGCGCGAGCTACGACCTCCGCTGGATGGTGGAGGACGGCGTCATCGTCGGGCTCCGTTTCACCGAGCTCGACCGAGGCTCCCGGTTCGACGGTCGCTACCAGGAGTGACGTATAGCCGAAGGTGTCGGCGCCGTGGCGGGCGAGCTTGGCCAGGTCCTCGTTCGCCGAACTGTCGGCCCAGCAGCTGGTGACTCACGTCGGTCATGTCGTTGCTCCTGTCGGGGTCAGGGTTGTCCCGAGTTGGTCATCCAACAGTGTGGTCGCCACTGCCGAGATGGCGCGGCGGCCAGTGTCTTACCCGATGTCAGGAGCGTTCGATGGACCCTATTCCCTCCGGTGGTGACGTTGCCGATGCTCAGGGCACTCTCTCCTCGGCCGCATGACGATCCCTGTCAGTTGGAGGGAGGTCAGTAGGATGGCTGCGTGGAGCCGGGCTCGAGCGAGGCCACAGCCTCGCGGTTGACGGCGCGTGGTGCGAAGACGAGGTCACGGATCATCGCGACGGCCGCCGACCTGATGCGCGTACGAGGTGTCGGTGGCACGACCCTCGATGACGTCGTCGTGGCGAGCAACGTGAGCAAGTCGCAGCTGTACGGGCATTTCGAAGACAAGCAAGCGCTGGTGAGGGCGGTCATCGAGTTCGTGGGGGACCGCAAGATCGCTGAAGAACGGGAACGGCTCAGCAAGGTGATGACGTTCGCAGGACTGCGGCGTTGGCGGGACGCCCTGATCGAGAACAACGCCCTGCAAGAGGGCAGGTACGGGTGCTCATTGGGTTCGCTCGCGAACGAGGTTGCGGATCAGGACTCGATCGCGCGTCAGAAACTCCACGACCTGTTTGCGGCGTGGCAAGAACTCTTCGAAGATCTCCTGCGACGGTTTCAGAAGGCGGGCCTCATCCCACAAGAAGCCGACGTCTCACAACTCGCCACGGGTCTCTTGGCAGCCGTACAGGGTGGCTACCTCTTGGCGCAGACTTCCCGCGACGTCACACCAATGGCGTCCGCGATCGACATCGCCCTGTCGCATCTTCACATGCTCGACAGCAAGCGGGATGCATCGTAAGGCCGCTCACGGACGAACGCGGATGATCGTCTTCCCCTTGATCCGCTCGGTCGGGTTGAAGGCAGCGACGGCATCGTCGAGGGTCGCGACGTTGCCGATGTTCGTCCGCAGCCGACCATCCCGGATCCGCTGGACGATCTCACTCAGTTGGGCGCGGTCGGACACGACAACGAAGTCGATCGCTAGTCCGTCGGCGGGCCGCGCCTCCGGCGGGCCGGCGATGGTCACCAGCGTTCCTCCGGTTCGAATCAGGCCTGCGGACCGCTTCCCGATGTCGCCGCCAAGGACATCGAAAACCAGATCGACTCCGCCGACGTCTTCCAGGGCGTCGTTGTCGAGGTCGACGAACTCCTGCGCTCCGAAGTCGAGCGCCGCGTCAGCTCATCCCCGGCGAATCCCGACGCATGAACTTCAACGACGACATCGCCGTAGCTCGCGCCCGAGAGGCTGGCGAGCCTCGCCGCCTGCGGCTCGGGCCGCTCTACCAGCTTCATCCCGGCCGTTCCGGCGGCCTGGTCCGTCACCACGATCGCTTTCATTTGAATACCCTCTCTGTCTCTGCTGTCTCCGCGTCCTTATGGACGAACGCTGATGATCGTCTTGCCCTTGATCCGCTCGGTCGGATTGAACGCGGCCACGGCATCGTCGAGGGTTGAGACGTTGCCGATGTTCGTCCGCAGCCGCCCGTCGCGCACCCGGCGGACGACCTCACTCAGTTGGGCGCGATCGGCCTCGACAACGAAGTCGACCGCCAGTCCGTCGGCCGGCCGGACCTCGGGCGGCCCAGCGATCGTCACCAGCGTTCCTCCGGTTCGAATCAGGCCTGCGGACCGCTTCCCGATGTCGCCGCCGATGACGTCGAAAACCAGATCGACTCCGCCGACGTCTTCCAGGGCGTCGTTCTCGAGGTCGACGAACTCCTGCGCTCCGAAGTCGAGCGCGGTCTGCCGGTCGGCGGCGCGTCCGGTGCCGATGACGTAGGCGCCGGCCTCACGGGCGAGCTGCGTCACCATCGATCCGACTCCACCAGCCGCACCGTGCACGAGCACGCTCTGCCCCACCTGGACGCGGCCGTGCACGAACAGCCCCTGCCACGCGGTCAACCCCGAGATCGGCAGGCTCGCGCCGACCGTGAAGTCGACGTCGCCCGGCAGCGGCGCGAGGTTGCGTGCCTCGACGGCCACGTACTCCGCCAGGGTGCCGTCGCGAGTCCAGTCCGCGAGCCCGAACACCCGCTGGCCCACCGACAGCCCCGCCGCGCCATAGCCGAGGGCGCTGACTACTCCGGCCAGCTCGTGCCCGGGGATCGACGGTGTCCGGTCACGGCCGAGGCGATCGGTCCAGGTCCCGGGCCACGTGAGCTCGCCAGGGGTGAACCCCGACGCATGAACCTGGACGACGACATCGTTGCTCGCCGCGTCCGGCTCGGGCCGCTCCGCCAGCGCCATCCCAGCCGTTCCCGCGGCCTGATCCGTCACCACAATCGCCTTCATCCGGCACCTCCCTCTATGTCTGCTATCTGGAATATCGTCGTGGGCGTAGCGCGCTGGTATTGAGTTAGCGCCCGAGGCCGATTGTGGCGCGGATGTGCTGGGTGAGGCTGCGGATGGCCTTGCGCCGCTGGCTGGTTGGGCCTTCGTGGAGTGTGAGGATTCGTAGTTCGCCTTTGGTTTGTGCGCAGATGGCCAGGACGAACGCGCTGCATGTGCCGCCCACGAGTTCTTTGGTCGAGCCGTCGGGAGAGTGCTCGACGAGGGTGATCTGGTAGCGGGGGGCGTCGGTGGCGTTCATGGGTCGGGGCCGAGGTCGAGGCCGGTGAGCTGGCCGTCGCTGGTGGCGATGGTGACCAGGATGTCGATGGGGTTCGCGCCTTGCTGGGTGGAGGTGCGAAGCACGCTGCCGAGCACGGCGGCGGCTCGGGCTCCGGCGTGGGACTTGTTGCCTCCCCAGGTCTTGCGCATGCAGACCTGGGGTCGGATGGCGCGTTCGGCCTCGTGGTTGGTGGCTGGCACCCCGGGGTGGCGCAGGAAGGTGAATGAACCGCCCCGGGTTCGGTGGAGGCTCCGATCCTTGAGAAGGATGGAGTCATGCCAAGCCAGGGCAAGTATCCCGACGAGGTCCGTGAGCGGGCGGTGCGGATGGTCCTCGATCACGAGCACGAGTACGGCTCTCAGTGGGAGGCGATCTGCTCGGTAGCCGAGAAGCTGGGCCCGAAGGCCGAGACGGTGCGGTTGTGGGTCCGTCGTGCCGAGGCCGATGAGGGTCGCCGGCCGGGACCGACGACTGATCAGCTTGCCGAGCTGCGCCGGCTGCGGCGCGAGAACGCCGAGCTGCGC